>JANNWR010000133.1:0-12060 GCA_031408715.1 bacterium
GGGCGATGGACGGGTCGGAGTTCGTGTATCGTCGACGCTGGCACACAAGCGCGATGCGATTGCCCGCGGCGCGCTATCCGGACGTGAGAGCGTTCTACGCGGACCTGCGACGTATCGAGCGCGCACGCGTGGTGCTGATCAGGGAGTGAAGCGCACGGGGGTGGCTGCAGAGGTCACTTCGTGGCCGGTGCACTCCACTGCTGGATCAGGCTCTCGACGTTCTTGCGTGACGGTTCGTCGGGGGCCTGCTTGAGTGCCAGCTTGGCGGTTGCGATTGCCTTGGCCTTGTCGCCCCGCACGGCGTAACCGCGCGCCAGCCCCAGGTTCACGGGCCACTGGTTCGGGAAGCGCCTGGCGTTCATCTGGAACACGTTCATCGCCAGCGCGTTCTCGTTCATGCCCTGCAGTTCACGTGCGAACTGATGGACCGCGAGCGCGGAAACGCCCGACATGGTCATGGCTTGCTCGAGGTTCTTCATCGCCAGTTCATTCTGGCCGTTCGCGATCTGCAGCTGCGCAAGGGTCTTGAGCGTGGTGAAGTTGGCCTCGCCGAAGAACGGCGTGGTCACCGCGCCCTGCGCCCACACCAGACCCTGATCCAGGTGGATCTTGTTGCTCAGGCAGAACTGCGCGGCGCGCTCCCAGTTGACCCACGTGAACGATTGCTCGTTGCGCATCTCGCGCTGGATCTGCGCGAAGTACAGCTCGTTGATGTTCGGCACCGAGATCGTGAACGGGATGGCGAGCTTTTCCCACTTGAGCGCACAGGTGGTCTTGTCGGGCTGCCGATCCGTGAACTCGTAGGTCAGCCACTCGTGGTATTCGGACTCCGCGGGCTTCACCGTCACGCGCAGCGCGTCTTCCTTGGGGTCGTAACTGAAGCTTCCCCACGACGTGCTGTTGTGGCTGAAGATGATCGTCCACGATTCCTTGCCCGGTATCATGTGCAGCCCGTACGTGCCCGAGGCAAGCGGCTGGCCTCCTGATGAACGCGAGAACGCCCGGAGCACGCAGGCTAGCCGGGGAACGGCCGGGACGGGGCGATGCGAGGTTGGATGCCGGGCCAGCGCGGGTGGGGGCGCGACGAACGGGGCGCTGCGGCCCCGCCTCGAGGGTCGCCGCGCGCACAAGTGTCGCGCCGCTCGCTGATCCGAGATCCTCTCTGCGCAACAGGCCGGTGCCCGGAGGCGGTGCTCGTCGTGGACTCTATGGAATGTCGGGCAATGGATCCACCCGAAGAGGTTCCTTGGCAACGCATGGGCGGTAACCATCTAAATGAGCGACGCGATCTCCGAAGCTCATGGAAGAAGCCGGGGCGTTGCCGCATCACGTCCGTGTCAAAGACTACCTGGCATCTGAAACTGCATCGTACCCCACGCATCTGAACGCGCCGTGCACGGTGATCCCGCGCATGAGGTGCCAACGAGTCTCTGACCGAACCGTCTCATTCTCATACAGGAGCCTTACCCCATGAGTTTCCGCAAGAGCTTCCTCGCCGCCGCCATGCTGCTGGCGGTCTCGGCGCTGCCGTCCTTCGCTGCTGCTGGTCAGTATGGTCTGGGCTACTTTCGCGCGGCCGCTCCGGTCGGCGGCCGCATCTGGTTCACCGACAAGGTCGCGCTCGACGCCGGCTTGGGCCTGAACTACAACAAGCCCGATGGCGGTGACTCGCAGACATCGTACGTTTTCGACGCCGGCTTGCCGTTCGTCGTGGCCGAGTCGGGCAGCGCCAAGTTCTTCGTCCGCCCGGGCTTCACGTACGCCTCGTCGCCGGCGCCGACCGTGCCGGCGCCGGACAACAAGCAGACGCAGTTCTGGGTCAGCGGCTCGTTCGGTGTCGAGTACTTCTTCACCGATCGCTTCAGCGTCCAGGCCGCACACGGCGTCGTGTTCAAGTCGGTCGATCCGGACCAGGCGGGCACGAAGTCGACGTCGTTCGAGAGCGAGGACTTCGGTATCTCGAACATCGGCTTCCACTTCTACTTCGGCGGCTCGAAGTAAGAAGCGGGTAGAGCTTCATCCGGGCTGACTGATTCGACCCTCCGCTCGGCACCAGCCGGCGGAGGGGTCGGGAACGGTCAGAGCCCGAACACGAGAGGCGGGGGAGATGATTCCCCCGTCTTTCGCTATTTCAAGTAGGCTGCCGAACATGACCCCTGCCCCGAACATCCATGTGCGTATCGTCCGCCTGCCCCACGCCGACGGCCTGCCGCTCCCGGCCTACGAGACCGAAGGCTCCGCGGGGATGGACGTGCGTGCCGCCGTCGACACACCTTTCACGCTCGCGCCCGGTGCCATCACGCTGGTGCCCACCGGACTCACCATCGAAGTGCCGCCCGGCTTCGAGATGCAGGTGCGTCCGCGCTCAGGGCTCGCCGCCAAGCACGGCATCACGCTGCCCAACAGCCCTGCCACCATCGACTCGGACTATCGCGGCGAAATTCGCGTCATCATGCAGAACCTGGGTGCCGAGCCGTTCGTGATCGAGCGCGGTATGCGCATCGCGCAGTTCGTGCTTGCTCGCGTGCCCCGGGTGGAGTGGGTCGAGGCCGAGACGCTCACTGCCACGACGCGTGGCGTGGGCGGCTTCGGGCATACCGGAGCCAAGTAGCGCGGGCGCTGTCCAACAACTCAGCGCCCCACACGTACCGCGTCGAAACCACGCGCCAGCCACATGTACCCGGGCACAGACTCGCCCGGGACGCCCCGGTCAGCGCTTCTTCTTGCCCAGCTCGACGGGCGCGGGGTTCGCCTTTGCGTGAGCGGCGGCCTGCTTCTGCGACTTGCCTGCGGCAGCCTGCTTCTTGTCGCGCTCTTTCGACTTCGGGGACTTGTCGCCCATGACGTGCCATCCGTTGTGCGAGGAGCTTCGGTACCCTGATGCTGTTTGCACACTAGCACCAATGACGACGGCCGACTCCGGATTCGTCACCCAGCCGATCAACTGAGTGGGTTCAGGCTCGCGCTTTCTCGGCGATCGGGCGCTTCGGATAGGCGCTTCGTCAGCACTCGCGCGATCAGGGCCGCGAGCAGCGCACAGACCGCGAACACAAGCAGAGCCTGGGCGAGTGGCCACCGGTCATACGTCGGTTCAGGCAGGTGCCGGAGCCGGCGGTAGCCAGTGCTGCCGGTGAAGTAGAGGAAGTTCGTGACGGCATGCACGGCCATTCCCGGCCCGGTGGCGTCGCATCGCCACGCGATCCAACCCAGCCAGCAACCGCCGCCGAATGCCAGGATCATACGCACCGGGTGCAGGTGCCACACGGCGAACAACGCGCTGGTCGCCGCAATGGAAATCAACGGAGAGAAGCTGACCCGCAGTCCTCGCTGCACGTGGCCGCGAAACATCAGTTCCTCGCCGATGCCCGGTCCCAATGCATGCGCCAGACCGATCGCGAAGAAGATCGGCCACGGAGCGCGCTCCATGGCCAGGACCTGGTTCCGGAGGCCCTGAGAAAGGGTGACTTCTGGGAGCAGTCGAATCGTCACCAGCGCGCTACCGAGGGCGCCGGATCCAAAGATCAACACAAGGCTGCCAGCCACCATGAGCGCGAACGTCATAGGCTCCAGCGCGGCCCAACGAATGGCGTAGCGTTCGACCATCTCCCGCCAGCGAAATCTGCGCGGGATCGCCACGATGAGAAGCGTGCCGAGAGCGCCGAGGACAAGGCCCACTAGAACCGTCTCGGGTTTCGCAGGTACTTGCACGGGTGACGGCCAGCCGAGGCCGCGCGAGACGAGCACCTGGATCACGACCAGGATTCCCGCGAGCGGTGGGCCGACGAGTCCCATCACCAACGCGCCCGCCACGGACGTGTATCGCGCGCCGGTGGCCTCCGCATCAGAGGGTCCCGGCGTCGCCACTGTCGTGGCATCCGCTGCGGGCGGCACGGGTGCGGGTGAATCGTCCATGGCGACCACGGTGCCGAAAAACCAACGCCGTGTCCATGTCGAATTTGATAGCACCGGCGGCCTGCCCGAGCCATGCGCCGACCAAAGTGCCACCGACCATCACGCCGCGCGCTTACTCCCCACGTAAAGTACCGAGCGCTCTGTGATGCCGTGCTCGCGGAAGACTGCGGGGCCGATCACGTTTGCATCGTATTGCGACACATCCCACCCGGAGCGCTGAAGCCGCGCCAGCCAATCGGCCTTGCAGTACATGCGCACGTGGTCGCCCTGACCGAAGCGCTGCCAGCGCACGTTCGCCTCGGTGATCGAGGCGTCCTCATCGGTGTGAGTGGCCGTCGTCATGATGGGTACCATCAGGATGGCACGCCCCTGAGGGGACAACACGCGGCATAGTTCGCGCATCGCCCGGCGGTCGTCCGCGACGTGCTCCAGAACGTGCGAGCACACGATCAGGTCGAACAAACCGTCCTCGAACTGCGGCATGTCGCAGATGTCGACCTGTTCGTCGGCGAGTTCGGGGTCCAGGTCGCCTGAGCGGTAATCCACATCGGGGAGCGCGCGCAGCCAGCGCGCGAGTGCCTTCCCGGGCGCGATATCAAGCACGCGCAACAACTCGCCCGCGGGCCACTTCAGGTGGTCGCGTACATAGAGCGCATAGAGGCGGTCGCGATCGGAGGCCTCGCAGTGCGGGCAGCCGTAGCCGCCCAGATTGATGGTCTCGAAGTCCTCGAGCGAATACGGCACGTTGAGCTCGTGCTGTAACCGCACGTACGGTTCGGCGATCGGGATGAAGTTCGGGAACGTCTTCGTGCACACAGGGCACTTGCGCATCACACCCTCTGCCCTTCGCGCCGCACTTCGACCGCGCAGCGCGTGTTCGTGTTCCACGCGATGCCCGTGAGCTTCAACTGCCAGTACTCGGGGTCGTCCCGGTGCAGGTCCCAACCGAGGTGGTAGAGCTCCCGCCGGGAGCGTTCGATGCGCCCGTGTCTGGCGAGTGTGTTGAGCAGCACGTGGTCGACCAGCGGCAGTTCGTCGGAGAAGTGCCGTTCGTATGCGGCGCGCTTCAGGCCCATGAGCCATACGCCCATGGCGTGGCCGTGCGGGTCCTGGGAGTGGCCCGAGTTGGGCGGCACGTAGTTCTCGAGCGACAGGCTGAAGCCCGATGCGACCAAGGCAGGGTCCGCCTGCATGCGGCGGGTCTGCGCGATCCAGTCGAGCCCGTCGGGCACGACGAGGTCGAGGTCCGTGAACATGAAGAAGTCCTCACTGTCATCCGGCGGAGACAGCTCGTAACCCGTGCGCAGTGGGTTGCCGCGGATGTTGTCCTCGAGTCCCAGGAACAAGTCCACGCTGCCGCGCTCGACTGCGCGCTCGGCCCAAGTCGCGATGTCGCGCGAACGGATGCTCTTGTTGTCGATGACCACCAGCCGGAAGTCCTCGCTGGCGTTGCGGCACAGACTGTCGACTGTCTGCTGCACGTACTGCGGCACGCGCCAGCAGACGCCATACACGTGGATCATGCCGCACTCCTTGCGTCGGCCGGTTCGGACGTGGCCACCCGCACGGCGCCCGATGCTTCGGTGATCAGTGCATCCAACTGCGCGTCGGTGACGGGCACGCCATCGCGAGTGAGCATCTCGCGCCACAACGCTCGCGCGCGCTCAAGCAGCCGGCGCACGTCGCCGCCACGGCCTGCCTTGCGCAAGCGAGTCGCACAAGCCTGCAATGCCGCAGCCGGCTTCTCGCCGCACTGATCGAGCCCGTCGGCCGCGCGCGCAAAGCGCCCGTCGTCCTTGGCCAGCACGCTCGCGGCCGCCATCAGCGCGAGCGTCGGAGCGTGGCGCGGATCGCGAGCCAGGAGCTTCTCGCACTGCTGCAGCGTCTCGCCGTAGCGGCCGCGACACAACTCAGCCAGCGCCAGATTGTGGGTCGCCTCGCGGCACTGGGCGTCATGGTTCAGCGCCTCGCGAGATGCACGCACCGCCCGCTCGAACTGGCATGTCTCCAGATAGGAATTGCCGAGGTTCATATGCGCGAGCGCCAGCCGATCGGCGCCGGGCGACTGAACGTAGCGCGTCCACCACTCGACCGCCTCATCGTGCCGGCCCACGACGCCCGCCTGAACGGCCAGCTCGTAGAGTGCGTTGCCATCCTGCGTGGTGGCGGCGGCCTTCTTGCGCGCCAACTCATAGTACGCGGCTGCCTTCTCTCGCTCGCGCTCCAGCTGCAGTGGACCGTAGTGGTGCACGGGGATGTCCAGTGCCACAACGCTCATGCCATTCCGGTGCAGCGCGTCGTCCACGACCTCATGCAGTGCGCCCTCGAACCGGATGCGCGGGTCGTTCCGGAACAAGCGCACTTTTCGGCTCGGATACCAGCCGCTGCCCGCTTGCTCGCTCCCGTACTGGCCGTCGTTCGCGGTGAAACCGGCGATCGAGGAGTCATTCGTGTAGTTGCGGGTCGTGAGTACGTACCCTGCGGCTTCCGGCCCGCCCGACTCGCCGCGCACGATGGCGCGCAGACGGAACAGGTCCGAACCAGCGATGGCCTCGTCCGCATCCAGCACCAGCACCCAGTCGGCGGTCGCTGCCGCCAGTGATGCGTTGCGTGCGGCCGAGAAGTCGCCGGTCCATTCGAACGTACTCACCTGTGCTCCGAGCGCGGCGGCGATGTCCGTGGTGCGATCGATCGATCCGGTGTCCAGCACGAGCATCTCGTCCGCCACCGGTGCGACGCTGCGCAGGCTGCGCACCAGATTGCCCGCTTCGTTCTTCGTGATCATGACCACCGCGAGCGTGCCGCCGCTTGTGTGCCCGGCGGCGAGGTGCCGGGGACCCGCCTTTGCACGCACGCTGAGCGCGGCACGCAAGAGCCCCTCCTCGAGCTCGAACCACTCGAGCGCGTTCTCGATCTCGGCCATGGCCTCGTCGTGCCGGCCCTCGCTCAACAGCAGATCGATGAGCGCGAACGTCAGCCCACGATGCACCGGATGCAGTCCCCGCGCCTCGCGCACCAACCGGATGGCGTTCGCGGTCTGACCCAGTTCTTTGGCGGCCGTACACAGGAAGTCCAGCGTCTCGGGGCTCTCGGGCGACAGCGCCAGTCCGTGTTCGAACAACACGAATGCCGCATTCCCGGGCTCGCGAGCCCACAGCAACGCGCCCAGATGGGCGTAGGGTTCGCCGTAGCCGCGGTCGGCGGCGATCGCGGCGTTGAAACACGAGGTCGCGACGTCGTGGTCGCCCGCCTGGTGCGCGATCAGGCCTTTCATATTGAGTGCCCGGCTGCGCACTTCGCGATCGTCGTCCACGCTGTCGACCAGCCGTGCGGCGGCCGTGAACTCGCCCAGCGCGAACTGAGCCCGGGCCGCCAACAGCCGGGCGCGGGCGTCGGTCAGCCCGCTCGGCAGGTTCCGCAGCACATCCAGCGCGTCCTTCGGGTGGCCAGCGCGCACCAGCATGCACGCCAGTGCCAAGTAGGGCGTGGTCTCGGCAGGCATGAGGCGAATCGCCTCGAGACACAGTTCGACAGCGTCTTGCAGGCGGCCCGTGTGATCCAGGACATGCGCCTTCTCGAGCGCCTCGAGCAGCAGCACCCGGCGACCGCGCGCGTCCGTGGCGTGCGGGTGATGCCACTTCTCGGCGAAGCGGCCGCGATTGCGCGTCATCATGACGCGGTGGTCGATGCCATTGCCGATGAACGTGCGGCTGCCGTAGTGGTGGATGAACACGTCTGCCGCGATCAGGTTGCGTTGTCCCGCCAGTTCGGCGCGCAGGCACAGGTCGTCGTCCTCGAAGTTGCCCGTGCCGAAGCTCTCGTCCAGCGCTCCGATGCGGTCGAGTAGCGAGGCGCGCATGAGCATGCAGAAACCGACCACCCGAGGGGCGAACGTGCGCTGATGACGATGGCGTATGCGCCAGGCGGCGGCGAACATGGGCAGGTCCGGGACGCCGGTGTATTCGGGGCAATCAGCCTTCTGGCGCCCGCTGATCTGGTTCGTCACCGGCCCGACGATGCCGGCGTGCGGTGTGCGCTCGAGTGCCTCGAACATGCCGGACAACCAGTGCGCGTCGACCACGACGTCGTTGTTGAGCAGCAGGATGTACTCGCCGCGGGCGGCGGCGATGCCTTGATTGCAGCCGCGCGCGAAGCCCTCGTTACGCGCGTTCTCGACCAGACGGTATTCCGGATGCCGCGCGACCTGGTCGCGCAGCCACTTCACGGTGCCATCACGCGAGCCGTTGTCGACGAACACCAGCTCATGCGGTTCGGGGGTGTGACGCTGGATGCTCTCGACGCACTGTCGGGTGTACTCCAGCTGATTGAGCGTCAGAATCACGATGGACACGCAGCCGTGCACCCGGCCAGCGCTCACCGGGGGAGAATCTCCCGTGCTCGAACTGTGATCGCGGATGCGCAGCGCGTCCGTCCACATGAACGTACCGTCGCTCTCGAGCACGCCGTCCGGCTGGGCCGTGCCAAGCCAGCGGGCATGAAGCCTCGCGATGTTGGCCGCGACCTTGGAGAAGCGCTGGGCCCCGCTCTTGGACTCGTGGTGCGTCAGCACGCTCGCGGGTTCGTACACCAACAGCCCGCCTGCTGCCTGCAGCTTGAGGCACAGGTCGATGTCCTCGTAGCCGTTCCAGTATCCCTCGTCGAACCCGCCGGCTGCTGTGAATGCGGACTTCCGCACGAGCAGGCAGGCAGCGGTGAGTGACTGGTAGCAACGCCGGACGTTCGCATCCGCGAGGTCCGCTGGCGCGCCATAGTGCACGTGGCGTGCGACCAGCGGGTCCGGCAGCTTGCGGTCGTCGACCAGCATGACACCGGCGTGTTGCAACGTGCCGTCCGGGAACAACAACTTCGAGCCCACGGCGGCGACGCGCGGGTCAGCGTCCAGAACCGCGAGCAACGGTTCGAGCCAGTGCTCATGGGCTTCGGTGTCGTTGTTCAGGAAAAGCACCAGCGGTGCCGTGCCCTCGGCCGCTCCCAGGTTGCAGGCGCGCGCAAAGCCGAGATTGTCCGGATTGCGCACGACGCGTACGGGCGGTTCGAGCACCGCCAGGTACTCGGCCGTACCGTCGGTCGAACCATTGTCGACCACGATGATCTCCGCCAACCTGGCAGCCGTGTGCCGAGCCAGCGCATCCAGGCAGGCCTTCGTGAACTCGAGCTTGTTGAACACGGGAATGACGATCGAGACGCGTGGGGCGCCGGGCGCGCTGTCCGTGCGTGCAGGCTTCGGGGAATCGGTCGGCATGGGAGTTCTCTCGGGGTGGGAATGCATCACGTCGGTTCGCGTGTCGAATCGTTCAGATGGCGCGCTCACATGACAATGGCCTCGGCCCACGCCAGCGAATCCACGTAGGCTTCGTCCAGTGCGCGATCCGGTACCGGGCAGCGCTTCAGCATCTCGTCCAGCATGGGCCAGTCGCCGCGCTCGTAGGCGGTCACCACGTCAAGGACTGGCCCCAGCGGTGCACGGTGTTCGAGCACGGCTTCACGCACGCTGTCCGACAGCGCCAGGCCATCCATGATCTCGCGCGTCGGCCGGCCCACCATGGTATCGACGAGCGTCAGCATGCCGGCCAGGAAGAGCTCGTCGTCGCGATCATCGAGGCCGCTCGGCGTGCCGATGCGCTGGGCGAACCGGGCACGCGACAGTGCGGTCACCAGCAGTTCGTGCGGGCGGTCCTCGCACAGCGACATCATGGCCAGCATGACGGCCCATCGCCGCAATGGACGTTCTCCCAGAAGGTCGAGCGCGTGGCGGATCGATTCCACTTCGTGCCGCCAGCCGAATGACGCCGAGTTCAAGTAGCGCAACAATCGCACCGTGAGGCCGACGTCAGCGCGGAACAACTCCTCGATGCGAGCGATCGACGTCTCGGCCGAACTGGTCTCGGCCACGAACCGCAACACGCTCAGCTTGGACGGCGGCAGGTCACGGACCGCGACCATCTCCGGCTTACAGTAGAAGTAGCCCTGAAGCAGGTCGTAGCCGGCCGCCAGTGCCGCCTGTGCTTCCTCGTGCGTCTCGACCTTCTCGGCCACCAACTTGAGCCCGCGCGCTCGCAGCGGCGCCAAGCTCGGTCTGTCGAGCGCCTGAGGCCAGCGCCGCAGGTCCGACTTCACCATGTGCACGATGTCCAGGAACGGCTCGGACTCCGGGGTCGCGGCGTAGTCGTCGAGCGCGAGCAGGTAGCCGTCGTCGCGGACGCGCTGGCACGCGGCCAGGACCTCAGCGTCCGGGGCGATGTCCTCGAGCAGTTCGACCACGACGCGCTCGCGCGGCAGCAAACGGTGGTACTCCGACAGCAACGCCCCGCGCGACAGATTCACGAACGCGCGGCGGTCGCCCACCAGCTGGTCGAGCCCGAACACGGTGGCGCCCTGCTCGATGCTCACGGCCGAGGCCCAATCGGGATCGGTGGCGGTGTAGCGGTTCTCGGGTCCGCTCCGGAACAACAGTTCGTAGCCATACACGCTGGTCTGGCGATCGAGAATCGGCTGGCGCGCGGCGTACAACATCGGCCCCGCTTGAGGCCCGGCAGTATTGTCCGGTTCATCGGTGCGATCGGACGGCAGATTCTTCCGATTCGGCAGCGACTCCGGCGAGGATCGGGGTGGCATCATGTGGCGGGGCTCCTGGGGTGCATGACGAAGTGCTTGCGGCTACAGGCGCTTCGCATGCGGTGGAACACGGCGGGGGGCGGCACGCCGGGGTGTCTAGCACGGACCGTGCTAGGGAACAGGGCGATGACCCGAACCGAGACTCGGACGGACCGCGGACAGCCGTGCGTCGCGTGCGGCCGCCCGAGTGACCCGGCCCATGTCCCCTTGTCCCCTTGTCCCCATGCTCATGGAGCGCCCGAGTGACGAGTGCCACCGACACGCCGCCGACCTCGACCCCCAGCACGATCCCGTACGAGTTCGTCCCGTTCCCGAGCGATCGCGCCAGGCTCGAGATGGTGCGAGGCGGCCGCGATCACTGCGCTCCGGCTGCGTTCGCCGACGCCACCGTGTCCGTGATCGTCCTGGCGCCGGAGGGGCGGGCAGCATCCGGTCACGCCGTGCGTGCAGCACTCGCACAGTCACATGCGGTGCACGAAGTCATCGTCGTCGGGCCGGATTGGACGAGTGCTGCGCGCACGACGTTCGCGTCGGCGAGCGCGGGCGATGCGCGTGTGCGCCTGCTCGCCGTACCACGTCCCGGGCTCGCCCCCGCAGCCCCGCGCGCACGCCGGTTCGTGCGCGCAGCGCAGTACGTGCGCGCCGCACTCCCGCACCTGACGGGCGACTGGGTCGCGATCCTCGGCGAGGACGCAGCGCCTTCCAATACCTATGTCGCGGCACTTCTGCAGGCCGCAAGACCTGGTGGGCACGAGTTGGTGTGGAGCGCGTCGAGCGACGCGCAGACATTCGAGGAGGGCAGCTTCGGCGGGACGCTGTGGTCTGCTGCGCTGGCGGCGCTGCCGCCACAGGACTACGCCGGCTGGGACAGCATGCCACCGGATCGGGCGTGGTGGTCGCGTTGGATCGACGCTGGCGTGCGTGCGCCAGCCGCGGGAAGCCCAAAATGAACGTCCCGGGCGGATACGGCTCGAGTGAGTACGCGCATACCTGTACACACCTGGGTCGAGCGCGCGTGCTGCAGCGCTCGGGGGTGAGTGTGCTGGTGCGTGACATCGACGTGCCGTTCGCGGCTTCGGACGCCTGTGGGCCGTACCCCCTGCTGCGTACCATGCACTGGGGTGCGCTGGCAGAGGACCTGGCGGACACGCACGACCTGTTGTCGTTCGTGGCGGTGATCGACCCGTTCTCCACGCCAGCTTCACGCGTGCTCGAACAGGTGTTCCCCGACCATCGGGTGGCGTTCAAGGCCCACGCGATCGCGAAGCTCGATCCGCACGCGCCCTTGGCACATGTGCATGCCGATCATCGCCGCAAGGCTCGCCGTGCCACCCGGCTGCTCGAGATCGAAGCCGCATCGGATGCGACGCAGCACGCGGATGCGTGGGTACGGCTCTACGCTGCGCTTCGCGCGCGGCATGGATTCACGGGGGCGGCGGACCTGACTGCCGCAGCGCTCGCCGCCCAACTTGCGTTGCCGGGGATGCTGGCCGTGGTCGCGCGAGCGGGTGA
>JANNWR010000134.1:0-3171 GCA_031408715.1 bacterium
GACTACGAGCAGTTCTGTGGGTTCGGTGCGCATGCCGCGCCCGTCGTGGGTGCGGAGATCAGTCCTCGCGACCTCAAACGCCGCATCGATGACGGCGAAGCGCTGCAGATCATCGATGTTCGCGAACCGTTCGAGCACGCCATCGCGCACATCCCCGGGGGGCGGCTCATCCCATTGGACCAGGTCACCGCCCGGATCGCCGAGCTGGACCCGAGCCGCGAGTTGATCGTGCACTGCAAGCTGGGCGGTCGAAGTGCCATGGCGATCGAAGCGCTGCGCTCTGCGGGCTATGCCGGCGCGATGGTGAACTTGACGGGTGGTATCGACGCCTGGTCCAAGGAAGTCGATCCGAGCGTGCCCATCTACTGATTCACACGGCTGTCATACGGCCGTCACGCGCGCTTTTGTCCTTCCATGCCATGTTGCCGCAAGTCTATAGTGCGATCGCTGTACGCATGGATGTCGCACGTCACGGCTTCCCGGGCCGATGCTGCGCAGACCGCGGGAGCCACACTCGTGTTTCACGGACGAAAGGGCCCCCCCGATGCGTCGCGTGCTTCCACTGTTGCTCGTGCTGCTGTCGCTGGCTTCAACCGCGTTCGCCCAGAAGCGTGCCTTGTTCGACAACTTCCACGCGGAGACTGCGGGAAACGCCGACTGGACGATCGACAACGATCAGCCCACGCCTGCGCCGGCGCAGAGCGCGATCGTGCCATCGACGCCGCGCACCTACTGGACCGGTGCGATCTCGTCATGGGGCGTGGATCTGGTGAAGCGCGGTTTCACGGTGACCATCAACAACGCCGCGATCACCTATGGCAACACCGCGAACGCGCTCGACCTGGCCAACTTCGACGTGTTCATCGTGCCGGAGCCCAACACGGTGTTCACGGCGTCCGAAGCCACGGCAATCAAGAACTTTGTTCGCGACGGCGGTGGTCTGGTGTGCATCGGCGACCACCATATCTCCGACCGCAACAACGATGGCTTCGACTCCCCCATGATCTGGAATGCGCTGGACCCGGCGTTCGAACTCGGCGTGCACTGGGGTACCGCGGGGGACGCCAACAACAACCTGGTCCAGACCTCGAGCAACGTGCGCGCGGTGGCGTCGGACAGTGTGACGCGCGGGCCGGTTGGCAACGTCGTGTCGCTGGCGTTCCACAACGGCACCACGTTCACGATCCATCCGGAAGTGAACCCCACCGTGCGCGGTGAGGTGTGGATGACCGGGGTCGCGCAGACCAGCAACACCAGCATCATGGCGGCTTCGTCACAGTATGGCAGTGGGCGCGTGTTCTTCTGCGGGGACAGCTCGCCGATCGACGACGGTTCGGCACAGCCCGGCAACACGAACATCTTCGACGGTTGGGGCGAAGTCGGCGACAGCCTCATCTTCATGAACGCCACGCTGTGGGCCGTGCGCCGCAGCACCGGTGGTGGCGGTGACGTGACTCCGCCGATCGTGTCGGTGACCTCGCCCGTGGGTGGTGAGACGTGGAAGGCCGGGTCGGTGCACCCCATCACCTGGACCGCCAGCGACGACGTGGGTGTGACTGCCGTGGACCTGGCGTACTCGACCGACGGTGGCGCGAGTTACCCGAACAGCATCGCCACGAGCCTGACCAACACCGGCTCGTTCTCGTGGACCGTGCCGAACGTTGTCAGCAGCACGATGCGCGTGCGCGCCACGGCACGCGACGCAGCAGCCAACTCGGCCAGTGCCGCGAGTGCCGCGAACTTCACCGTGAACCAGTGGGTCCTCACGGCCAGCGCCGGCGCGGGCGGCAGCATCACACCCTCGGGTGCAGTGGGAGTGGCGCAGGGTGCGAACCAGGCGTTCACGATCGCGGCCACCGGCGGCGGCAGCATCACCGGCGTCACAGTGGATGGCGTGTCGCAGGGTGCGATCGCCAGCTACACGTTCACCAACGTGACGGCCGACCACACGATCAGTGCCACGTTCTCGGCGCCTGCCACTGGCCCGTGGATCATGGCGAACGGCAACTACCTCGAGTCGTTCGCGGACCTCTCCACGTGGGCGAACAACTTCAGCAGTCCGGCTGCGGCGACCCGGTTCGCGTCTGTGGCCACGGGCGGCACGGCCGCGATCCCGAACGCCACGCGCATCACCACCGCCACGTCGGCGTTCGTGACGGGTACCTCGGGTGGCGTGCAGAAGGGTGTTGCCGACATCCAGTTGCTGTCGACGGGATCGACCGACAACACCAGTTCCGCGGCCATCGACCTGAAGCTCGACTTCTCGCACACCAACGCCGGCACGTTGAGCTTCAACTGGGCTTCGGTGAACAACGCGACCGGGGACCGCAAGGCTTCGCTGCGCGTGTACACCAGTCCGAACGGCACGACCTGGACCGAGTTGACGGGTGCTGCCGTGCTCAACTTCACGAACAACGTGCTCACTTCGGGCACGCGGACGGCGATCGTGCTGCCCGCGGGCCTCAGCAACTCGGCCACGTCGCGCATCCGGTTCTACTTCCACAACGGCAGCGGTGGGACGACGGGTTCGCGACCGAAGATCGCGCTCGACAACATCGCGGTCACAGGCACGCCGAGTGGCCTGTCGATGACGCCGGGCGATGAAACCGGCATGCCGGTGACGCACGGCCTGTTGCTCGCTCTGTCGCGTCCGACTCCCAACCCGAGCGCGGGTGGGACCGAGCTCGAGTTCACGCTCCCGCAGACGGGTTCGGTGCGCATCGAGGTACTGGATCTGAGCGGGCGCCGCATGTGGTCGAGCGAAGCGACTTTCGCTCCCGGCGCGCACAGCCTGCGTTGGGACGGTCGCACGACCAGCGGCGGCAGCGTGCCTGCGGGCGTGTACTTCGTGCGGCTGGTGACGCCGTTCGGCGTGCGGAGCGGGAGGCTGGCGCGGTTGTAGAGCTGTTGATCGAAGCGAGCACGAGGGCCCGGAGCGTGCGAACGCTCCGGGCCCTCGTGCTTGTCTGCGGGACCACACGTCACTCCCCGCGCACCACCAGTGCTTCCATCGCGAAGTACTCCGGCAGACCCAACTGGTCGACGGTTTTCGCCGTCGCGCGGTTGCGCTCTTCCACGCGCTGCCAGAACTCGCGTTCGTCCACGCCCGGGAACGGGGCGCGGTCTTTCTGGCTCTGGTGCTTGAAGATCGCGCTGATCTTGAGCCGCAGC
>JANNWR010000135.1:0-3779 GCA_031408715.1 bacterium
TGAGTCTCCACGGGTCGACCACTCCGCTGCGGAGGCCGGCGGCAAACTGCTCCGGATCAGGGGGAAGATCAGCCCAAACTTACAACTCACAGACCCGCGAGTCGTTCGAGCAGAGCCGGATTTCCTCCTAGGTCCTTCGCCTGCCCGGGGACGCTGGTTTGAGATGATCGATCGCCGGCCCAGTGACGACTCTTCCGTGACGATCGAAACGTGATCCATGACAGGGGCAATCCCAGGACTTCTCGGCCGAGTTCCAGATCACGCCACATTCGAGATGCGTGCACTTCGCAGACCAGCGACTGAGAGTTCCCAGTTCGCTTCGGTACACCGCATACGTATGGCCCGACTTCTGAATGATGGCGCCCGCTCCTCGTCGAATCGAGGCAACTGAGCGCGGCTTCGCTTTCTCCCCTGCGGCAGGGGCACCGGGCGCATCCACGGTGACGCCCGAGCTCCGCGAGGTCTTCCGGATTCGACGAGTTGGATCATAGAGTTCAGCCCACGGATTCTCACGTCCGTTCCACAGATCCGTGAGGACGGTCGCGGCGATCATTGCGTAGGTCATGCCCGAGCCGGAGGTGCCGGTGACCATGGTGAGATGCGCCGCATCGCGATCGCGTCCAATGCAACCCAGACCGTCGTGGGGCTCGAACACCTGCCCGGACCATCGGTAGGCGATCTCGCGGCTCATGGGGAATCGCTCACGGGTCCAGCGCTCCAGCGACTTCCAGCGCTTTGCTGCGTCGTCCGATTGTCCCGTCGGGTGATCCTCTCCCCCGACGATCAGTAGATCGTCCTTCGACGTTGGGCCTGCGCCGCGATGCACGCGAACGTAGTGGTAAGGCTTCAACGTGTCGTAGTAGCAGGCGCTGGCCACGGATCCGGACGGGATGTTCACGGCGATGACGAGCGTTCGGTAGGCCGTCTGTTTGTCATGCATCGCGAGATGCGAGTGAACGGGAGCGTTGGTCGCCACCACGATCTCGTCGGCTACAATGGTGGGTCCGGCCTCGAGGGTGACATGACCCGGCCGGCCCGATTTGATCTTGCACACGTGCGCTCGAGCGACGACGAGACCGCCGTTCCTCCGGATCGCGTCCACGAGACCGCGGACGAAGCGAACTGGATGTGCCTGCGCCTGGTTCGGAAAGTGCAGACACCGGGACGTATCGAAGGCGTCGAGAGGAGCCCGCTTCACCCACTCGAGATCTTGGATGCCAGCCCTTCGGGCGGCATCGAACTCGCGCTCGAGCACTTGGGACGTGTCACCGCGCGGCGCGAACAAGTAGGCACTCACGCGTTCGAAGTCACACGGGATCTGCTCAGCCTGGACGATCGCCTCGATGCGATCGATGGCGGTCGCATGGCTCTCCGCGGCCAGCCGTGCACCGTGCGCCCCATGAATCTGTTCGAGTTCGAAGTATCGACGGTCGAGAACGCACGTGAGATGCGCGGTCGTCCGGGCGGTCTCGCCGTCAGCGATTGCTCCGCCGTCGACCACGATGACCCGGCGTCCTTCACGCGCGGCGAGATAGGCAGTGACAAGGCCCGAGACCCCTGCGCCGACGATACAGATCTCGGTGCGGAGGTCGCGAGTGGGCCGCCCCGGCGAGAAGATGGCGGGCTCCTTCATCCATGGCGATCGGGTTGCTCCTGACGCGCTTCGCAAGCGAACACCCCCAACGATTCCTGAGGACGACCGAAACAGATGGCGCCGCCTCCGCACTTCCGGAGCGCTCATGGCGTGACGGTCACCGATGCGGCCGGTAGCTGCCGAGTGGGATAGTACGCCTCCTCATGCTCGAGGGGTGGAACGTTCTCGACCGATTCGTCCAGTCGCTGGTGGATGAGCCACGCGATTCATCCGAGCTTCGCAATCTCGACCTGCTCGAGGTTCCGGCGTGGCCACCGACGGCAATCCACCGAACAGCTCGGTGGCGTCAAACCTCCCCAGGCGGCTTCGCGTGCTGGACCAGGTTGGGCCAGACCAACGCAATCCCCCAGCAGGTGACGCGGTGGCGCGCACAGCGTGCTGCGTGGCTGGAGTTCAGCACACCAGTGTCAGTGCAGCGCGACGCCGGGGTGTTATGGGAGGCGGCGCCCGGGCTCGAACCGGGAATCAGTGGCAATTGGGAGATCCAGAATCGGGTACCGGTTGGGATCGCCCGGCGTAATGCTTGGCAGGTCGGTGATAGAAAGGGACTTCAGTAACATGGTCGCCGCAGTGGTCGCGCAGCCGTTCTCGCTCATTGTCTTCCCGACATGCAGGGCATCGGTGTCTCGGGCCCACGGCACCGCACAGCTCTGGTTAGACTTGGGGGACCCCTGAGGCAAGTGCGTGACGCCGACGTGGCGATGTTCGGTTTCGATCCGGAGCGCCGACTGCGGCTGGTGAACGGCGAGGGCGAGCGCCTGCTGGGCCGGCCGGCCGAGCGCACCGTCGGGCTCGAAGCCGCATGGCTGGGTCTGGGCTCCGCATTCGAAGGCGACACGCCGCGATTGCTGGAGCTGCGATTGCCCGGTGCCGCCGGGCGCTGGGAGCTGCGCCGTGGCGGCCACGTGATGGATGGCCGTGTCCATGAACTGGTGCTGTTGTCCGATCTGTCGCGAACGTTGCGCGAAGAAGAGCGTCAGGCCTGGTTAAGGCTGATCCGCGTGCTCTCGCACGAGATCAACAACTCGCTGGCGCCAATCCAGAGCATCGCCGGCAGCCTGCGCACGAAGCTCGAGCGCGGACCCCAGACGGCCGTCGCGGTTTCTCCAGACCTGCGCGAGGGACTCGGCGTCATCGAGACGCGCGCGCAGTCACTCGGACCCTTCATGCACGCCTACGCCCGTCTCGCCCGGCTGCCGAAGCCCGTGCTCGCTCCGGTCGAAGCAGGAGCGTGGGTGCGACGCGTGGCCGCGATCGAGACGCGCGTCGCGGTGGAGGTCATGGGCGGCCCGCCCGTGACATTACGCGATGGCGCATTCCGGCGCGACGGTAGTTTCGTGTCCCGGGGGCCGCGCATGACGCCACGGTGCTAGCCGAAGCCTGGCGGCGCGCGGTGCTGGCGCTGTTCGTGCGCGAGAGCTGGCTCGAGGAGGATGCCGCAGCTTCGATGCTCACCTGACCGCACTGGGGGTTCAGCGCGTATGTCGAACCGGCGATCGCCGCGGCGGACCGCGCCGCGGTGCTGCGCGTGGCGCGCTACGGAGCCCGTGCGCCGGTGGCGGAGTCACGACTCTCCTGCGACGCAGAGCGCGCCGAGGTGGAGCTGGCCTCGGACGCGGTCAACCGCCCGTACGTGGGCGTGCACCGCTTCGCGGCGCTGGAGTTCGTGGCGCGTCTGGTGCAGCACATCCCGGGCAAGGGCGAGGTACGGGTGCGCTACTACGGAGCATATGCCAGCCGGCGGCGCGGCTGGTGGCGAAGTCGCGTCGTGGTGCTCGCGGGCGCGGGGCAGGAGCAGGGGCTCGCGGAGGGATTCGAGGGGTCGCTCGGGGCGTGCGCGGGCATTGCGGGGGTGTCGGGCGTGCTGCGGCGGGTGCGAACGGGGGGAAAGCCGTTGCCGGGAGGCCGGAAGGGGCCTACGTTCGCGGGGTGCGCGAAAGGAAGTTCCTATCCTTTCTCCGCCAGCTTGTCGAACGCACGCACAACTCCCGGCGGGATCCCGCGACTCACCCCCGCGCTGCGCGCAGGCCGTGAGCGCGGGGGCGGCTCGATAGCAACCCACCGAGCGCGTAAGGTTGTCCGATTCGAACGTTTGCCAACCGTGCACCGACATGAACCTGGAGCG
>JANNWR010000136.1:0-10006 GCA_031408715.1 bacterium
CACCGCGCCGGTGTCCAGCACTCCCGTGTCGAGCGGAGTCATCAATCCGCCAGCGCCACCGATGCCTCCCGGACGTGATCCTTCGCTGCCGTCCGCAGTCGTCTACCGTCCGCCTTCCGGTTCCGTGCTGCCGACCCCGACGCCGAGCCGCCCGCCGTATGGCTCGCGTCCAGGTGCGCCGTCGCCGGGCCGTCCGTCGCCCGGCGGATATCAGGGTTCACGTCCCGGTGGTCCGGGCGCACGCCCTGCGGGCGCTGGCGGGGCACGCCCCGGCGGTCCGGCTGGACCGCGTCCGGGTGGCTTCAGTGGTGGCACCGGCGGCGCACGTCCCGGCGGTTATGCCGGCGGCGCGGGTAGTACTCGCCCCGCGGGTGCAGGTGGCGCGCGTCCCGGTGGTTTCGCGGGCGGAGCTCCGCGTCCCGGCGGCTTCAGCGGCGCCGCCGGCGGCGCCGGTGGCCGGCCCGCGAGCGGTGGTTTTGGCGCGCCGGGCTCCGGCCCGCGCCCGACCTTCGGCAGCGGCACCGGTGCGCCCGGGCGCGGTCGCAGGGATCGCAAGAAGAAGAAGAACGTCGACGAGAAGCTGGCGGCGGACAACGTTCGCAAGACACTGGCGAGTCTCGACACGACGCAGGCCCGCCGTAAGCATCGCCGTGACAAGGACGATCCGAGTGCTCCGGCCGAGGAGTCGAAGGTCCTGCGCGCGCCGGAGTTCATCACGGTCTCCGAGCTCGCGAACATGATGGAAGTGCGCCCGCAGGAGGTCATCACCGCCTGCATGCGCATGGGTCTCATGGCCACGATCAACAAGCGCCTCGACAAGGACTCCATCGCGGCGGTCGCGGACGAGTTCGATTTCGAGGTCGAGTTCGTGGCCGAGTTCGAAGAGGAGACCACGGAGGTCGCCGAGGTCGTGGATGTCGCCAAGCTGCGTCCGCGTGCTCCGGTCGTGACCGTCATGGGACACGTCGATCATGGCAAGACGTCGCTGCTCGACTATGTCCGGCGCACCAACGTCGTGGCCGGCGAGTCCGGTGGCATCACGCAGCACATCGGCGCCTACGAAGTGACGCTGCCCACAGGCCAGCACATCACGTTCCTCGACACACCGGGTCACGAGGCGTTCACCGCCATGCGTGCCCGTGGCGCGCAGGTCACCGACCTCGTGGTGCTGGTGGTCGCGGCCGACGATCGCGTCATGCCGCAGACCATCGAGGCCATCGACCACGCCAAGGCCGCGAACGTGCCGATCGTCGTCGCCATCAACAAGGTCGACCTCCCGGCCGCGGATCCGAACCGCATCAAGACGGAACTCGCCGGCCACGGGGTGGTCGTCGAGCAGTTCGGCGGCAAGTACGCCTCGATCGAGATCTCGGCGAAGAAGGGCACGAACATGGATCAGCTTCTCGAGATGATCCTGCTCACGTCCGAAGTGCTTGAACTCAAGGCCGATCCCGACCGCCGCGCCAAGGGCGTCGTGCTCGAAGCGCGCGTCGAGCAGGGTCGTGGTGTCGTGGCGTCGGTGCTCGTGCAGAGCGGCACGCTGCGCGTCGGCGACCCGTTCGTCGCCGGCCAGGTGTACGGCCGTGTGCGCGCCATGTACGACGAACGCCGGAAGGTCATCAAGGAAGCCCCGCCGTCGACGCCTGTGGAAGTCGTGGGCTGGAGCGGCACGCCGTCGGCTGGGGACCTGTTCGTGAGCCCGGAGGATGAGCGCGAGGCGCGCGAAGTCGCGACCAAGCGCGCGGCACTGCATCGCGAGCATGAACACCGTTCGACCAAGTCGATCTCGCTCACCACGTTCCAGGAAACCCTGGGCAAGGGTGGCGCGAGCGAACTCAAGATGCTCATCAAGGGCGACGTCGACGGGTCGGTCGAAGCGCTCAGCGAGTCGTTGCAGAAGCTCTCGACCAGCGAGGTCGCGGTCCGGGTCATCCGTTCGGCGGTCGGCCAGATCACTGAGTCCGACGTGCTCCTTGCGGCGGCATCGGATGCGATCATCGTCGGCTTCCACGTGCGGCCCGACGTGCGCGCGCGGGAGATGGCCGAGCGCGAGAAGGTCGAGATCCGCCTGTACGACATCATCTACAAGGCGCAGGAAGACGTGAAGCTGGCGCTCGAGGGCATGCTCAAGCCCGAACTCAAGGAAGTCTCGGTCGGTGTGGCGGAAGTTCGCCAGGTCTTCCGGCTCTCCAAGGGGATGGTGGTCGCCGGCTGCATGGTCACCATGGGCAAGATCGTGCGCACCGAGAAGATCCGCGTCCTGCGCGGCACCGAGACGGTGTGGACCGGCCGAGTCGAGGCGCTCAAGCGCTTCAAGGACGACGCCAAGGAAGTCGAAAAGGGTTTCGAGTGCGGCATCACGCTCGATGGTTACAACGAACTGCAGCAGGGAGACCGCCTCGAGACGTTCAAGATCGAGGAACTCGCCAGGACTTTGGCGTAGGCCGGTCCGCGCGACTCATCTGAGATCGGCGTCGGGTCCGGACGAAGCGGATCTCGTCCGGGCCGGACGCTTCCTCGGGGCATCCTGCCCCTCGGTCGCTAGGCCTCCGGGCTGTTCCGCCATCCTGGCTGCACAGCCCTCCGGACTCCGGCCAGACGAGACCCCACCACGTCCAGACCCTCGTTCTCGGTCGGCTCGCACCTCCGGCCTCCAGGGGGATGAGAACCCATTGCTCGCGCCTGCGACGCATCGCTGTCACTTCGGGGGCTGTCATGGTGGTCGGGATCGTTCGCGTCGAGTTGCACTTGCCGGGGGCGCAGTCGCTCAAGGACAAGCGGCAGGTGGTACGCTCGCTCAAGGAGCGCCTGCGTGAACGGGTGCATGCGTCGGTGGCAGAGGTGGAGTATCAGGACCTCTGGCAGCGCGCGGCGATCGGGTTCGCGGTCGTGGGCTCGGATGGCGGGCAGGTGCGGGAGATGCTCCAGAACGCGCGGCACATCGTGGACTCGTACCTGCAAGCGCAGGTGCTCGACTGGCAGGAGACATTGCAGTGAGGATCCGTCCTGAGAAGGTCGCTCAGCTCATGCGCCGCGAGGTCGCGGAGATCCTGCAGCGCAAGCTGCGTGATCCGCGCATGTCGGCGATGGTCAGTGTCACCGATGTCGAGGTGACGCACGACCTGTCGTTCGCCAAGATCTTCGTGAGCATCATGGGCACACCAGAAGAGCGCGCGAAGACCCTCGAAGGATTGGTCTCGGCCGCGGGCTTCGTGCGGCACGAGCTCGGGGACCGGCTCGGCCTGCGCGAAGTGCCGATGATCCGCTTCATCCATGACGACTCGATCGACCGTGGTGCGCGCGTCGAGGACCTGCTGAAGCGCATCCACGATGGCAAGCCGGTGGAGGACGAGGAACTCGGATGAGCCCGGTCCGGCCCGCGGCGGACAGCCGCGCCCCGGTGCTGCCGGAGTGGTCGGGCCTGCTGCCCGTCGACAAACCGACCGGCGTGACGTCGCACGACGTGGTGGCGTTCGCACGCCGCCAGTTGCGACAGCGCGGCATCGGGCATCTCGGCACGCTCGACCCCAACGCCTCCGGCCTGTTGGTCCTCGCGATCGGCGTGGCGACGCGTTGCGCGATGGTGTGGCAGGGGGGCCGCAAGACCTATGCGGGGACCGCGCGCTTCGGTGTGGTCACCGACACGCAGGACACGCAGGGCCGTGTCCTGGCGACTTCGGATGTGCGCCCGGACGAGTCGAACGTGCATGCTGCCGCGCTCGTGCTGACGGGCGAACTGCTGCAAGTGCCGCCGATGGTGTCCGCCCTCAAACAGAACGGTGAGCGCCTGTACGACATCGCGCGCCGCGGCGAGACGGTCGAGCGTGAGCCGCGGGCGGTGCGCGTGGACGAGTGGCGCTGGCTGGCAATCGGTCCGGACGAGGCGAGTTTCGAGATCGATTGTTCCGGTGGCACCTACGTGCGCACGCTGGTCCACGACCTCGGCGAACGGCTCGGATGCGGCGCTGCTCTGTCGGCGCTGCGCCGGCTGGCGAGCCAGCCGTTCACGCTTGCGCAGGCGTGCCCGTGGCCGCAGTTGCGCGAAGCCGAAGCGGGAGTGGTGCTCGCCCGGCACGGCGTGCCGCTGGACCGCGCTCTCGAGGCACTGCCCGCGGTGTCGCTCGACGACGCCGGACTCGAGGCCGTCGGTCGCGGTCAATCGCCGCCAGCCGATGCCGGAGCGGCGCCGGTGGGCGCGGGCCCGCGCAGCGTCGTGCTGCGTTCGCTCAGCGGCCGCGCGCTGGGGCTTGGGGAACTCGCGCTCGAGCGCGGCGTGGTGCGCGCCCGGCCCAACGTGGTGTTCCCGTGGGCGGTGCGAGAGGGCAAACCGGTTTGAGCGAGACGCGCGGGGCGATCGCGGTCGGGGTGTTCGACGGACTGCACGTCGGGCATCGCGCGTTGTTCGACCGTGCCCGCGAGCGCGCCGCGGGCGGAGCGTGCCGCGCGGTGAGCTTCGAGCCGCACCCGGACATCGTGCTGGCTCGCGACTTCCGCCCGCTCGCGCCACTCACGCCGCTCCCCGAGAAGCACACGCGTCTCGCCGCGCTCGGCGTCGAACTGCACGTGCTGCCGTTCACGCGCGAACTGGCGGCGCTGGAACCTGAAGTGTTCGTGACCCGGCACCTGGTCGAGCCCTATCATCCGGCATGGTTGGTCGTGGGCGAGGACTTCGCGCTCGGCCGTGAGCGCGCCGGCGACGTCGCGCGCCTGCGCGAACTGGGGCAGGTGCACGGCTTCCAGGTCGACGCGCTGCCGCTGCATGTCGAAGCGGGTGCCCCGGTCACCAGTTCGCGGATTCGCGCCCTGCTGAGCGAGGGGCGGGTCGCCGAGGCCGCCACACTCCTCGGGCGGGCCTATGGCTTCACTGCGCTCGTCGTGCGTGGGGATCAGATAGGCCGCACACTCGGCTATCCGACCGCGAACCTGCGCCTGCACGACGACCAGCACATCCCCGCGCATGGCATCTATGCGGTGTGGGTGCGCATCGCGGGCGAGTCACAATGGCGCATGGGGGCGATGAGTGTGGGCGTGCGGCCGACCTTCGGCGGGGGTCTGCGCACGCTCGAGGTGTACCTGCTCGACTGGAGCGGGGACGTCTACGGCCGCGACCTGACCGTGGCGTTCCACGACTGGCTGCGTCCGGAGGCAGCGTTCTCGGGGCCCGCGGAGCTGATCACCGCCATGGCGGTCGATGTCGCCGAGGCCCGGCGGCGACTCACGGCGGCCCGCCCGCCCGAAGATTGAGCGATGGGCGCACGCACCTGCGTGCGCCGTTCTGTGTAACTCATTGCTTGGCATTGGTTTGCGATGTTCTTGGCGTTTGGGCTCGCCGATTGGCCGCCGAGCGCCAGTGGTGCTATATTCCCTCGTCGCTCTGGACCCTCAGGGTTCGAACCACCACGCGCTTTCCGACGAGACCTGACACTCGCGGACGGGGCCGGGCACTCACCCACTTCAGGAGCTAGTCCCTTGACGCTGACCAAGGAACAGAAGTCGGGCATCATCGATAAGTTCAAGACGCACGAGGGAGACTCGGGTTCACCGGAGGTGCAGATCGCCCTCCTGACCGAGAAGATCAACTACCTCACCGATCATTTCAAGGTGCACAAGCGTGACCATGCGTCGCGCCGCGGGCTCCTTCGCATGGTCGGTCAGCGCCGCCGTCTGCTTGATTATCTGAAAGCAACCAAGGTCGAACGCTACCGCAAGGTGGTCAAGGACCTGGGACTTCGCCGCTAGGGAATCCTGGTGGCACGAGACGCCGCCCCACAAGGGCGGCGTTCTCTTAGGACGGGGAGGGCCCCCGTCCGACCCTTCGGGCGCCGCACGCACGGATGGGTGGACAGCGGCCGGGAAGGTCCCGGTTGCATGCGAGAGAACAGGAAGTTTGAATGGCAGAGCACAAAGTAACAGTCGACCTGGGCGGTAAGACGCTCACGATCAGCACCGGTAAGTGGGCCAAGCTGGCGGGCGGTTCCGCCGTCGTCCAGTTGGGCCAGACCATCGTGCTGGTGGCCTCGAGTGCTGCGAAGACGGCGAAGCCGGGACTCGATTTCGTCCCGCTGACCTGCGATTACCGCGAGCGCACGTACGCCGCGGGCAAGATCCCGGGTGGCTTCTTCAAGCGTGAAGGCCGTCCGACCGAGAAGGAGACGCTGTCGAGCCGCCAGATCGATCGTCCGATCCGTCCGCTCCTGCACAAGCAGTGGACGTTCGAGACGCAGGTCATGGCGACGGTCGTATCGTCCGACCAGGAGCATGACGCCGACGTCCTCGCGGTCATCGGTGGTTCCGCCTCGCTGGTTCTCTCCGATATCCCGTTCCCGGAGCCGGTCGCCTGTGTGCGTGTCGGCCGCGTGGACGGCCAGTTCGTCGCCATGCCGACGTTCGCCCAGCTCGACGAGTCCGACATGGACATGGTCGTGGCCGGCACCGCGAACGACATCATCATGGTCGAAGGCGGCTCGCGTGAGCTGCCGGAAGCCGACATGATCGCCGCGCTCGACTACGCGATGCAGGCGATCAAGAAGATCGTCGCGGTCCAGAACGAGTTGCAGAAGCTCGCCGGCAAGCCGAAGCGTTCGCCGGTGGACAAGGTCGACACCAGTGACCTCGAGAAAGAGCTGCGCTCGCTCTACTCGGCCAAGCTCCGTGCCGCCATCGCCATCCCCGGCAAGGAAGCGCGCCAGGAAGAGATCGACATCATCACCAAGGAAGCCGTCGCAACGCTGGCCGAGAAGCACGGCGACAAGGCCGTGTTCATCGGCAAACTCCTGCACGACGTCGAGCGCGACGAGTTGCGCGAGATGATCCTGCGGGACGGCGTCCGTTCGGACGGCCGCAAACTCGACCAGATCCGCCCCATCACGATCGAAGTCGGCCTGCTGCCGCGCACGCATGGTTCCTGCCTGTTCACGCGCGGCGAGACGCAGGCGCTCGTCGTCACGACGCTCGGCACCAAGTCGGACGAGCAGCGCGTCGAGGAACTCGAGGGCCAGTCGTGGAAATCGTACATGCTGCACTACAACTTCCCGCCGTTCTCGGTCGGTGAGACGCGTCCCATCCGTGGGCCAGGTCGCCGCGAGATCGGGCATGGTGCGCTCGCCGAGCGGGCGGTCGAACCGGTCATCCCGGCCGACACCACGTTCCCGTACACGATCCGTATCGTCTCGGACATCCTCGAGTCGAACGGTTCGTCGTCGATGGCCTCGGTGTGCGGTGCGTCCATGGCGCTCATGGATGCCGGCGTGCCGGTGAAGGCCCCGGTCGCCGGTGTGGCGATGGGCCTCATCAAGGAAGGCGATCGCGTCGCCGTCCTGACCGACATCCTCGGCGTCGAGGATCACCTCGGCGACATGGACTTCAAGGTCACGGGCACCACCGAAGGCATCACGGCGTTCCAGATGGACACCAAGATCGGCGGCATCTCGTTCGAGATCATGAAGAACGCTCTCGAGCAGGCACGCGTCGGCCGGCTGTTCATCTTGGGCAAGATGAAGGACTGCATGGCGGCTCCGCGTGGCGAGATGTCGCCGTTCGCGCCGCGCATCACGATCATGCACATCAACCCGGACAAGATCCGCGAGGTCATCGGGCCGGGCGGCAAGATCATCAAGAAGATCACCGAGGAGACGGGCTGCCAGATCGACATCGAGGATACTGGCGAGATCCGGATCGCGGCGGTCAACATGGAAGGCAGCAAACGCGCCGAGGAGATCATCCGCAACATCACGGAAGATCCCGAGATCGGTCGCACGTACCAGGGCAAGGTGCGCAGCATCGTGAACTTCGGCGCGTTCGTCGAGATCGTGCCGGGTCGTGATGGTCTGTTGCACGTGTCCGAGATCGACTGGGGCCGCACCGAGAAGGTCGAGGACGTGTTGAACGTCGGCGATCTGGTGATGGTCAAGGTCGTGGACGTCGACCGTGACGGCAAGATCCGCCTGTCCCGTCGTGCCCTGCTCCCGCAGCCGGAAGGCTACGTGGGGGCCGGTGTCGGCAGTGGGGCCGGTGGTGGCAGTGGTGGTCGTCGCGAGGGTGGCCGCGACGGTGGTCGCGACCGCGACCGCGGTCCGCGCCGCCGTTAGTTCCTGCTGTCACAAGCCGAAGTGAGACGGCGGGTGGCCCCCACAGGCCGCCCGCCGTTCGTTCGTACCAGCCTCCGCGGGGGGCCGGGTCGCTTACCCGCCCGCACCCGTCCGTGCGGCCTGTCTCTTGTCGAGCGCCTGCCGCGCGCGCAGTCTCCAGGTCCCTCGAATACTCGCCCCCGCCGGGATGCCAGCCGCCCGGGAAGGAAGCTGAGATGAGCGCTGCCGTTCAGAAGACCGTTCTCCCCGACGGGCTCACCATCCTGTCCCAGACCCTGCGCGACCGTCGCACACTGTCGTTCGGTGCCTGGTTACGCACCGGCGCTCGTGACGAACCACCGGGGCAACTCGGGATCACACACTTCCTCGAACACATGATGTTCAAGGGCACCACGTCACGCGATGCGCGCGCGATCGCCGCCAGCCTGGAATCGCTCGGCGGTCATCTGGACGCGTTCACGGCGCGCGAGAACGTCTGCTACACGGCACGTGTGATGTCGGAGCACCTGGGGCAGGCGGTCGATGTCGTGGCCGACCTGGTGTGCCGTTCGCGCTACGAGGATGCCGAGATCGAGCGCGAGAAGGGCGTGGTCCACGAGGAGATCCTGTCGTACGAGGACAATCCCGAGGCCATGGTCTCGGATCAGCTGTCCGCGCAGTTGTGGGGCGATCACGCGCTTGGCCGCCCGATCCTCGGCACGGTCGAGTCGGTGAGTGCGTTCACGCGCGACGCACTGGTGAGCGAGTACGAGCGCCGTTTCCGCTCGGGCGAGATGGTCGTGATCGCGGTCGGCGGCCTCGAGCATGCAGAACTGGTCGATGCGGTCGCCAAGGGCTTTCAGTTGCCGACAGGTGCGTCGCCGCAGCGCGACGTCCTACCGCCGCCGCACGTGCCGAGTGTGCGCCACGAGGACAGCGACCTGCAGCAGGTCTACCTGTCGCTGGGGGCTCGCGGTCTGGCGTCTTCGGACCCCGGACGCTACGCGCTGCGCGTCGCCGAGACGCTGCTGGGCGGCGGCATGAGCTCACGGCTGTTCCAGCGCATCCGCGAGGACGCGGGACTGGCGTACTTCGTGTCCACGTCGCTCGACTTCCTGCGCGATGGCGGTGTGGTCGGCATCGACCTCGGGGTGTCGCCCGACAAGACGCGGCAGGCGCTCGGGTTGCTGCGGGAGGAGCTCGAGAAGCTGCTCGAGACCGGCCCGACCCTCGAAGAGGTCGAGGCCGCGAAGATGCAGTTGAAGGGCTCGATCGTGATGGGACAGGAAAGCGTGTCGAGCTGCATGTACCACATCGCGCGGCAGGAGCTCCACCTCGGGTACCAGACGCCGACCGAACGCCAGTTGGAGCGGGTGCTGGCGGTGACCCGCGAGGAAGTCGTGGCCGCGCTCGAGGCCCTGACCGCACCCTCGCGCTTCTCGCTCGCGGTCATGGGTCCGCATGGGGATGCGGCCGTGTGCGCGGCCGACTGGCCGGGCAGCGCCTGAACGCCCCGAACGACTGCGGCCCTCGGTGGGAAGTCGTTCCCGCCGAGGGCCGCTGCTGACTGGGTGGATGGTGCCTGCCGGACGTTCGCCGGGTCCGTTCGCCTGCTACCAGGTGTAGCCCGCCTTCACGATGCGTCTGCCGGCATCGCGACAGCGCGACTCGTCCGCACACAGAGCAATGCGGACGAAGCCTTCGCCGGCATGACCGAAGCCCGAGCCCGGCGAGACGACGACACCGGTCTTGTCGAGCAGGTCGGCGGTGAAGTCGAGGGAGTTCGTGAATGCCGGGGGGATGGGCAGCCATAGGTAAAGCGTCGCCTTGGGGAGCGTGATCGGGGCCCGGAGCGGAGCGAGGGCCTCGAGGAACGCCTCGCCACGTTACCTGTAGAGCCTGGAAGCGTCGACGCAGTAGTCCTGCGGGCCATTCAGCAC
>JANNWR010000137.1:0-1907 GCA_031408715.1 bacterium
CGCTCACGCAGGGCGGCCAGCATCTCGGCAGCGCTCCGGCCGCTGGCGCACAGGATGAACGTGTGCCCGAAGCGCGCTTCGTAGTCGCGATTGCCCCGAGCAAGTTGGGCCCGCAGCGCGTCGTCGGCCGCGCTCGCGCCGGACTGCTCGCTTGCCGACCACTCGCTGGCGCGCGCGCTCAAGGTCGCGGCGGCTTTTGCCTCGCCGAGCCGAGGATGATGCGACACCGCCTCGGCGATCTGTGTGCTCGTGAGCGCCGCCCAGCACCGGTCGGCGCATGCCCGCAGGGTGGCATCGTCGCGCCAGGGTCGGGCGGCGAGCATGGCGTCGACCCATGGCCGCGCACCGCAGCACGAAGTGAGCGCCTCGCGTGCTGCAACTTCGTCCAGTGCGTCGAGCCTCGCGATCGTCACCGCGTGCCGCTCACGCCGGTGTGCCGAACAGCCGCAGGCGTGCCACGCCGCCGTCGGGGTAGATGTTGAGTCGCACGTGCGTCGCGGTCGCGGGTAGCGCCACGTCCCAGGCATGGCGGCTGTGTGGCTGCAGCGCCGTCTGGGGCTGGAGCGTTCGCCAACTCGAGCCACCGGTCAGCGACTCGGCGCTCGCGCCGGGCGTGTCGCAGTGTTCGAGCATGGCACTGCCCGGGGCGTTGCCCTTGAAGTGGTCCGTGTCGAGTTCGATGCGCTGCAGTGTCCCGCGCACGCCCAGGCGCACGATGGTCCAGTCGTGCCCGGGGCCGCGGCGCCGCCGGGTCTCCCAGCCGTCGCCCATGTGCGTGGAGCGGC
Source organism: bacterium (assembly GCA_031408715.1). GTDB lineage: Bacteria > Eisenbacteria > RBG-16-71-46 > RBG-16-71-46 > RBG-16-71-46 > JAIOPA01. The sequence continues at coordinate 786 of JANNWR010000137.1, forward strand.
CGGGTAGCACGAGATTCTGGCGGTGGCCGAAGAACATGTCGCTGCACACCATGACGTAGCCGCCACTTTCGAGCGCAGCCAGATCGAGCACGCGGCCCGGTGCGAGGAGTGCGGCATCGGGCCGGGCCTCGCCGTGCACGCGCAGGCGTGCGACGCCGCCATCGGGGAAGATGTGGAAACGCAGGTGGGTGATGCGTTCAGGGCACGTGACCGGGAACTGGTTGCGCGTGTCACCGGCGAGCGCTGAACGCGGCACCAACGGGTGCCATTGGACGGACGCATCGCTGGCCAGCGACTCGGGGTCCGGCACGAGCTCGACCGCACAACCTTCGAGCTCGCATTGCTCGGGGTAGTTGCCGCGGAAGAACGCCGTGTCCGCGACGATGCCGCGGATGACGCCCGGCAGTCCGAGCCGGATCACGCACCAGTCGTGCCCGGGAGTGCGGCGCCGGCGGGTCTCCCAGCCATCCATCCACTTGCCGCGGTCGGTGTACTCGTGCTCGCGCCACTCCGCTGGCGCGGCTTTGAGCAGAGCCTCCTTGGGGGCAAAGAACTCGTCGTTTGCAAGCAATACGGCGCCGCCGAGGCGGGAGGCCGCAAGGTCGATCAGGTCGGTGAAAGGGGTCTCGCTCATACGTTCATGATCTCCCGGTAGAGGAGTTGTCCGCGCGTGCTGTGCACGAGCGCACCCTGGGCGAACACGCGCTCACCGCGCAGGTAGGTGGCATGCACCACACCGGCGAGCTTGCGCCCGGCGTAGGGCGTGAGCGGGTGCCGGTGCAGGAGCTGCTTCTCGTCGACGGTGAACTCCTGTTCGGGTGTCCAGATGACGAAGTCGGCCTCGAGCCCCGGAGCCAGCGCGCCCTTGCGGCGATCCAACCCGAGCAGCCGGGCCGGGGCCGCGCTCATCCATTGCGCCAGCCGTTCGATCGGCAGTCCGCGCTCGCGCATGCCGGTCCACAGCGCCGGCAATCCGAGCTGCAGCGACGAGATCCCGCCCCAGGCGGCCATGAAGTCGCCCGAGTCGCGGGCCTTGAGTGACGCGGGCGCGGGCGAATGATCCGAGACCACCTGGTCGAGCGTACCGTCGATCAGTGCCTGCCACAGCGCCTCGCGATCGGC
>JANNWR010000138.1:0-22555 GCA_031408715.1 bacterium
GCATCGACGCTGCGCAGATGATGGGACGCATCGAAACACGCTGCGAGCTCGGACTCCGACAAACGCGCACGCACCGCGGCATCGGCCGTGAGTGCCTCCCGGAACGGCCTGCCGCCATCGGCGGCGGTGAGCGCATGCCCCTGCACGATGCGATACGCCTCGTCGCGAGCCAGACCGGAGCCGGTCAGCGCCAGCAGCACGCTTTGGGAATACACCAGGCCGCCGCCGGCGTCGAGGTTGGCGAGCATGCGGGACTCGTTCACGCGCAGCCCCTCGAGCACGTAGGACAGGTCGTGCGCCATGAAGTGGGCGACCAGGAACGAATCCGCGAGTGCGACCCGCTCGACCGAGGAATGGCTGATGTCGCGTTCGTGCCAGAGCGGCTGGTTCTCGAGCGCCGCGACGGCGTAGCCGCGCAGCAACCGGGCGAGACCCGAAACGCGTTCGCAGCGCACGGGGTTGCGCTTGTGGGGCATCGCCGACGAACCCTTCTGGTGTTCGCCGAACGGTTCTTCCGCTTCTCGCACTTCGGTGCGCATCAGATGGCGCACCTCGGTGGCGATCTTGTCCATCGTGCCGCCCGCGACCGCGAGCGCACAGGCCAATGCCGCATGCCGGTCGCGCTGCACGACCTGATTGGCGACCGGCTCGGGGTCGAGCCCGAGTCTGGCGAGGGCGGTGGTCTCGATCTCGGCGTCCAGGTGTGCGAGCGTACCCATCGCTCCGGAGTACTTGCCGACCGCACAGCCGGCGAGTGCGGCCTGCAGGCGGTCGAGGCCGCGGCCGAGTTCCTCGGACCACACCAGGCACTTGAGTCCGAACGTGATCGGCTCCGCGTGCACACCGTGCGAGCGGCCCACCATCGGCGTGCGCTTGTGCTTCTGCGCCAGCGCCCATGCCGCCCGGCGCAGCCGGGTCAGTTCCGCGACCAGCACGCGGCCGGACTCCTGAAGCTGCAGCGCCAGCGCGGTGTCGACCAGATCGCTCGAGGTCATCCCGGTGTGCAGATGCCGGGCGTCGTCCCCCGCGGTCTCGGCGACCATGCTCAGGAACGCGATGACGTCATGATGGACATCGGCCTCGATCGCGAGCATGCGCTTCCAGTCGAGCCGCGTGGCGCGCCGGATGCGCTCGGCAGTACCCCGTGGCACGTCGCCACGCTCTTCCCGCGCTGCGGTCGCCGCCAGTTCGACATCGAACCACAGCTGCAGCCGGTGCGCGTCGCTCCACACCTCCGCCATCTCGGGCCTACAGTAGCGTTCGATCATCAGCGCTGCGGAGCCTCCTCGAGCATCAGCGAGACCGTCCGCATCTGCCCGTCGCGTTCCACTTCGAGCGTCAGGCGGTCGCCCACCTGTGCGCCATAGATGCTGCTCTGGGCGTCCTCGACATTGTTCGTGACGTGACCGTTCACCGTGCGGATCCGGTCGAGCGGGCGCAACCCGGCGCGATCGGCAGGGCCGCCCCGGTCGATACCCGAGATCACCAGGCCGCCGGCTTTGTCCCAGCCCAGCCGCCGCGCCACCAGTTCGTTCACCGGTTGCACGGTCATGCCCGGCCAGGCCACCCGCACACGCCCGAACTTGCGCACCTCGGCGAGCACGCGTTTGGCAAGATTGATGGGAATCGCGAAGCCCAATCCGATCGACCCGCCGCCGCTCGTGAAGATGAACGTGTTGATGCCGATCAGTTGACCATCGGCGTTGACGAGCGCGCCGCCCGAGTTGCCCGGATTGATGGCGGCATCGGTCTGGATCATGTTCTTGTACATCCCGGACGGCGTCGCCTCGGCCTTGATGTCCCGCCGCGTGGCACTCACGACACCCGCCGTGACCGTGGGCTGGGAATCCTCGATCAGGTATCCGAACGGATTGCCGATGGCGATGGCCCACTCGCCCACGACCAGCGAGTCACTGTCGCCCATGATCGCGACCGGGAGCCGCTCCCCTTCGATCTTCAGCACCGACAGGTCGTAAATGGGCGAGTCCCCGAGCAGCTTGGCGTCGAAGTGACGCCCGTCGGGCAGGTTGACCTTGATCTCTTCCGCATTGCGCACGACATGCGAGTTGGTGAGTACGATGCCGCTCGCGTCGATGATGACGCCCGAACCCAGGCCCGGGACCTTCTCCTGGTACACGCTGGGCGGGAAGAAGCGGTCGAAGAAGTCGTCCCGGAACGGCATGCCGAATGGGTCGGTGCGCACGGTGCGAGTCGTGACGACACTCACCGACACCACCGCAGGACTGACTCGTTCCGCAGCACTGACGATGGCGGTGCGGCGCGAATGCCCCAGGTCCTCGGGCGTGACACGCGTCACGGCGCCGGCACGGCGCTCACCGCGCAGTGCACTGGTGGTCGCACCCACGCCGAGCACGACTCCGAACACGAACAGGATGGTGGGCCACCAGCGCCTCATGCGATCTCCTCCCCTTCGTAATAGACCCGCTGCAACGACAGGGCATGCGCCGGCGCCGTGCGCCCGCGCTTGCTGCGGTCCCGGCTCGCCAGCACCGCCTGCACGTGCGCTTCGGGATCCGGCTCGCGCGCCGCATCGAGTGCGGTGCCGATGATGTTCCGGACCATGTGGTACAGGAAGTGGTCGGCGAGGATGTCGAACGCGGCACCATCCTCCCGTGCGCTCCAGCGCGCCACCGTCACTTCGCACACCGGGTTCGCGAAGTCGTTGCCGACCGTCTGGAACGCGGTGAAGTCGTGGCTGCCCACGAGCGGCCGCACCGCGGCCTGGAGAGCGGCAAGCGGGGGCAACGGATGCGGCGCGAAAGCGTAGCGGCCGAGGAGCACATCGGGAGCCGCGAGCAACCGGTACTCGTAGCGGCGCGCGCGCGCGGAGTGCCGGGCATGGAAACCCTCCGGCTGCTCGGCACTGTCGGTGATCCGCACGTCCCGGGGCAGTTCACGGTTCAGCAGCGGCGCGAAAGCATGGCCCGGCAGGAGCGTGTCATGGATGAACGTCGCGACCTGACCGCGCGCATGCACGCCTGCATCGGTACGCCCCGCGCCCGCCGTCGCCACCTTCTCCACACCCAGGACCCGCCCCAACGCTGCCTCCAGTTCGCCCTGCACGGTGCGCGGCCCGGGTTGCTTCTGCCAGCCCCGGAACTCGGTGCCATCGTATGCCAGCGTGAGCCGGAACGAACGCGATCCGGTCACCGCGCCGCAGCCGCGAGCCGTTCGGCGATCTGAACGGCGTTCAGTGCGGCACCCTTGCGCAGGTTGTCCGAAGCGAAGAACCACACCAGCGATCGCTCGTCCGACGGGTCACGCCGGGTGCGGCCGACCAGGACGTCGTCCCGGCCCGCGGCATCGAGCGGCATCGGATAGCGCTCGAGCGCCGGATCGTCGACCACGGTCAGGCCACCGAACGCCCGCCATGCCGCACGCGCCGCAGCGGGCTCCAGCGCGCGATCGAACGTCGCGACGACAGCCGCGGCGTGTCCGACCCTCACCGGCACGCGCACCGACGTCGGCGTCACCGCCAGCGCGGGCAGCGCCAGCATGCGCCGGGTCTCGTTGACGATCTTGCGCTCTTCACCCGTCCAGCCGTCGGCATCGAACTGATCGATGTGCGGTATGACATTGAAAGCGAACGCCGGCTTGCCGTCCGTGCGCGCAGGCGGCGGACCGTCGAGCCCGGCGCGCACGCCCCGGTCGAGTTCATCGAGCATCTCGAGGCCCGCGCCCGACACCGACTGATAGCTCGCGAGCACCACGCGCTCGAGCCTGGCCAGGCCCATGAGCGGCTTGAGCGTCATGACCAGCGGGATGGCGACACAGTTCCCGTTCGCGACCAGCGTCGGCCGTGCATCCAGCAGCTCGCCGTTCACCTCGGGCACCACCAGCGGCACGCTGGGATCCATGCGGAACGCGCTCGAGTTGTCGATGACCCGGGCCCCCGCTGCCCGCGCGATGGGGGCCCACTGGCGCGACAGGTCGGCCGATGTCGCGAACAAAGCGTAGTCCACGCCCGCGAACAACTCGGCACTCACGGCCTGGACCGGCACGTCGGCACCCCGGAAACACATGGTGCGCGAAGCGGACCGTTCGCTCGCGAGCAGCCGCACGCTCGCGAGCGGGAACGCACGCTCTTCGAGCAACGCGAGCATGGTGCGGCCCACCAAGCCGGTGGCACCAAGGATGGCGACGGTGGGATTCACGCTTCACCCCGGGTTCTCCGCGTCACGGCGCGGAAGGGTCCATGGAGTTCCGGCGGATCCGACGACACGAGCGGCTCCCCGTGGAGGAAGGTCCGGCGGTGCGATGGCAGACACGTAATGGGCGGACTGGGAAGAGCGCGAATCTAGCCGCGCGATTCGCCCCCGTCAACGCCGTGCACGACCGCGTCCAAGCGCCAGTCCGAGGGCGCACAGCAACGCCAGAACGCCGGGCCAATCCCCGAATCGCGTGAACAGCGTCGTGTCGCCCGCCAGCGGCAGCTCGGCGACCAGCACGCCCGGCTCGAACACAGGCAGCTTCGCCGTCACCACTCCCCACGCGTCGATCATCTCGGTCAGGCCGGTGTTCGCACAACGTGCGACGGGAACGCGGTTCTCCACTGCGCGAAACGGCGCCATCGCGGCGTGCTGGACCAGAGCCGCACCGTTGCCGAACCACTCGTCGTTCGTGATGTTGAGCAGCAGTCGCGAGCCGGCACGCACGTCCGCGCGGGCCAGATCGGGGAAGATCGACTCGAAGCAGATCAGGAACGACATGGCGATGGGTGGCTCCCCTGGCGCGGGGCGCGGCCCCGGGAAGAGCTTGGGACCCGGGCCCGGACGCCACTCGGCCTGGCCCAGATCCCAGGCCCCGAGCGCCGGGATGAGCCATTGGAACGGCACGCGTTCGCCGAACGGCACCAGATGGCGCTTGGCGTAATAAGGTGTGAACGAGCCGTCGGGATTCCAACCGCCGGCCGCGTTCCACACCACGGGTTTGCCGTCCGGCCCGAAGGTGTAGTGCGCGTAACCCATGTACACTGGTGCTCCGGCGCGCGCGGCGAGCTGCGCGACCCGGATCGACTGCGGCAGGTTGCGCACCACATAGGTGCCCGTCGCGGTCTCGGGCCACACGATCAATGCCGGCTTCGCCACACGGGCCGCCGAGTCCGACAGCGACACGAACGTGTTCATGATCTGCTCCGAATGCTCTCCCGACCACTTCATCGCACCCGGGATGTTGCCCTGGACCAGTGCGATCTTCGGCCCTGCGGGCTCGGTGCGTGCGCGCAGCTCCCACGCGCCCCAGCCGAGCGGCAGTACCAGCAGGACCGCGGCCCACACGGCAGCGGACCTCTGACGCGCGCGCCAGGCCGAGAACACGGCCGCATTGAGCGCCAGCATCCACGCCGTCACCAGCGTCACGCCCCCGAGTGACGCCAGCTGCAGCACGGGCAAGATCGCGTGCTGCGTGTAGCCGGGCTGGAACCACGGGAAGCCCATGTCGCCCGAACCACGCGCTTCCTCGACGACCAGCATCGCGGCCACGAACGTCCAGCGCGCCGGCACTCCTGATCGACGTGCGAGCCAGCCCGACCCCCAGCACGCCACGCCCCAGTAGAGCGCCAGATAGAACGCCGCCAACACCCAGCCCAGGTACTTGAGCCAGCCGATCGTGAGCGCGACGTCATCGAGCAACGCGATCCAGTGCGTGCTCGTGAGGAAGAACACGAACCCCGCCACGTAACCGAGACGGAACCACGACCCGTGCGTGCCCTCCGCCACGCGGCGCTCGAGCGCGCCGAACAGAGGCACGAATGCGAACCACGCCAGCACCCCCGGCCATGGCGACCCCGCAGGGCCCAAGGGCAAAAACGCCGCGCCGAGCACGAGGCCCGACGCGGCGGCGAGTGCGAGGTCCCGGGAACCTGGGCGGGTCACTTACCCGACCTTCACTTCCTTGCCCTGCTCAGCACTTCGATAGATGGCGTCCATGAGCTCCATGACCGGGACGATCTCGCTGACCAGGCCCATCGGGTTCTTGGCACCGCGGATCGCATCGGCGAAATGCTGGATCTGGGCTTCCATCGACTGCCGGTATTGGTTGCGCGAGGTCTCGAGCGCCGGCGTGACGTTCACGAGCGTGCCATGCATCCCCTTGTGCACTCGGAATGGGTTCAGGAGCGCCGCACCACCCGAGCCGAACAGGTTCAGGTAGGCAAAGTCCTTTTCCATGAGCAGGCCCCACGTCAGTTCGAGCGTCAGCGTCGCACCGGTGGACAAGCGCAGGAACGCGGTCGCGGAATCCTCGACGTCCCCTTTCTTGGTGCGATGCACACTCGCCGTCACCGACTCGACCTTGACGTTGCCCAGCACCCACAACGCCAGGTCGATCATCTGGAAACCCAGATCGAGCACGACCCCGCCACCGGACTCGCGCTTCTGCGCTCGCCACTCGTCGGAGTCCCACTCGGTCTTCTGGCGCAACCAGCCGCCCTTGGCGAGGAAGATCTCGCCGAGATCCCCCTTGTCGACGAACTTGCGCAGGAGTTGGGCATCCGGCCGGAAGCGGTGCTGAAGCGCGCACATGAGCAGGCGGTCCGCCTTCTTGGCCGCCCTGGCCATGGCCTCGGCCTCCACAGCACTGCGCGCCAAGGGGCGCTCGCACAGCACATGCTTGCCGGCCTCGAGCGCCGCGATCGCCATGGGCGCGTGCAGGTAGTTCGGAGTGGTGAGGTCGACGGCGTCGATCGAGTCGTCGTTCAGCAGTTCCTCGAAGCGCGAATACGCCGTCGGAACACCGAACTTCTGCGAGACGCGCGCCGCCTTCTCGGGGTCGCGATCGCACAGCGCGACCAGTTCGACGTCTTCGAGCTTCTTCAAGGCCGGCAGGTGGTTGATCTGTGCAGCGGCCCCCACCCCCACCAGTGCGAACTTCAGCATCTTCTTCGCCACGCAGCCTCCGTGTCCGTCGCGATCCCGCTCACCGGCCACGCCGCAGACATGGCCACATCACGAGTCACGCTAGTCAGCAGCGCCAGCATCGTCAAGCGTCGCCGGGGCATCGAGACCGTAACGGTGCAGCTTCTTGAGCAGGCCCTGACGCGACAGCCCGAGCGCGCGGGCCGCCTGGGTCTTGTTCCCGCGTGTGCGACGCAGTGCTTCGCGCAGGCGGCGCTCCTCGAGTGCACGCGTCTCCGCGTGCAGCCCGGTGCCCTCGGCCACCGCCTCGGCGAACGGTGCGTCGGGCCAGTGCTCGGGCCCCACACGCCCGCGCGCCCCGCCCACCCCGATCGCGAATGCGCAGGCATTCGAGAGTTCGCGCACATTACCCGGCCACGATTGACGCAGCAGTTGGTCGGCGAGCTCCGGGGCCAGCTCGGGAGGCGCACTGCCGTTTCGTGCCGCCGCGCGGGACAGGAAGTGCCGAGCCAGAAGCAACACATCGCGCCCGCGCTCTCGCAGCGACGGCAAACGCAGGCGCACAGCCGCCAGCCGGAAGAACAGGTCGGCACGGAACGTGCCCTGCGCCACCGCGCGCTCGAGCACCCGATGCGTGGCGGCGATGATCCGAACATCGACCCGCCGCACCCGTGAATCCCCGACCCGCCGCGCCTCGCCTTCCTGCAGTACGCGCAGCAGCTTCATCTGCAGCATCGGGGAGGCGTCCCCGATCTCGTCCAGCAAGAGCGTGCCGCCCTCGGCCGCTTCGAACAATCCGGTGCGGTCGCCGAACGCGCCGGTGAAAGCACCGCGTGCATGCCCGAACAGTTCGCTCTCGATGAGCGTGTCGGGCGTCGCACCGCAGTTCTGCGCCACGAACGGCAGCCGGCGGCGCGGTGACCATGCATGCAGGGCGCGAGAGACGAGTTCCTTCCCCGTGCCGGTCTCGCCCAGCAGCAGCACCGGCAGCCCGCTCGCGGCGACGCGAGGCAACTGCGTCAGCAGGGCCCGCCACGCGGGGGAATCCCCGATGAGTTGGGGGGCCTCGCACTCCACTCCGTCTCGCAGTTTCTGCTCTTTCTGCTCCATGACGACGCACTCCTCCGGGGGACCGGGGATGGTGTCACGGGGGCACGGGGGCACGGGAGCGGTACGACTAGCGCTCCATCCACTCCACGCCGCGCTCACCGGCACGGATGTCGCCGAGCCGCCACACGGTCTCGCCCGCTTGCAGGAGCGCGGTGGTGACGCCGTCGCGATCGGAAGGCGCGACGACCAGCACCATTCCGATGCCCAGATTGAGCGCACTGCGGGCGTCGTCCTCGGGCACGTCGCCCGCGGACTGCAGCCAGCGGAACAACGGTGGACGCGGCCACTCCCCGGCAGACACATGGGCGCGGCACCCTTCCGGCAGCACGCGCACGAGGTTGCCCGCGATGCCGCCACCGGTGACGTGCGCCATGGCGCGGATGACGCCTTGCTCGGCGAGTGGCAACAACGCGCGGCCATACCAGCGGTGTGGCGCCAACAACGCGTCGCCGACACTTTCGCCCGTGCCATCAGGCAGGGGCGCGCTGAGCGGCAGTCCGGTACTCGCGAGCACCCGCCGGGCGAGCGAGTAACCATTCGTGTGCAGCCCGGTGCCTGCAAGACCAAGCACCTGATCGCCCGTGCGAACACGGGTTCCGTCGAGGAGCACGTCCACGGCCACGGTTCCCAGCATGCATCCGGCCACGTCGATCACGCCGGGCAGGTAGGTGTCCGGCATCTCGGCCGTCTCGCCACCGAGCAACGCGGCCCCGACTTCGCGGCAGGCCCTCGCCAGTCCACGCACGGCCGCCAGCACGTCCTGCGGATCGAGCTTCGCTTGCGCCAGGTAATCGAGGAACGCCAGCGGACGCGCACCATGCACGAGCAGATCGTTCGCGCCGTGATACACGAGGTCGGCGGCTGCGTCGCCGAGTCGTCCTGCGCTCTTGGCCAGATGCAGCTTGGTGCCGACACCATCCATCGTGGCGGCGAGCAGCCCCGGCGTTCCCGGGAAGCGCATGACGCCTGCAAAGCCGCCGACGAGCGGATGCACGAGCTCGCCCCACGTCGAGCGGATCTCGCGGATGACTTCGTCCTTGATGGCGTCCGAACGCGACACATCGACACCGGCATCGCGGTAGCGCATCACACTCCTCCCACCCGGGTGCGCAAACGCAGCAACTGGAGATCTTCGCTGCTCGGACTGGGCACGAGCGGAAAGCGCCCGATGGAATGCAGCCGCAGCAGACAACGCACGACGTCGGCATCGAACTGCGTGCCAGCGCCCCGTTCGAGCTCGTTCAATGCGGCAGCGACCGGAAGTGCGCGGCGGTAGGGCCGGTCGCTGGTCATGGCGTCGAACGCATCGGCGACATTCAGGATGCGTGCGCCGACCGGGACATCCTCGGAGCGCAGGCCGAATGGATAGCCCTGGCCGTCCGGGCGCTCGTGGTGCGCACGCACGATCTCGGACACCCGCCGCAGGGTACGCACTTTGGCGACGATCTCGGCCCCGGCGGCGGGATGGGCGCGCAACGTGCGCTGTTCCTCGTGCGAGAGCGCGCCCGGCTTCTGCAGGATGTACTGGTGCTGCGGACCGATCTTCCCAAGGTCGTGCACGAGCGCGGCGTACTCGAGTTCCTCGACTTCGCGCTCGGGGCGCTTGATCCCGCGCGCCAACCGGACCGAGTACTCCGAGACCCGCACGGAGTGATGGCGGGTGTACGGGTCGACTTCCTCGAGCACTTCCGTGAGGGTGCGCACGAAGTCCTTGAGGTCGCTCTTGAGCTCGACCGAGAGCTGGAATGCGGACCGCGACACCAGCACCGGAAGTGCGACCAGCAAGAGTCCCCACGGGCCGTTGGCGACCCACACGACGGCGGACAGCGTCCCCAGCGCCACGAAAGACAGATGATGCGGGATCCCGGACTGGAAGTTCCGCTGCCAGATCCGCCACGTCCCGGGGCCCTCGCTCAGTCCGATGGCGATCGAGACGCAGCTCGAGTTCACGAGGAAGAAAGTCAGCCCGCTGGCGGCCAGCGGCAAGGCGCCGGCGGGAAACTGCACCACGCCGATGACACCGCCGAACCCGGTATAGACCGCCGACGCGGCGAACGCGCCGAGCACGTAGATGGCGGCGTTGTGGATGACGCGAACGACCGGCCGGCGCTGCACGACGCCTTGCACGACGAGAGCAGCGACGACATCGATGGCGGCGGTCCAGAACGGGCCGACCATGAGCAACAGTGGCAGGTCGACCATCGTGCCTGCGGTCATCTGGCCGCCACCCGGCAGTCGCACGGGGGTCAACTCCGCCAGCAGCACCAGCGCGAGCCCGCCGATCAACACAGGCCACTGCGGAACAGGATGCGCCGACCAGCCCGCGAACGCGAGGGCGAGCCCGGCGGCGAGGACGATCGAATAGTAGAGGCGGAAGAGCCCCGGGCGCCGAAGCGCGGAAGATGCGTTCACGATGTCCCTATCGTGGGGGAACTCCGAAGCGCGGGCAAGCACGAGTCGGGAGACTCGAGGGCCGGTGGGGCGACCGGCGGGAGAAACGACGGGACCGATGATGGCGACGGGAAAGAGATCACATCACACTGCGACTACCGGCTTACCAACCAGCCTTGCTGAGCAGTTCGACGATCTCGAGGAGCAGATCCATTATTGGCCCACCTCCTTTGAGGGATTCTCCGCTCGGACCCGAAGGACGTTGCGGGTGGGCGCTTCGCTATGGACTGTCTCCGCTTCGCTGCTCTTTCCCGGGACAACACCGGTCCCGAATCCAGTTGCACGTTGCACAAGGTGCGCCGCACGGCCGCCGCGGTCAACTCAGAGCGGCGGGCTCAAGCGGCGCTTAACTTTCCGAGGCGTAACTCTCGGCGCGTAACACGTACTCGGTCGGCTCCTTGGCCCGCATGCCCGCCACCAGGCGGTTGAGCGCCGCGAGCGTCGCCAGGACGACGGCCTGAGGGGTGTCGGCTTCGACCGAGCACGCACCGGTGAGCACCTTCTCGTGGCGATGCGCGAGCAGCGACAACACGACGACAGCGACACGGCGTCCCGTGAGCTCGACGAACGTGACTTCACGCACGTTGAGTGCCACCGGGTCCGCGAGGAACTCCTGGACCGCCAGCGCGGTCGCCTGAGCGACCAGTCGATGGGAGTCGTCCCGCGAGCTCCAGCCCGAGGCGTTTCCGATTCGGGACAGACCCTTCCAGCGCAGCTCCACCTGGGCCTGTGAGCGTTGGCCGTTGACGATCAGGTTGACGTTCTCATAGCGGATGCGGTCGTCCTTGAGTGGCATCGGCGTCTCCGCTGCAGCCTGGATCCTGGCGGCGGGCATCGCGTTGCGTGCGGGTTCGGGTTCGGCCGCCGGCGGGGGTGCTGGGAACGCCATCGGGACCGGCGCACTCCCCGCAGGTGGCGCCGCGGCAGCCGTGTGCGGACCTTCCGGGATCGAACGGACGAGCGCCACCGACACGATCCGGTGATCGATCGTGATTCCAAGCTCCGTACGGAGCATGGATTGGATGTCGCGCACGAGTTGCTTGGGGGTGCGGCCACTGCTGCTCACGACGTGGATCTCCGTGAGTTCTTCGCCTTCTGCCTGCACACTCACACCATCGACGTCACGAAGTCGCCGAATCGCGGCCTCGGCCCGCACGGCAAGGGGGGATGCCATCATGGTCGAACCTTCCAGCTCTGGGTCAAGGGGGGGTGTTCGCGGGTGGCATCTTAGCACACGCCCGCAACTCCAAGGGAAGGCGAGAGTTGAACGGCGACTATTTCCTGCCCACCAGACTCTGGATACTGGAAACAGGACGGTTCACGCCTGCGCATCGAGCATGCCACCCCCACAACGGCGGGATCTCAGAACATCCTGAACCTGTCGTAGTGCACCAGGCCGTGCAGCTCCGTGACGCGAGCCTCGATCTCATCGGAACTGGTCTCGACCAATCGCTTCGGGGAGAACGATTCGATGGCGAGCGACGCCATGGCGGTGCCACAGGCCATCGCCTGCCGGAGCACTTCGCCGTCCGCACGATCATAGCGTGCCAGCAGCCCGACGAAGCCTCCCGCGAACGAGTCCCCCGCACCCGTCGGGTCGGTGAGTGCCACGACCGGGTACGCCGGCGTGAGGAAGCGCTCGTCGCGCGAGTGGTAGAGCGCGCCGTGCTCACCCTTCTTGATGATGACGGCGTGCGCACCCTGTTCGAGCAGTCGTTCGGCGGCGCGCGACAGGTGCGTCTCTCCCGCGAGCGCGCGAGCCTCCTCCTCGTTCAGGAGCGCGACGTCGACCTTGCGCAGCACTTCGAGCACCTTGTCGGGCTTGCGTGCGATCCAATAGTTCATGGTGTCGGACAGCACCAGCCGCGGCTTGCGCATCTGCGATAGCACTTCGAGCTGCAGCTCGGGGTCGATGTTGGCCAGGAACACATACGGGATCCGGCGCTGCTCCTCCGTGAGCTTGGGATGGAAATCTGCGAAGACGTTCAGCTGTGTCTCGAGCGTATGGGCATGACCCAACTCCGCCATGTACTCGCCCCGCCAGCGGAACGTGCGGCCCTCGGCGGCCTCGAGGCCGCCGAGGTCGATGCCGCGGCTCGTGAATGTGTCGCGGTGCTGGTCCGGGAAGTCCTTCCCGACCACGGCGACCACGGACACGGGTGCGTAGTGACTCGCCGAGCACGAGAAGTAGGAAGCCGAACCGCCCAGCGCCTCGGTGGCCTCGCCGTAGGGCGTCTTGATGCTGTCGAGGGCGACCGAACCCACGACGAGAATGCGCTGGGGTCGCTGCTGGGGAGTGCCGTTCACGCGTCCGCCTCCGTGAGCCGTTCGAGCCGTTCGGGCGCCGACACGCCCATGAGCGAGAGCCCGTTGCGCAGGACCTGGGCCGTTGCGGCGCACAGGTGCAGGCGGTGCCTTGCGACGGACTCGTCGTCGACGAACACCCGGCACGAGGCGTAGAAACGGTGCAACTCAGCCGACGTGTCGACGAGGAATGCCGGGATGCGGTGCGGCTCACGCGCGTGCGCCGCCCCGCGCACGACCTCGGGCCAGGTCGCGAGCTGACGCACGAGCGCGATCTCAGCCGGGTCGGCCAGGGGGCCGGCCGCCGGAAGCAGCCCGCGATCCCGCCCGTCGCGCAGCAGCTTCGAGCATCGGGCATGCGCGTATTGGACGTAGTAGGCCGGATTGTCGGCATCCTGCCGCTTCGCCAGTTCGAGGTCGAAGTCCAGGTGCGAGTTCGTAGTGCGCATGAGGAAGAAGAACTTCGCGCAATCGACCCCGACTTCGAGGACCAGGTCGTCGAGCGTGTCGAACTCCCCCGCGCGCTTGCTCATCTTGAACGCCTTCCCGTCGCGCAGCAGGTTCACCTGCTGGACGATCAACACCTGAAGGAAGTCGCTCTCGAGCCCGAGTGCCTGCAGCCCGGCGTTGAGCGTCGCGATGTAGGCGTGATGATCGGGGCCCCACAGGTTGATGGCGCGGCGGAAGCCGCGCTGCCGCTTGTCCTGGTGATACGCGATGTCGGGCAGCAGGTAGGTGGGCCGGCCGTCGCTGCGCACGATGACGCGGTCCATCGAGTCGCCGAACTGCGACGTGCGCAACCAGGTCGCGGTGCCTCCCCCTGCGGCGGCGCCGGCTTCGGCTTTGACGCGCTGCTCGGCGGCCTCGGTCACGCCTTCGGGCCTCTCGGCGCGATACGTGACGCCGCGTCCCTCGAGTGCCGCTCGAGTGGCATTCACGGCGTCGGGATGCAGGACCGATTCGACGAACCACCGGTCGAACGTCACACCGTACCTGGCGAGATCCTCACGCTGCCATTCGACCACGCGCGCCAGCGCCTGATCGCGGAACCAGCGTGAACCGTCCGGTTGAGCCAGCGCGGCGCGAGCTTCGCGCTCCGGCAGTTGGCGGGCGAGCTCCTTCACGTACTCGCCGCGGTAGCCTTCCTCGGGCATCGGACGCGGCTGGCCGATCAGTTCGGAGAAACGCGCCGCCACCGACTCACCGAGTAGGTCGACTTGGTTGCCGGCGTCGTTGACGTAGAACTCACTGGCTGCCTGCCAGCCTGCAGCGTTCAGCAGCCGCTGCAGCGCGGAGCCCACCGCGGCCGCACGGGCGCTGACGATATTCATCGGTCCCGTCGGGTTCGCGCTGACGTACTCGACCAGGATGCGCTCGCCTGCGCCGGCATCGGAACAGCCGAACTCCGCCCCCGCCTCAAGCACCCAGCCCGGGAGCGCGGCGAGGAACTCCTCGCGATAGCGGAAATTCAGGAATCCCGGCCCCGCGACTTCGACCGACTGGAACGGCGAACCGTCGAGCGGGAAGTGCTGCGCGATGGCTTCGGCCACGGCGCGCGGCGGCTGCTTCGCGGCCTTGCCGAGGATCATGGCGATGTTCGTGGTCCAGTCGCCATGCGACCTCTCGCGCGGAATGGCCAGCTCGATGCGCTCGAGCCGGTCGTCCGCGTCGATGCCCGCAGCCGTCAGCGCAGCGGCGAGTCCGGTCTTCAGCTCACTCCACACCAAGGTCGACTCGCTTCGCATCGCCCCACAGCCGCTCGAGCAGGTAGTACTCGCGCGTCTTCTCGTGGAACACGTGCACGACGACATCGACGTAATCGAGCAGCACCCAACGACGGTACTCCTGACCCTCGACGTGCCAGGGTTTGGCTCCGAGCGGGCGCAACTGGTCCTCGACCGCATCGGCGATGGCCTTGACCTGCGGCTCACTCGAACCCGAGCAGATCAGGAAATAGTCGGCGACGCCATCCAGGTGAGACAGGTCGATCCCGACCAGGTCGATGGCCTTCTTGCTGGCGGCGGCCTCAGCGGCGGCCTTCAGCAGTTTCACGCCTACAAGCTTCTTCGACGAGCGCGGCGGTGTCATGACGGCCTCCCAGCCGGGCTCAATGGTCACGCTGGATGGCGTAGTCGATCGCCGCATCGAGCGCCTTGCGAGCGACACTGGCACGCTCGCCGGCGAGAATGCGCCGCGACTCCTCGGCCAGGTTGGCCGCACGGTCACGCGCGTACTGGAAGCCGCCTGTCTTCTCGATGAGTGCTGTCAGGCTGCCCCACTGTGCTTTCGTCCACTTCCTGCGACCCGCAAGAGCATACAGCTTCTTGCGGTCCGCCTCGCTGGCCTGGCGCAAAGCCGCGATCAACGGCAGCGTCACCTTGCCCTCCGCGAGGTCGTAACCGACGGGCTTGCCGGTGACATCCGAATCCGAGAGATAGTCGAACAGATCGTCGACGATCTGGAACGCGACGCCGACCTTCTCGCCGAACTGTTTGTAGCGTGCGCGCCGCTTGATGTCCCGCGCGCCGCCATTCAGGCCCGCACCGATCTCGGTCGACGCGCCGATGAGCGAGCCCGTCTTGGCGCGAATCAGCTCCTCGTAGGTGGCCTCGTCGACATCGAGGTCGTAGGCGTGCTGGAACTCCATCGCCTCACCGCACGACATCTCGCTCACGACGCGCGCCAGGATGCTCATCGCGGTGTTGTGTCCATTGTCGACCAAGAGCGACATCGACTGGGCGTACATGTAGTCGCCCATGATAATCGCCATCTCATTCGTCCACAGCCCGTTCACGGTCGGCATCCCGCGGCGCAGATGACTGCGGTCGACCGAATCGTCATGGATGAGCGCGGCGGCGTGGACCAGTTCGACCACGGTCGCGCACGTCACCGCATCCTCGCCCAGATGCCCGCGGAGTTTGGCGGTCAGCAGCAGCAGGGTCGGACGGAACTTCTTGCCACGCGTGGCCAGCACATGGCCACCCACCTCGTTGAGGATCGGGATGGGTGTCTTGAACAGCCCCTTGAGGCGTTTCTGGACCTGGTCGAGCTCGCGGCGGACGGGCCGCTGCAGTGCCAGGATGCTGGCGTCGGCAGTCATGGAACTCCGATTTCCTCAGGACTGAGGCAGATTGAAAAGGCGCGATGCAAGATACGGACGCGTCCGAGTGCGGTCAAGGAACCCCCCACCGACCGAGAACGCCATTCGCGCGCTCCACGCCACCGTCCGCACACACCGGACCCGGAGTCCGCTATCCTGCATCCACGCTGCGATCTGGCCACCCCGCGTGAGAACCGGGGGCCGTGAGCGATGTCACCTGACCCCACCGGAGACCGCGATGCTCGAAGCCCACCGCAGCCGGCTCGCCACACGGTG
The DNA here is from genome assembly GCA_031408715.1 of bacterium. Classification (GTDB taxonomy): domain Bacteria; phylum Eisenbacteria; class RBG-16-71-46; order RBG-16-71-46; family RBG-16-71-46; genus JAIOPA01. The sequence goes on from JANNWR010000138.1 coordinate 16,117, forward strand.
CCGGCGTTGCACCGGACCGATCCTCGTGGTGATCGTGAGCCTGCTTGCACGATCTGCTTCCGCCCAGGCCCTGGCTCACACGGCCGCCACAACCGACACAAGCGCCAGTCGCCCGCTCGCCGCGTGGCCGGAACCTGCCGTGCGTGCGTGGCAGGCCGGGATGCTTCGACCCGACCGCCTTCAGCACACGTCGCTCTCGTTCACGCTCGCCGCGGCAGTCCTGCTCGCCACGCGCAGTCGCACCGCGAGCGCAGCCGGCACGCTCGCCCTTGGCATCGGCAAGGAACTCTGGGACATGCGAAGTGCCAGCGGCTTCGACCCGGTCGATCTGGCCGCGGATGGCGCCGGCATCACGCTGGCCTGCATCGCCGTGCGAGCGCGCTAGCGTTCAGCCGTCGCGGCTGCAGCCGCCCGCAAACCGGTCACTGATTGCGGCCGCCGCTGCCCCCCGGAGTCGACGAGCCACCGGTCTCGGGCGGACGGTTCGCAGGTCCGAGACCCGCGACCAGCACTCCCGCGAGCACACTGCCGCTCACCAGACCGGTGCGATACCAATCCAGCCGGCGGGTCGTCAGGTGCTCGATGTCATCGAGCGCGATCCGGAAGTTGGTGGTCTGGTCGACCGGTCCTTCAACGTCACTCCGGTGGCGAAAACCGGTGAGCGAGTCCCCGGTGAAGGAGGCGTAGTCGAAATCGTAGACCAGACCGTCACGGGTCTCGACGCGGACGCCCTTCCGTTCCGGCAGGCTGTTGTAGTCGGGCCGCGGGATCTCGCGCAGCGACGAACAGCCGCTGGCGGCGAGCCACAGCGCGAGCATGGTCCCGGAAAGGGTGCGGGAAATCTTCATGGATCCATCTCCTCCCGGTGGGAAGCCCGGTCACGGGCGCCTGCAGAGAAAGCTACGCGCACGCCGCCGCCGGAGCAAGGCCGGACTCTGGGCTTGGCAAAGGTCGGACCTGGATCACTCCCAGAGCAGGACGCGGCCGCACCCTTCGCACAGGTGGAGATGGGACTCGCCCGCGGGCGGAGCCGCGCGGTTGGGAAGTGTCAGGTGGCAGCCCAGGCAGACACGCTGACGAATGCCCGACAGCCCCCTCCCATACCGCCCAAGTGCTCGCTCGTACACGCTCAACCAGCGGCGGTCGAGCGACTCCGCCAGGCGTTCGCGCTCGCGCTGCAGACTCGCCGGTGCCTCGAGTGCGAAGCCCATCCCGCGCCAGCGTGCCGAACGCTCGGGATCGGCCTCTTGCCGAAGCAACTGGTCCAGCTCATGCAGTTCGAGGAAACCCTGGACCAGGCTCACCGCGGCACTTCGCGCATCAGTATGGCAAGTGACGCCAGATCGCGGCGCTCGATGATGCGCTGGCGCTGGCGCTGCAAGCGCAGCGCCGAGAGCACAGCGGCAACTCGGCGGAAGTGCATCTCCTCGGGGCCCTCGCCCGGCGTGAGCACCACCGCCGCGAGCTGCACCAGACGTTCGTCGGGTGCGTCCCAGTCGAGTCCGCGCTCCGATACCCCCACCAGCACGAGCGGTGAGCGCACGCACATCGACCACGCACCTGTGACTGCGAAGCCGCGACCGAGCGCCGTGGTACCCAAGCGTTCACGCCGTAGCAGAATGGACTCGAGCACCTCTTCGTGCCGCACCGCAAGATGCGTGACCGCAGCCTGCACGAACTGGTGGAGTGCGGATTCGCGGCGCCGGTGCCGCAGTTCGAGGAGGTCGAGCGAGGTGTCGGTGAGCGTGGAGACGTCGGCGATCGCCATGTCTTCCAGTCCTCCCTCAGTGTGTGCGGAGAGTATCAGAAGCCCGACGCTTCGAACGGTGTCTTTTGGTGCCGGTCCGGATGGCCAGTACGCGGAGGTGGTGTGAGCACGCGCGGCCTCGGCCCATCCAGCCCGAAGCGCACATCATGTGTCACGCGAATCAGATGCTTCAACTCTCTAGTGCTAAAGTCTTTCGGTCGCGCCACAGGCGCATCATGTGAGCCGCGAACCAAGCTCCGGCCAGCGCCAGCACCAGCGCACCCAGTATGTCGGTCAGCCAATGCCGGTCGAGCGCCATGCGTGAGTAAGCGACCAGGCCTGCCGCCAACCCGGCCGGGAGCAGCGCTCGACGCCAGCGGCGCACCAGCACGGCGGCCACCGCGAATGCGTTCGCCGCATGACTGGATGGGAATGACGAGTTCCTCCGATGGGTATCTCCGTCGGGCCGCGTGCGCGCCACCGTCCATTTGAGCACTTCGACCGCCAGATTCACGGGGACGAGCGCGATCAATGCTTCGGCCGCGAAGGCGCGGCCCGCTGCCCCCGAGAGCGCGGCGACCACGGTACCCGCGATCAGCACGTGACGGCTCCGACTGCTCACGACTTGCATGACTCGATCGGACTCGGGAGCGCGATGCGACTGGACCCACGCCCGCGCGGCATCATCGAGGGGCTGCAATGGCCACGACAACAGCACCACGAGTGCGAGGCTGCGAGCCGGGTTCATCGGACCTCGAGCATCCACAACGACGACGCCGGCAGCGTGCCCGACAGGTCGCGCGCCACGCGCACATCGACCTCATCGCCGAGGCGACGCAGCACACGCACGACCTGCCCGGATTCGAGCGTGACCTCGCCGGGCGGTATGGCGATCGGCGATCGGACCACAGCGAGTGGTTGCTGCGAACGCCACCAGGTCTCGACCGGCCACCACGCTCCCGCCAGCAGCGCCAGCGCGATCGCCGAAGTGACGAGCGAGCGTCGGGGCCAGGCAGCCCCCGCCACGGCCGCAAGCACGAAGGCAAGCATGCTCCACTCGGTCGATCGCAGCGGCAGCGCGCGTCCGGGTGCACCGACCAGACCGCCGGCATCGCGTACTCGCGCGGAGATCACGGCCAGCGACGGGTCGCGAGACTCGCGGCGCTCGCCGCGCAGCACCCAGACGGTCGCAGCACCAGGATCGTCGCGCTGCAATGCTCCCCACGCCAGCCTGGCGGCCAGCGCCGGATCGCCCGGCCACTCGTCCCACAACCTCGCCCACTCGGCCTCGGCCTGCGTCACGCGGCCGGCCCGCGCCTGCGAGTCCGCCGCCTTGGCACGCTCGGCCAGCGTGCCCGGACCGGGCTCGGGTAGTGCGAAGATCGCCGCCGCCAGCCCACACGCCACCAGGAACACCGTCAGCAACTGGAACGGCCAACGCGCCGGGGGCGACGGCATCGAGGCCGCGACGCGCTCGACCAGCTTCTGCCGGACGTCTCCTTCCTGATCCGTCCGGCCGCCGTAGCGCGCTGCCTGGATCGCCTCGCGCAGGCGCAATACGGCGTCGCCACGATTCTGCAGCCAGCCAGTCGCCTCGTCGGCGGCGCGCCAGAAATCCGCTCCGTGCGCCAGTCCGAGGGAACGCAACCACTCGCGCTGGAGTGCGCGCTCGGCTTCGCCGGGATCCGGGGCTTTCGAGCGGCGGTAGGCCGCCAGCCCGAGCGCCACCAGCGCTCCCCCGGCCAACGCGACGAGCGGCCAGGCCGAACGGCCGCCCGGGGCAGCCCCGTGCGTGCGGAACACCGTGGGCAGGCCGTCATTGTCCTCGCCGCCGGCCGTGCCCCTGGCCGACAGCACGTCGAGGGCGAGTTCGGACGGCATCTCGCTCACATAGCGCGAAGTCTCCGGGTCATACCACACCATCTTCGGCGCGGTGACGCGCAGATGGCCGCTGCGCTTGGGCAACAAGGTCCACACGAACGACCGGCGCCCGACACCCACCGAACCCGGCGGCGGCAGGCTGTCCTCGACGGTGGCCGCGAACAACTCGAAGTCCGCCGGCGCGAACGCCGGGGCCCGCAGCAACGGCAGGTTGCCGACACCCCGCACGTCCAGGCGCGCGACGATGGCCTGGTCCTGCGTGCTGTGCGATCGATCGGTCCGCCAGTCCAACTGGTAGTGCCCGACACCGCCGTCGAAGCCCTGCGGCGGATCCGGAGGCAATGGCCGGACCGACACGCGCAGGCTGTCACTGGTGATCTCCACACGGTCGGAGCCGACCAGACCGCTGAACGGATTCAACAACCCGCTGCCCTCCGGCGTGACCACCGCGTAGGCCGGCGCGATCACCACCGGCCCCGGCGCGAGCGGGTACAGGCGCAACGACCGTTCGGTCACGATGACGCGCCGGTTGCCCTCACGCGCCTCGAATCGCGAGGCATCGCCCCACGACTCGCTCCAGAACCCCGGTGTCGCGGGCGGGCGGTACTCGCTGTCCTCCGCCATGTCGACGCGCTGGATGAGTTGCACGCGCAGCCGGCACGCCTGCCCCACCACCGGCTGCGCGGGCTCGAGCAGGACCACCAGCGATGCGATGTCGGAACTGCCACGGCCCGAGCGTCGGCCGCGTGCGGCGGGGGCGCTCCCTCCTGCCGAGGGCGGCGCGACGACGAGCGTCAGTTCGGCGCTGCGGAAGCTCTGGTTGCCGACCATGACGCGGATCGGCCCGATGGAGTAGCGCCCGGGCTGGCTCGCGCCGATCTCGTAACGGAACGTGACCTGATTGGTGGAGCGACCATTCACCCACGAGAACTGCTGTGCGCGCGCGCTGCCCAGTGCCTCGAGTCCGGCCGGCAGCGGCACGGTCGGATCGCCCACAGAGCCCTTGGGGTCGCTGACGGTGATGAGCAGCCCCACGGTGCCGCCCGCTTCGATGCGAGTCGCGGTCAGCGTGGCATCCACTTCGACTGCGGCAGCGGCACTGCGCAGGCCGGTCATCGTGAAGCAGAGCGCGGCCAGAAGCGGCAGCACCGCGCCGCGGACACGATGCGAGCGGCGCACCGACGGTCGCGCGACCAAGCCCGCGCCGCCATGGGCTGGCCCGAGCACGCACACTTCACCCGGGCCTCGCTCCGCCGGAGCACAGGTCCTGGACAGGCCACGTGCGGCCTTCCCCGCAGCGCGCGTCACTTGCTCACCAGTCCTTCCCCTGCTTCTCCCGTTGCACACGGGAGCGCCGCTGGTTCTGCTTCTCCAGGCGCTCGAGGTCACCGAGGGAGCCCAACAGACGTTCGGCCTGGTCCTTGGTCATCGGCTGCTGCATGCCCGGGGCTGGAGGAGCATCCGCCTGCGGGGACTGCGATTGGTTGCCGGCCTGGGGTGGAGGCTGCTGTCCGGGCTGCGGGCCCTGCCCCGCCTGGGGATCCGGCTGTTGCGGCTGCGGGTCCTGAGGGCCCTTCTGGGGCGCGTTGGGCTGTGGCTCGGGTTTCTGCTTGTCCTTTTCACGCTCCCGCATGAGCAGTTCGTAGTTCCAGCGTGCGTCGGTGTCATTTGGATCGCGTTCGAGCGCACGGCGCAGCTCACCCATGGCGGGATCGTAATCCTGCTTGCGACCGAGGAGCGTGCCGAGGTTATAGCCCGACATCTGGCCCGCGCGATCGTTGCGCGCGGACAGGTGCGACAATGTGCGTTCGACCAGCGTGTCGCCCGGCCCCGTGCTGCGTTGTGCGCGCGCGGCCGCGAGATTCGCGAGCAACTCCGACGGCAACTTGCTGACGGGTGTGCCCTTGGCGCGCCGGGCATACAGCGACTCCGCGCGCGCCCACTGCCGCCGCTTGAATGCCGCATCACCACGCGCCCAATCGCTCTGCGCGCGCGCCGTCGAAGGGGTGAGTGCGAGCATCAGCACTGCGATGAGCGCGAGAACCGCGAGCGCGGGACCGGGCCGCGGCCTGGCGCCGGGCGGGCGCAGCGACGAAGGCGGCGGCAGCGGATTCACCGCAGGCTGGACGCTTGTCGCAGGGCGCTCGGCCGATGCCAGAGCACGCGAACGACGGACGATGCGCCGGCGTGGCGTCGCGAGAAATGCCACCAACCCGGCGGCTGCGAGGAGGGCGCACAAGGGGAAACGCGCCACCGGACGTTCGACCAGCCGCGTGCCGCGGCGCGAACGCGCGATCGAGCCGAGCGAACTGGCCAGCCGCACCAGCTCGCCGCCAGAACGCGCCGCCGAGAAGTAACTGCCGCGCGTCGCGCGCGCCAGTTCCTGGAGCAACCCTTCATCGAGGCGCGACCGCACGACCGCACCGTTCTCGTCCTTCTTCACCTCGACGGTGATGCCCGAGATATCCGAGAGCGGGATGACATCGCCCGCGGCCGTACCCACGCCGACGACGAACACGCGCAATCCCGAACGGCGCAGCTCCTCGATCGCTTCGCGTGCGTGCCCCTCCAGATCCTCGCCATCCGTCCACACGACCATCGCCTGCTCATCGCGACGGCCGGCGGGCAGCAACTTGAGGCCGGTCTTGAGCGCGCGCCCCAGATCGCTGCCCGGCTCACTCACCGTCCCTGGTCCGATGGTCTGCAATGTCAGGCGCACTGCCGCCTGATCGAGCGTCAGCGGACACAGACGCACGGCATCACCCGCGAACGCCACGACGCCGACGCGGCTGCCTTGCAACCGGGCCAGCA
>JANNWR010000139.1:0-2944 GCA_031408715.1 bacterium
CCGCATGACGTTCAACGCCCGCAGCGCCGACGGTGCGACGGCTTCGTACAACGTCGCCGTCAACGGCGTGCCGATCCCCGCGCAGCGCTAAGCTGTAGCTCGCGATACACGGCCGGCCCGCTCCCCTCGGGGGGCGGGCCGTTTCGCTTGGGGTTGCTGGATCGATTCTCGAGTCGCCTGCGAACAGGCGATGGGTGCCCACCTCTGGCGCTCACGAAGGCCCCGGTGCGCGAGACCGGGCGGAGGTCTCCAGCGGCGAAACTGGCTGGCACGCCCGTCCGACTCGCTGCGGGTCCGCCACGTGGCTTGACAAGCGCTGAAAATCGCGCCCGGCGAGCTTGCTTCCATGCCGCGCGGCGGGCATTCTGTGGTCGCCATCCCGCACGACTCGTGGATCGCGCCGACACCCCCATTCCATCCGCCCCCCAGCCCCGGCACGGAAGCCGGGTCCGCATGGAGGAACCTCATGAACATCCGCCGCACTATGCCTTTCCTCGCCGCTCTCGTCCTGGTGTTCGTCACGAGCTGTAGCCAGAAGGCCGCCGACAACGCCCCCGCAACCGGCGCCAGCAGCGACAGCCTGCTCGCCTCGAGCCCCATCGAAGCGCAGCAGGGCCAACTGCAGCCGCAGACGGACTTCAAGCCGGAGACCACGCCGCCGGCCGAGACGCCGAAGCCTGCGCCAGTGAAGAAGTCCGATGCCCCGAAGCCCAAGCCCAAGCCGGCGGCACCGGCCGCTCCCACCGCGACGATCGCGGCGGGCACGGGCCTCAAGATCACGGTTGGCGCCGCGCTCTCGAGCGAGACGGCCACGATCGGCCAGGAGTGGCAGGGTTCGATTGCGGAGGCGGTGACCGTTGGCAATCTGGCGCCGTTCCCGGCGGGCAGTGTCGTGCACGGTATCGTCGACGGCGTGAAGCCTGCGGCGAAGGGTGATCGCGCCGTGCTCGTGCTGCGCGTCACGTCGATCGAAGCGAACGGCAAGTCGCACTCACTGAGCGCGACAGCGGACAGCATCGTGGCGGGCTCGACGCGCGCACGGAACGTCGGCGCGGTGGCTGGCGGTGCAGCTGCAGGCGCGCTGATCGGCAAGGCCGTGGGCGGCTCGGGCAAGGGCGCGCTCATCGGCGGCCTGCTGGGCGGCGCGGCGGCCACGGGTGCGGTTGCGAGCTCCAAGGGCTTCCAGGCCACGGTGAAGGAAGGCGCGGAGCTGGTGTTCCACGTCGACCAGGACACCAAGCTCAAGCTGTAGCCGACATCACAGATGGTCACGAAGCCCCCGGCGGGATGATATCCGCCGGGGGCTTCGTGCTGAGCCGGACGCCCGCCCCGGTACAACGGCACTCCGCCCACCTGTCCGCAGCGGTACACACGGCGCGGTTGGTGGGTCATGGCACGTTGTGCCACAACGACTTGCGCGGACGCGTCGGGCGGCACGGCTGGTGCACTACACGGGAGCACGAACGGTTTCATTCCCTGCCCTGGGAACCCACGCGGCCGCGCACTCCGGTCCGCTCCACATGGAGGCTCTCCGTGCATCCGATCAAGAAGCAGCTCTGGCTCAGCATGATGACCTTGGCCGCGTTGGCACTTACCGGCTGTGGCAAGTCCACCGAGGTGACGCAGGCGAACCCAGGCGGCACGCCCGCCGGCAGCGACGCCGCACAGGTCGCAGCGGTCGTCGACAACAATCCTGAATACGCCGACGAAGACGTGTACTCCACCGAGCAGGTCGGCTCGTTCGAAGTCGGGGGCGGCTTCGCCGCGGTGCGTCCGCTGCGCTTCTTCCGCCAGATCACCAACGTCGAACGCAGCCGTGAAGTCGAGTTCGGCTCGCCGGACGCCGATGGCAAGCCGACGATGGCGCTGGTGACGCTGCACCGTCATCTCACCGGCACGTTCCATCTGCTCGCCGGCTCCACCGACCCCAACGACACGACGCGCACGCGCATCGCCAAGCCGCTGGATGACCACTGGACGCGCAGGATCCTGTTGCAGCGCGTGAAGCTGCCGAACGACAGCCTGCGCTGGCGGCTGGTCGGCACGTCGGGCGCCCAAGTGAAAACGCAGGGCGGCTCGACCAACCTGATCCGCCTGCGCATCCAGGCCGCGGGCGTCGACACGACGATCACCGATCCGCTCGCCATGCACCGCCTGCGCCGTGTGCTGTTGCTGCCCCCCGGCACTCCGGTGCGGCTCACCGCCACCACCGGTTCGGCCAGCGATGCCGTGCTGTTCTACGGCCGCGACATGCGCCGCCGCTTCGTGAACAACGGTGACGGCACGCACTCGTTCGAGTTCCCGGTCGGCCGCTTCGTGGGGCTTGCGAACTTCGGTGTCGACGTGCTGTCGAACGGCACGCTGTTCGACGACACCGCGGCGTACGACTCGAATGCCTGGATCTTCCTGTTCGCAGTCGATCCGATGCGCGCTCCGGTCGACGGTCGCTGACCGACGGCGCAAAGTCGGGTGATCTGACACCACGGGCGGCTCGTCCTTCACGGACGGGCCGCCCGATGGCGTTCCGGCTAGGTATGGGCGCCGCTCAGTGCACCAGCGGCTTGGCGGCCTTGGCTCCCCACAACTGCGCGAGGCGCAGGTCGCGGCCGCAGCCGAGCCGGTAGCTGCGATAGCGCATCGGGTCCTTGCGCCAGAAGTCCTGATGGTAACCCTCGGCGGGCCAGAACGCGCCCGCCGGCAGGATCTCGGTGACGATCGGCTGCTTGAGCACGCCAGATCTCACGATCGCGGCCTTGCTCGCTTCGGCGACAAGCTTCTGGTGTTCGTCCGCGTAGAACACCACCGAGCGGTACTGCCGGCCGCGATCGCAGAACTGGCCGTTACCCTGGGTCGGATCGATGCCGTGCCAGAACAGGTCGATCATCTGCTCGTAGCTGGTCTTCGTGGGATCGAACGTGACCTGGATCGACTCGTAGTGCCCCGT
>JANNWR010000140.1:0-18180 GCA_031408715.1 bacterium
CCGGGCTTGGCGGCGATCGTCTGAGTGACGTGCAGCAGGCCGCGTGCGGTGTCGCGGGCATCGATGTTCACGGACAGGTCCGCGGCGAAGGCCGGGCACGAGAGCAACGTCATCAGTGCGACGACAGTAGCGGTGCGGCGCATGGCGGGCCTCCGGGGAACAACTGGTCGAATCATGAGGGAGTGGGTGGCTGTGTTGGTCCGCTCCGCGCGGGCTTCACGGAAGATGTTCAGGCCGTCAGCGCCTCGGGGCGGGCGCGACCGGAGCAGCGCCCGGCAGCGGCACCAGGAACGTCTCGGGCACGGCGCGCAGCGCGCGTGCGATCGGATGCAGGTCCTGCTCAGGGTCGTTCCACGGTGAGCGGCGGTAGAACCAGTCGGTGCGGGCGTCCGGGTTGCCAGCGAATGTGCTGTCGGATTCGAGCTTGGCCTTGAACTCGGCGGCCAGCTTGGGGTCGCGTGCCATCATCGCGCGCGCCATGGGTTCGACGACATAATCGCCGCCGTACTCCTTTTTCTGGAAGATGGTGCTGAAGAAGCCCCAGGCCAGGAAGCCATCCGCCGACTGGGCCTCCAGCAGCGTCACCGCGAGCGGTCCACCGCGCTGTTCGAGCGACACCCACACGTCCCCCGCGCGGAAAGTGCGCACGCGGCGTTCGGTCTGTGTGGCCAGCACGCGCACCGCCTGACGACCCTCGTAGCTTTCAGAGGGTGAAGTGTGGTCGGGTACACGAGTGAGTTCGACCGTGTCGCTCCAGGCGCGTGCCAGCCGGCGCATGCGGATGCCGTGCAACGCCATGCGTTCGATTGCCTCGGTCCATTCCTGTGGCACCAGGTAGCCGCCCGCGGGCACGCGCACCGACAGTGCCGGCTGGGTGTCGCGGTACAGCATGACGGTCGTGTCCCACGGCGTGCTGCTGTAGCGCGGCACACGCGAGCCGGTGATGTCGCTCCACTCCCAGCGCGTCTCGACGCCCTTCCATGCGAACGGCACGCCGCGCTCGCCTACGTTCGTGGCCAGCACCTGGAGCCGCTTCGCGGGGTCCCTGCTCGTCGCGCGTGCGACCGCCTCGGCCTCGGCATCGCGGACCGCCGCGGTGAGCGCGCGCGGGTTGGCGTGCAGTTCCTCGAGCACCGACAGCAGCAGGTCGTAGGTGGCTTTCACGCGCGAACCATAGGGCTTGAGCATATGCGTCTCGACCAACAACGAGGCACGCGACTGCTGCAGCGCATAGCCGGTCGAGAAGCGCGCTTGCGCGTTGCCGTACTCGATGCCGCTGCGCGGGTCGCTACTTCCTCCGCGGAAGTCCAGATACGGCGCGACCAGATGCCCCTTGGCGGTGAGCCGCGAGACCATGCCGCGTTCGAGCGCTTCGTTCATCCAGCGATCGAGTGCCGCCGGCACACCGGCGCCGTGATTCATCGCGTACGTGATGTCGTAGCGGTAGTCCGCTCCGTCGGTGGTGTGGTCGTCGATGAGCAGCTCCGGCCACCACTTGGTGTAAAGATTGCCGATCAAGGCGCGCATCTCCGGCGCGTCGAGCTTGGTGTAGTCGCGGTTCAGGTTCAGCCCGATTGGTGTGTGCCGCCAGCCCATCTCGTCGGGGCCGTTCTGGTTGATGCGATTGTACTTGCTCTTCCGCTCGTGTGCGTCAGCCGAGAACATGGGCACCACGAGTATGACGACCGAGTCGAGCAGTTCTTCGTGCTGGTGCAGCACAGCCAGGTCGCGCACCAGCATGAGTGCGGCGTCCTTGCCTTCGATCTCACCCGAATGGATGCCGTTCTGGATGAGGATCACCGGCTTGCCGGTCGCGCGCACGGCTTCCGGCGTGAACACCCGGTCCTTCGAGACGATCAGCACCGGCAGGTCGCGACCCTGGCCCGTGCGACCGAAGCTCTCAAGCTTCACCCAGCGCGAGCCGCCTTCGAGCTGGCGGCAATAGCGCATGGTCTCGTCGTAGTCCGCGGTCTGCGCCCAGCGTGTGCGCTCGGCCTTGGTGAGCCAGATGCGCGGTACGTTGTCGTCGATGGCCGGGTTGGGTGTCAGCTGTGCCGACCCGCCCGTGACGACGCCCTTGACGGTGGAGTCGGGCGTCCAGGCGGCAGGCCGGGTGAGCCGGAGGCCCTGCGCGGGAGCGAGCGAAGCGAGGCAGATGACGGCCACGGCGAGCGCGGCGACGCGGAAAGTGCGGGTAGCGAGCATGGTTGGGGAGGTTAGCACAGGGGGAGCGTGCGGCGTCCTCGTGCCCGTCGTTAAGAAACTGGGGTTGGGGCGTAAGGGTCAGACAGTGCCGGATGAGCCGCCGGGCGGGGGCCAGACCACACTGGATCCCCGCAGCCAACGTGCGAACTCGGTCTCGGCGACTTCCCCTGCGGCAAGTGCGAGTGTCATCGCGACAGCTTCTTGTTCAGTCGCTCGCAGACGGTGGCCGTTTCGTCGGATGAATGCGGCGGCCGTGACGAAGGCGACTCGCTTGTTGCCATCTGGGAACGGGTGATCGCGCGCGATCCCGAAAGCATACGCCGCTGCCAGATCGAACAGGTCGGGCGAGCCATAGGCCAGCAGGTGCCGGGGGCGCGCGAGCGCTGCTTCGAGCAGCCCGCGATCTGGCGCGTCCGTGCGCGTGTGATGTGCGCTTGAGAGACGTTCGTGGATCGCGAGCACCTCATGAAGACGGAGCCAGACCGGTTCTTGTTCCATACGAAGCTATTCCGCGAGTTTCTTGAGGGCGTTCCGGTAGTCGACCAGAATCTCGTCGACCGCAGCCATGGCGGCGTCGAACTCAGGGTCATTCGCGGTGAGGCGGAAGCCGTCCTGCGACTCTGTGAGGTACACCGCGTCCCCCTCGCGGACGTGCAACATGCGCACGGCCTCGGCGGGCAGCGTGAAGCCCAGGGAGTTACCGACCCTGCGGATCTTCAGTTTGATCATCTGATCCTCCGAACAGTCGTGTGCATACACATGTTATAACGTATCGGCAGGCGAGTCAAATCACAAAAGTGAGAATCTATAACGCCTTGCGGGACAACAAAAAGCCCCGGACGGCCTCGCGGCCCCCCGGGGACGTGTCTGTTCGTGAGGCTTCTCGGCCTACGCCCCTACGGGCGCGACCGGAGCCCCCGCCGCCTTCCGCGCGCGCCGCTTCCGCGGGACGCGGTTCCAGGTGCCGCTGGCCAGGGCGACCATAAGCGCCTTCTGCAGATGCAGGCGGTTCTCGGCCTGTTCGATCACCACGCTCTGCGGGCCGTCGATGACCTCGTTGGTCACCTCCTCACCACGGTGCGCGGGCAGGCAGTGCATGAAGACGGCGTTCGGGTCGGCCGCGGCCATCATGCGCTCGTCGACCGTGTAGCCGCTGAACGCGATGCGGCGCCACTCGGACTCCTTCTCCTGTCCCATGCTGGTCCAGGTGTCGGTGTAGACCATGTCGGCGCCACGCACGGCTTCGTACGGATCGCGCACACGCTTCACACTGCCTTTCGCATGAGCTTCGGCTGCCAGATACAGCCCCGCGTCGGGTTCAAACCCATCGGGTACGGCAACACGCAGCTGGAATCCGAACATCGTGCTGGCCTCGAGCCACGAGTGCAGCACGTTGTTGCCGTCGCCCACCCACGCGATGGTCATGGAATCCAGATCGCGGCCCGCACGCCACAGCGTGTACATGTCGGCGAGGATCTGGCATGGGTGCGAGTGGTCGGTGAGCGCGTTGATCACGGGAATGGTGGCGTGCTGCGCCATGCGCTGCACCAAGCGGTGCGAGAACGTGCGGATCACCACGAGGTCGACCATGCCCGACAGCACGTGCGCGACGTCTTCCACGGTCTCGCGCCCGGTCTCGCTCACCTCGACGATTCCCAGGTCCACGGCGTCGCCGCCCAGCTCGTGCATGCCGACGGTGAACGACACGCGCGTGCGCAGCGACGGCTTGTGGAACACGAGGGCTGCGGTCTTGCCCTCGAGCGGCTTGGGTGCTTTGGGCGTACCGCGCAGAGCGCGCAGGCGGTCGGCCTCCGCGAACAGCTCCAGCACGAACTCGCGGTTCAGGCTCGCCAGGTCAACCAGGTTCTCGGGCGCACCGGCCACTTTGTTCACCTCCGTCGTGGTCATGAGAGTCTTGTTCACGAGATCACGGGCAGCGAGTTGTCGTTCACTTCCGCTGCGGCCGGCATGGGCAGCATGTACGACCGTCCCGCGCGTGCGGCTTCTTCTGAAGCTCCGGGCACGAGGTCCAACGTCACCGCGACTTCATCGCAAGCATGCCGCTTGGGACAGCGCACGCAATCGGTCCACACCTTGCGCGGGATGCTCTCGCGTGACTCCACGCGGAACCCGCTGCGTTCGAAGAACGCGACCTCGCGTGTGAGCGCGATGATGCGCGGCAGGCCCAATGCGCGAGCGTCGCCGACCACGGCGTCCACGAGAGCAGCCCCTAGCCCCTGGCCATGCGCATCCGGCCGTACTGCCAACGAGCGCACCTCACCCAGGTCCTGCCACAGCAGGCGCAACGCAGCGCACGCCACGATCGCACCCGGCGTGCTGTCGGTGGCGGCGCGTTCTACCACGTGAAACTCGCGCACGCACTGGTAGAGCTCGCTCACGGGGCGCGGCAACAGCACGCCGTCGACCACGTAGGGCGCCATCACGCCGGCGATGCCGGGGATGTCGGCAACGCGCGCGCGGCGCAGGATCAGGCCCTCGCCCAATGCGCGCCCTTCGGCGTCGTCGGTGGCGCGGCGCGTGTTCGGCAGCGCCACGGGAACGCGTGCGACACGCGAGGCGTCGCCGGCGATCCGGTCTTCGGGCGCCAGCGCATCTGCGTCGTCGCCCGGCCCTAAGCCCAGCCGGCCTTCCGCGATCGCCAACTGGTGCGCGGTGGAACCGGCCCCGGGCGAGTGCGTGCGGCGCGCGATCGCGGCTTCCATGGTGAGCTCGGCGAACTGGTCGTCCGTGAAGTGCTCCGACAACGCCAGGCGCTGTTCGAGCGGCAGTGCCAAGGGCTCGCAGTGCGCCTGCTCGGCCGCTGCCCACAGCGCGCCCACGGCACGGTGCGCATCGCGGAACGGCACGTTCTCGGCAACCAACGCGTCCGCCAGCTCGACCGCCAGAAGATCGCTGGTGAGCGACGCGGCGATGCGATCGCGGTTGGGGGCCAGAGCGTCGATCGCGGGTGGCAGCGCGGCCAGCAGGTTGTCGAGCGTGTCGGCCGTGTCGAACACTGCTTCTTTGTCTTCCTGCAGGTCCTTCTGGTACGAGCTCGGCAGGCCCTTCAGCAGAATGGCGAGCCGCTGCGCATTCGCCAGCAGCCGCGCCGACTTGCCGCGTGCGAGCTCGAACAGGTCGGGATTGCGCTTCTGCGGCAGCAGGCTCGAGCCGGTCGAGAACCCATCCGGAGCCGCAAACCAGCCGAACGCCGGCGAGCAGAACAACACCAGGTCTTCGGATAGCCTCGACAGGTGGATGCCGAGGAGTGCCGCGGCGTTCAAGTACTGCACCGCGAAGTCGCGGTCGCCCACGGCGTCCAGCGAGTTCATGGCGACGCGCGAGAACCCGAGCCGTGTGGCGAGCGAGGCGCGGTCGTACTTGAGCGGCGTGCCTGCGACCGCGCCCGAGCCGAGTGGCATCCGGTCGGCCGCTTCGCGCGCTTCGGCGAAACGCTCTTCATCGCGCGCGAAGGCTTCCACATGCGCCAGCCACCAGTGCGCCAGCCGCACCGGTTGTGCGGGCTGCAGGTGCGTGTACGCAGCGCACACGAGATCGCCGGAGTCGCGCGCCTGGTTCACGAGCGCGCGCTCGAGTTCACGCACGCCTTCGACCGCGGCGTCGCACAGCCGCATGACGTGCATGCGGAACAGCGTGGCGACCTGGTCGTTGCGGCTGCGGCCGGTGTGCAGCCGGCGCGCGGGATCACCACAGCGTTCACCCAGCGCCGTCTCGACCGCCGAGTGCACGTCTTCTCCTGAGAGCTTCGCCTGGCCTCCGGCCAGGTCGAGTTCGAGCTCATCACAGGCGGTGATCAACGCATCGCGCTCGGCCCCAGTCATGACCCCGCATTCGGCGAGCGTCATGGCATAGGCGCGCGACAGCGCCAGTTCCTCGCCCATTAACCGGCCATCGACCGGCAGCGAGTCGTTGAGCTTCTGCGCGCGCGGGTCCAAGCCGGCGGCGAGCCGGCCCTGCCACACCGCTTCCCTGGGCTTCTGATCGAGAGGCTTCTGCTCGCTCACTGGACCGGACCTCCTACCGAGTTCAAGCGCTCAAGCATGCGACGACACCGTCTCGTCTTTCTTCGGAGCAGTGCCCGAACCGCGCTGGGCGGCGGTGGCGAGCGGCAGGCCGAACAGCCGGATGAAGCCCTCGGCGTCCGAGGCGCGATAGCCCGTCATGTTGAACGACGCCAGGTCGGGGCGGTAGAGCGTCTGCGGACTGGTGCGGCCGATGGCCACAGCACGACCTTTATAGAGCTCGACCACGACTTCGCCGGTGGCGACTTCGAGCGCGGTGTCGACGAACGCCTGCAGCGCACGGCGCAGCGGCGAGAACCAGAGGCCGTTGTACACCAGGTCGGCGTAGCGTGGAGCAAGCTCGTGCCGCGTGCGCAGCAGGTCGTGCGGCAACACCAGCCGGCACAGGTCGTCCAGCGCTTCGTGCAACACGGTGCCGCCCGGCGTCTCGTACACCCCGCGCGACTTCATGCCCACCAACCGGCTCTCGAGCACGTCGGCGCGGCCAACGCCATGGCGGCCGGCGATCTGGTTCAGCGTCTCCAGCAGTTCGACTGGGCCCAGCGACTTGCCGTTGATGCTCATGGGCCGGCCGCTCTCGAAGCCGACCGTGATCTTCTCCGGCTGCGCGGGCCACTTGTCCGGCGACGACGTCAGCTTGTGCATGCTCTCGGGGGGAGCGTTCATCGGATCTTCCAGCTCGCCGCCCTCGTGCGAGATGTGCCACAGGTTGGCGTCACGCGAGTACAGGTCGCCCTTCTTCTGGGCGAGCGGCACGCCGTGCGCTTCGGCATAGTCGAGCGCGTCTTCACGAGACACGATGTCCCATTCGCGCCACGGCGCGATGACGGGAAGTTGCGGCGCGAGCGCCATGTAAGTGAGCTCGAAGCGCACCTGGTCGTTGCCCTTGCCGGTGCAGCCGTGCGCCAGTGCATCGGAGTTCGTACGCTGTGCTGCCCACACCTGGCGCGACGCGATCAGTGGCCGCGCCAACGACGTGCCCAGCAGATACCGGCCTTCGTACACGGCCCCCGCGCGCAGCGCCGGGAAACAGAAGTCGCGCACGAACGGCACGCGCAGGTCTTCGACGATGACTTCAGAAGCGCCGATCTTGCGCGCTTTCGCCTCGAGGCCCGAGAGTTCTTCGCCGCCCTGGCCCACGTCGCTGCAATAGCACACGACTTCGCAGCCGTAGTGCTCACGCAGCCACGGCACGATGATGCTGGTGTCGAGGCCGCCGGAATACGCGAGGGCCGCACGCTTCACCTTGAGCTGCCGGGCATTGATCGTCACTTCTTGTCTCCTTCGGTCTTGGCGCACGCGGTCAGCGCGGCGTCCAGCATGGTGAGTCCCTGATCGATCTCGGAATCCGTCACATTGAGCGGCGGCAGCACGCGCACCGCGCGTTCGCCGCCGCGCACCAGCAGCAAGCCGGCATCGCGCGCGGCCGCCACCAGGGCGGCGGGCTCGATGCCGCCCGGGGCGAGGTCGATGGCGCGCAGCAGGCCGAGCCCGCGTGCCTCGCACACGCATTCGTGCTTGGCGGCTAGCGTTTCGAGCCCGCTGGCCAGATGCCGTGCGGCGAGTTGCACGCGTTCCAGGAACGCCGGGCGGACGACCTGGGCCAGCGACCAGCGCGCCGCGGCGGCACATACGGCGTTGCCGCCGAACGTGCAGCCGTGCATACCGGGCTGAAGTGTATTCGCCACATCTTCAGTCATGAGCACGGCCGCAATGGGCAGGCCGGCCCCGAGCGCCTTGCTCATCACGGTGATGTTCGCCCGGATGTCGAAGTGCGTTTGTGCGAGTAGATGTCCGGTGCGGCCCATGCCGGTCTGCACTTCGTCGATCACGAGCAGCGCTCCGGCGGCGGTGCAGCGCGCGCGCAACGCCTGCAGGAAGTCGCGCGTGCCGGGTACCGCGCCCGACTCGCCCTGCACGCACTCGACCACGACCGCGCACGCGTCGGAGTCGAGCACGGCGTCGAGGCCCGCGATGTCGTTGAAGTCCGCGAAGCGCACGCCCGGGATCAGCGGCTCGAACGGCTCGCGATAAGCCGGGTTGTACGTGGCCGAGAGCGCGAATCCGGTGCGCCCGTGGAAGCCGCCCTTGAACGCCAGGATGCCACGACCGCTCATGCCCAGCGCACGAGCGCGAGCGCGCGTGAACTTGAGCGCGGCGTCGAGCCCCTCGGTGCCCGAGTTGCAGAAGAACACGCGCGGAAATCCAGTGGCTTCCGTGAGCTCGCGCGCCAGCGCCAGTGCGGGCTGGTTGGCGAACAGGTTCGAGCAATGGCCCAGCCGCGCGAGCTGTGCTGCCAAAGCCTCGGCGAGGCCATGCGGCGCGTGCCCGAATGCGTTCACCGCGATGCCGGTCGTGAAGTCGAGGTACTTGCGGCCGCCCGCATCACGCACCCACGCACCCTGACCTTCGACCAGCTCCAGGCGCGGCAGCGGGTAGAGCGGGGCCAAGAGCCCCACTTCATCATGGGCGAAAGCATGCGCGAACGCCGGGGCGTCCGGCACGACAGCGGTCGGTTCAACCATGGAGGTCCTCCGCGGTGAGGCGAGGTCGGTGGAGGTGACGGTGACTGCTTCAGGCATGATTCGCGGACTCACTTGAAGGTGCCGCGGCTGCAGCGCCCATGGTGTCGGCGTGAAGAGTCGTCGCGACTCCGGTGCCCGCGAGTACTGCGGTGATCGTGTCGGGCCCCTGCCATACCGCGATGTGCACGCGCTGCACGCCGGCGGCGAGTGCGGCCTGGGCGGCGCGCAGCTTGGGGCGCATGCCGCCGGTGACGTCGGGGCGTTCAAGCGCCGTGGCGAGGGCCGCCGCATCAAGTGAGCGCACGAGTACGCCATCGAGCATCAGCCCGGGTGTGTCGGACAGCAGCAGCAGGTCGTGCGCCGGCATCGCCGCCGCGATCGCGCCCGCCACATCGTCGGCGTTCAGGTTCAGGAGCGCGCCCGCGCCGTCATCGCCGAGTGATGCTAGCACCGGCATGTTGCCCGCGGCCATGAGTGCAGTGAGCAGTGTGACATCGACCGCCGCGACTTCGCCGACTTCGCCGAGCGTGGCGCTGAGCGTGTGACGTCTCGCTTGCACCGTGCCGCCGTCGAGCGCGGACAGTCCCACGGCGTCGAGTCCACGCGCGCGCAGAGCCGCGACCAGGCGCTTGTTCGCGAGCCCGCCCAGCACGGCGGCCGCGATCTCGAGCGTGGCTGCATCCGTCACGCGCAGGCCATCCGCGAAGCGCGGCTCGAGCCCGGCGCGCGTGCACCACGCGCTGACCTCGCCGCCGCCACCGTGTACGACGACGATGGCGCGGCCGGAGGCCGTGCACTCATGCAAGGCGGAAGCGCATTCGGCCAGTGCTCCCGGCGCTTCCAGAGCACGGCCGCCCAGCTTCACGACGAGCGAATGCGCGATCCCCTCACGCTGTCGCGCGCCCAACCCGCTCACCAGGGGTTGCCGTGCACGGGCAGGCCCCAGCCTTCGGGCCAGCCCAGCACGATGTTGAGGTTCTGGATGGCCTGGCCCGCAGCACCCTTCACCAGATTGTCGATCGCGGCGGTGGCGAGCAGCGTGCGGCCGCCGTGCACCGTGGTCACCGCGACGTCGCAGCGGTTGGACGACTTGACCAGACGCGTCTCGGGCCACGTGCCGGGCGCCAGCACACGCACGAACGCCTCGCCCTCGAAGCGCGCCGCGTAGGCCTCATAGGCTTCCGTCGGCGTCACCACGCGATCGAGCGGTGCGATGGCGGTGAGCAGGATGCCGCGCGACATGGGGGCCAACTGCGGCGCGAACGCCACCGGCACTTCGCTGCTCGCGAGTCGCGCGAAGTTGCGCGCCATCTCGGGCACGTGTTGGTGCACTTCGCCGACTTTGTAGAAGGCCGCACCGCCATCGAGTTCGGTGAACGACGTGCGCAGTGACGGGCTGCGGCCTGCGCCGGACACGCCGGATAGCGCAGTCACCGTGACCGGACCCGCGAGCCACCCCAGTTCCAGCGCGGGCAGCAACGACAGCGTGGCCGCGGTCGGGTAGCAACCGGGGTTCGCGATGCGGCGTGCGCCGCCGATCGTGCTGCGGAACGCTTCGGGCAGCCCGTACACATAGTCCTGGCCGCCGTCACGGAAGTCGCTCGACAGGTCGATGATGAGCGCGGTGTCGTGCGCCAGCGATGGCATGTCAGCGGTGATCTTCTTGAACGCCCCGTGCGGCAGGCACGCCACCAGCGTGTCGAACACGCCGTCGGCCAGCAGGCCGGGCAGCGCGTCGGGGGCGACGGGCGTGGGCAACGGCATGACGCGCGCATCGACGCCCGGCAGCAGCTCGCTGGCCGGACGGCCGGCGAACTCGCGCGAGACGAGCACGGCCACTTCGAGGCCGGGGTGCGCGAGCGCCAGGCGCACGAACTCATGGCCCGAGTAGCCCGAAGCACCGAGCACCGCGACACGCGCGGTGCGGCCGGTTCCGGAGGCGCGACCGGAGGTCGCGGGAGCAACAGTGATCGCGCTCACTTGGCGGTACCCGTCTGGCCCGAGAGCAAGTCCAAGTGCTTCTTGAAACGCTTGGCGGACACCTGATCCTCCAGTATGCAGAGTACCGTGTCGTCTCCGGCAACGGTGCCCATCAGGGCGTCGAAGCCGGTGAGGTCGATCGCCCGCGCCACCGCGCTGGCGTGTCCAGGAGGAGTCTTCACGATCGCCAGGTTCTGGGCGATGCGCGTCTCGTTCACAAAGATCTTCAAGTCGAGTCTCTGCCGGCCGCGGTCGAGTGCTTCGGCAGCCGGCGTGGGCAGCTCGTACCAGCTGCTGCCGTCGGCGCCCGAGCGTTTGACCACGCCCATGCTGCGCAGGTCGCGCGACAGCGTGGCCTGCGTCACGTCGATGCCGGAGCGTCCGAGCGCCCCGGCCAGTTCTTCCTGGCTCGAGAAGCGGCGAGCGCTCAGCAGTTCGGCGATGACCGTGAGGCGGTTGGTGCGCGACAAGACGGGCTCCGTTCGCGGTGGGCTCGCGTGCAGCGGGCCGGCGGAAGTGGGCCGACGCGGCGGCCGTGTACTCAGGGGCCGGCGTTCACCGGCTCTCGGGCCGGTACGGCGCGGGTGCTGCTCGGGTGCAAAGCGGGGCGGACGGCGGCAGGCGGCGAGCCGATTCGCGGCTCCCAGCGCGATGCATAACTATGCGCCGGAGTGTATAAATACACCATGCTGGCTGGGGCGCAAGGAAAAATGTGCCCGCCGGCCAAAAAAGTTTCGCCCGCCAGGGTCGCAGCGCCTGCCGCTGTGAAGGAATCGTCAGCAAGGAATCGTCCGCGCTGGCTGAGCGGGCCTCGCTGAGCAGGATCTGCGTTCGATCGGCCCGCGAAACGCGATCGCCCCCGGCGGGGAATGCGTTCCCACCGGGGGCGATCGCGCTTCAACGCTTGTCTAGCGCAGCACGGCCACCTTCATGCTCTTCACTTCGCCGCCGTGTATCAGTCGCACCAGATAGAGCCCCGGGGCCACGATCTGACGGTCGAGCAGCTTCACCTGATGGCGGCCCGTGCCGAGCCCAGCGAGATCGCGGAACGCCACGCGCCGGCCTGCGAGGTCGAGCAGTTCGAGTGTGCCGCGCGTCTCGGCGTTCGGCAGTGCCAGCGACACGGCGAGATCCTGCCGCGCCGGGTTGGGCCAGACGCCGAGCAACGCCAGCTTCGGCGCTCCGGGCTCGGCCCCGAGCACGGAGGCATCCCAGATCGTGAGATCGGCGTTGCTGGCATCCGAGAACTGCGCGGCGTGGCTGTCGACCACCCGGAAGCGGGCCTGCGATGTGGTCGGCCCCGCAGCCGTGTAGCTGTAGCTCGTGCGCGTCAGGCCGCGCGCCAGCGTGCGCCAGTGCGCACCGCCATCGTCCGAGCGCTGCAGGTCGACCGTCATGATGCCGGCACCCTTGGTCCACGAGATCGTCTGCTCGGTGCCGCCGTTCCAGACTTCGCCGCCGTTGGGCGACGTGATCGTCAGTGCACTCGACAGGAGGCCCGGGCAGCCGGCCAGCTGGCGCGTGTACGACTGGCCGAGCCGGTTGCATGCGAGCAGGTCGGGCGTGCCGTCCTCATTGAAGTCGTTGACCGCGAGGAAGGCCGGGCTGCTGCCCGCGGTGGCGAACGTCTGCGCGGCCTCGAACGTCCCCGTGCCAGTCGACAGCAGCACGCTGGTGGAGTTGGCGGCGTTGTTGCTGGCGATCGCGAGGTCGGCGATGCCGTTGTGGTCCCAGTCCGCCACCTGGACGGAGTTGGGACCGGTGCCCGAGCTGGCTGCAATGGCGGTCGCGAACGTCCCGTCGGGCACACCCGCGGTGCCATTGCCCAGCATGACGCTCACCGTGTTCGCGCCGGTGTTGCACACGGTCAGGTCGGCGATGTTGTCGGCATTGAAGTCGCCCATGGCCATGTGGTTCGGCGTCGAGCCCGCACTGAGCGTGCCGCCGAGCGTGAACGTGCCGTCACCCTTGCCGTTCGTGCCGTTGCCGATCAGCACGCGCACGCCGTTGCCCGAGACGAACAGGTCGGTGATGCCGTCGGCGTTGATGTCCCACGGCAGCACGCCGCGCGACGTCGCCGTGGTGTTGACATCCACCTGTGCGGCGAACGTGCCCGATGGCACGCCCGCGGTACCATTGCCCTTCAGGATCGCCACGGACGTCGGTGCGCCCGCGACCACCAGGTCGGGGATGCCGTCTTCCTCGAAGTCGGACAGCGCGATGCCCGTGGGTGCGAACGTCAGCGTGGCGAGTGTCGACGGCGGACCGAACGTGCCGTTGCCCACGCCGCCGCTGCCGAGCCCCAGGTGCAGCTGCAGCGTGTTGTCGAGTTGGGCGCCGACCACGGCGTCCATGATGCCATCGCGATTGATGTCGTACAGCGCCAGGCACGCCGGCGAGCCGCCCGTGGCCACGTTCACGGGTGCGGCGAAGTTGCCGTTGCCGACGCCGGTAGTGCCAAGACCCAGCAGTGTGACCAGGTTGCCGCCACCGGTCGTGACCAGCACGACATCCTGGATGCCGTCGGCGTTCAGGTCCTCGGACTGTGCCGCGGTCGGCTGGGAGCCGGTGATCACGGGTGCCAGTGAGCTGAACCCGCACACCGTGACCTTGAGCTCACCACTCGTGGCGGACGAATCCGCCGCGCGCACCGCGCGCATGCGGTAGTAGTAGGCGCCGAGGCCAGGACTGTCGTAGCTGAGTGCCGCGGTATTGCCGAGATAGGTCGGGTTCAGGTCGAGCGGTAATCGGCTGCGCAGGACGCTGTAGCGCAGGATGCCGCTGCCGCCGCCCGAGATCCACGACAGCCGCACGCCGGTGCTGATGTTCGTGGCGATCGGGTTCCGAGGCGGCCCCACGGTGCTGCCGAGTCCCTGGACCGCGCCGCAGTTGGCCATGATCGTGCGCATGCGCGGGACGCACGTCGGGTGGAACTCGAGCCGCAGTCCATTGGCCACCCCGCTGACCAGGTGGCAATAGCTCATGATCGTGCCTTTGTTCGGCGGAAGATGGTTGGCGTAGGCCGCACATCCGCCCTCGGGTGCCACACAGGAATCGAGCGTGCCGGCCGGCCAGCGGCCTTCGCTCACCCACGTGCAGCTGTGCGTGTGCGGCGAGCCCATGTTGTGGCCGATCTCGTGCGCGATGACGTTCACGTCCCACGTGGTCGTCGTGGTCGGGTAGCTGTACACCGCGTCGATCGCGCTCACGCCGTAGCCGTTGCTGCACACGGCATCGAGGAACGCGATGCCGCCACCCAGGCCGCGGCCCGAGATCATGTGCCGGATGGTCGCGCTGATGGCACCGTTGTTCGCGATCCAGTACGCCCGGAACTCGGACAACTCGCCGCTGGTGGTCGGCTCGGTGTAAGGGTCGTTCACGTCTGTCCACAGATTCACGAACGTGTAGCGCAGCGTGGCTTCGACGTCGCGCTCGTAGACCAGGTTCACCGTGCCGAGCACGGTCATGATGTAGGCGGTGGCCGCGGTCAGGTTGCCGGCGAACTTGGTGCTGTAGATCTCGTAATCGCAGTCGACGGCCGCGTCGAACTGCAGGCGCGTCCCGTTCAGGTTCGTGGCTTCGGGCGCGGTCGTCATGTCCTGCTCGAGGCCACGATCATCGAGCCGGCGCAGTCCGTAGGCCGCTTCGTTCCCGGCGTTGATGCCGCACTCCCAGCGCGCTGCAGCCTGTGAGATCGCTTCGGCGTTCTCGGGTGCGAGCGCGTGCACGCCCGGGGTCGTGGCGCCGGCAGCGGTCTTCTGCGCGGGCGACAGCATGAGGCGCACACCGTCCTGCTCGATGGTGCCGAGCACTCCGGTGCTGCTCATCGACAGCACCACCCAACTCGTCGGGTCACCCGCCACGTGTCCGCGGAACAGCGACACGTCGGGCGTGAACGGATGGCGCCCGGTGGCGTCGCTGTAGCTGACGCTCGCGCCGGGAGCCATGAGATCGTATGGCTCGAGCGACAGCTCGAGCGTGCCGCCCTGCGCACTGGGCACGGTCAGCGCGCCGCCGCCCGCGGCGCGGAACTCCGCCATGGCCTGAGTATCGATGGTGAGCAGAGACGTCCCGGCGGTTTCGCGCAGCAGACTGCCATTGATCGCGGTGGTCGACGCCAAGAGCTTCGTGCCGCTGTCGCTCAGGAGTGAGAACACCGGGGCGGCACCCGCGGTCGTGGCGGCCATGGACAGTGTGAGCAGGGTCAGCAGGGTGCGCGCGGACAGGAAACGCATGCGGAGGCCTCGGGAAGGAAGAACGCCAGATGCTCGAGCACACGACCGCCGCGCACCGCGAGGACGGCGCGGGCGCCGGGCCAGGCACTAGTGTCTCGTCTCAGAAGTCCTGTACATGCCTCGACGGCCCTCGTGACCGCTGGCTGCGTTGATCCTCCTCGACGTATCTCCCGGATACGACTTCGTCGTCGCGCCTTGCCAGCAGCCACGATTGCTCGCCGATTCATGCACAGGACTTCTGAGACGAGACACTAGAGGAACGGTGGCTGCAGGGCCAAGTCTAGACGACTCTCTCCCTGCTGTACCAACACATGTTGGGCTTGTGACGTCTTCTCTAATGAACGATCGAGATTTTCGCCATTTTCAAGTCCGTACCCGTCCGCAGCCGCACCAGGTAGACACCCGGCGGCAGGGACTGTCTTTCCAGCAACCGCAGCTGGTGGCTTCCGGCCCCGAGCCCGGCCAGTTCGCGCGAGGCGACGCGGCGGCCTGTGAGGTCGACCATGTCGAGCGTGCCGCGCGCACCGGCTGGCAACGAGAACGACACGGTCAGGTTGTCGCGAGCCGGGTTCGGCCACGCGCTCACGAGTGCCAGACGCGGCGGGCCGTCGGTCACATCGAGCGTGTTGAAAGGCACCACGATGAAGTCGGCATTGCTGGCGTCGGCGATCTGCGTCATGCCGTGTGCGACGACGCGCAGGCGCGCATGCGTGGTGGTGGCCGCGCCCACGGTCCAGGTCCAGCTCGTGCCGGTGATCTCGCGGGCGATCGTGCGCCAGTGCACGCCGCTGTCGAGCGACAGTTGCACGTCGACGCTCAGCACGCCACCCGATTTGCTCCAGTTGACGATGCGTTCGTCCTGCGCCGACCACTGCTCGCCGCCATTCGGCGTGGCGAGCACGAGCGTGGGGGACAGCGCGCCCGCGCACACGGGGGTCACGCGCACCGCCGTGCCCGAGTTGCGCTGGATCGCGAGCACGTCGATCGCACCGTTCTCGTCGTAGTCCGTGGCGACCAGTGCCACCACGTTGTTGCCGCCGGTCGGCACGAAGAAGCGTTTGGCGAGCGTGCCATCGCCGCGGCCGAGCAACACGCTCACCGTGGCGGGAGCGGTGTCACTTCCGATCACCACGTCCGGGATGCCGTCATGGTCCCAGTCGACGATGACGATGCTGCTCGGGCTGGCACCCGCGCCGTAGGCCACACCGGCGGTGAAAGTACCGTTCGGGAGGCCGTTGGTCTGGCGTCCCAGGAACACGCGCACCAGCGTATCGCCCGGATCGCACACGAGCAGGTCGTCGTCGCCATCGAGATCAAGGTCGGCGACTGCGAGCTTGCCGGGGCTGATGCCTGCGGCATACGTGGTCGGCAGCGCGAACGAGCCGTCGCCATGCCCGAGGTTGCCCCCGCCGAGCAGCAATCTCAATCCCGCCGGGCCCGCCACCGCCAGATCGAGCACGCCATCGGCATTCCAGTCGTGCAACAGCAGGTCGACCGGCGACATACCGACCGGGGTCGATTGCACGGCGGCGAACGTACCGTTGCCGATGCCGGCCGTGCCAAGACCGCGCATGCGCGCCACCGTGCCGTCGGCACAGGTGAGCACGTCCTCGATGCCGTCCTCGTTGGTGTCAGCGATGGTGAGCGCCACCGGGACGCCAGGCAGCACGCCCGCCACGAGCGGCACCTGGAACGAGCCGTTCGGGACCCCCGCCGTGGCGTTGCCGCGATGCAGGCGGATCGAATTGTCGGCTTGCACGCCCACCACGAGGTCGGCGATGCCGTCACCAGTCATGTCGCTGGTGGCGAAGCATGCGGGCTGGCCGCCGGTCGTGAATGTCGCGGGCGCGCTGAACACACCGTTGCCTGCCGCGCCCACGCCCTGCCCGAGTAGTGTTGCCATCAGGCTTCCGGAACGTCTCGCCACCACGAGATCCTCGCGGCCGTCACCGTTCACGTCGAGTGGCAATCCGGCGACCGGATCGATGTCGACGGGTATGCTGGCTCCGGCCACGGCGTTGCACGTCGACGTACCCTTGACCTCGGCGCTCCACGACGAGGTGTCCGCAGCACGAATGGTGCGCACGCGATACCAGTAGCTGCCGAAGCCGGCGTCGTCGAACAGCAATGCCGCAGTAGAACCGACCAGCCCCGGTTGCACATCGAGCGGCAGCGGGCTGCGCGCCACCTCGTAACCGAGCACGTTCGGGCTGCCGCCGGCGCTCCAGCTGAGACGCACACCATTGCCCTGCGGCACGATGGCGATGTTGCGCGGTGGCTGCGGCAATGCCTGCGTGCTGCACGCCGCGACACTCATGACCGAGCGCATGCGCTGCACGCACACCGGATGGAAGTCGAGCCGGATGCCGTTGGCGACCCCGTAGGCCACGTGGCAATAGCTCATGAGCGTGCCCTTGTCGGGCGGCAGGTGGTTCGGGTACGTGGCGCAGGCGCCCTCGGACGTGAAGCACGAGTCGAGCGTGGTCGCCGCCGGCACGTAGCCCTGCGTGGCCCAGTTGCAGCTCTGCGTGTGATAGCTGCCGAAGATGTGGCCGAGCTCGTGTGCCATGACGTTCACGTCCCACGTCGAAGTGGCGGTGGGGTACGTGTAGGTGAAGTCCATGGCGGCGAGCCCGTATGCGCTGGGCGTGTTGCACAGTGAGCCGATGAGCGCGATGCCGCCGCCGAGTGGGCGACCCGACATCATGAACACCGCCGAGCGCACGACACTGGCGTGGTTCTGGCCCCAGTACCCTTGGAGCTGCGTGAGCTGCTGGGCGGTGCTGAAGGCCGAGTACGGATCCGCGACCGTGGTCCACAGATTGATGAACGGCACCGTCAGCGTTGCCTCGAGCTCGCGCTCGTAGATCAGGTTCACCGTGCCGAGGACTGTCAGCACATAGGAAGTGGCGGCGTTCAGGTCGTCGGCGAACTTGAGGTGATAGACCTCGTAGTCGCACTCGATGGCGATCTTCCACACCGTGCGCGTCGCTCCCACCTGTGTGGCGCCGGCGCTGCGCTTGGGGGCGATGGGGAGCGGTGACGGCAAGTCGAGCCGCACGCTCAGGGCGTCTTCGTTGCTGGCGTTGATACCGCATTCGAACGGTGCGTTCGCCTCGGTGCGTGCGCTCTCGGGTGCCAGCACGTGGAGTGGCAGGGATGCGGCCGCCGCAGTCACGGTCTGCGAGGGCG
>JANNWR010000141.1:0-1721 GCA_031408715.1 bacterium
CGTCGACCACCATGCGATGCATGAGCGCGATCTGCGCGGCCGGCCCACCGAACGACAGCCAGCCGATGCGCCACCACACGCTCGTCGCCTCGGCGAACGACACCGCCGGAACGTCCAGCGGTGTCGTCGCCGCGGCGTCACTCATGAAGCAGTCGGCTTCGCCGGGGCGGGCCAGTTGTGCGTCTCGTCGCCGGCGTCCCGGCAGCGCCGGTAGAGAGCGTCGTAGAGCGGCATCACGGCATCGAGTTGCGCCAGGTCATCCTTGTACATGCGCGAGAACCCGACCGAGGCCGCGAGCAGTCCCGCCGATTCCGGCGCCAGGTCCATGCGCGCCGTGTCGGCCCCGCGGACGATGTCGGCGAGTTGGCGAAGCGCAGCGGACTCGAGTCCGAACTCATCGAGCATGGTGTCGAACGTGCAGCGCTCGCCGCGATGCGACCACGGCACCCCTTCGATATCGAATGGCGTGGCCTGGAAGCGCTCGGCCACGCCCTCGACTTCGGAGGCGGCCACGAACAGGAACACGGCATCGCGATCGACGAAACGCCGCAGCAACCACGGGCAGGCGATACGGTCGACCTTGGGCCTCGCCCGCGTCACCCACACCGTGCGCCCGTGCGTATCTCGAGGTGGGATGCTGGCGGTATTCACCAGCAGCGCACCGGCCTTGGCCCACGCTTCGTGTCCGCCTTAAGTGATTCCGCTGAAGCCGCGCATGACTGACGCAGCCATGCGGCGACCCCCTGGCTCAGTTTGGCGCCATGGTGACAGCTGACGACCACGCGTTGGCCCGCGTATTCATCCGCCCACGATTCGACCGTGCGGTAGGGCTTGCGGATCGAGCCCGGGATGACTCGCGGGTCCTCGGCGAAGTGCTCGTCATTGCGGACGTCGAGGATGACCGGGGCGTCGGGTGTGCCGACCAGACGCGTGAGCTGGGCAACAGAGATCTCGGTGAGAGACGGCATACGTCCTCCTGTGAAAGTAGGAACAGAGGACGCGATGTTTCGGCTGTCGCCTCACGAGGTACTCGCGCAGGACCCCTCTTGGGCAGTATCACGGGCACGGTGCGCGCGGGTCAAGGGCTGTCTGTGCGTCGTGTGCGCATCGGGGAGCCTATTCTGCCTGAGACTCGCGCCCAACAGCTGATGCCCGTAGGCTGTACATCATGTCCTCACGCCACGTCCTCGTCATCGGTGCCGGTGCCGCCGGGCTCACTGCCGCGCTGCGCGCCGCCCAGGCCGGTGCGCGCGTCACGCTGCTGAATGCGCACCCGCAGGTCGGTCTCAAGATCCTCATGAGCGGCGGCACGCGCTGTAACGTCACGCACGCCAAGGTCAGCGAGCGCGACTTCCATGGTGGCTCCTCCAATGTCGTGCGGCGCGTGCTGCGTTCGTTCACGGTGGAGCAGACGCTGGACTGGTTCCGCACCGAACTGGGCGTGGCGCTGAAGCTCGAGGACACCGGCAAGTACTTCCCCGAGAGCGACGATGCGCAGACCGTGCTCGACGCGTTGCTCGCCGCGTGTGACGCCGCAGGCGTCACCCTGCGAAAAGGCGCGCGCGTCGTGCGTCTCGAGCGGACACGCGCCGGTGGTCCGGAGATGTCGGCCGGTGGCGGAAGCGGCGCGCCGGGCCGTTGGCGCGTCGGCGTGCAGCCGGTGCAGGACAGCGCGGAGTTCGGTGCGGGCCACGCGCGTGCGGGCGAGACCGTGTTCCCGC
>JANNWR010000142.1:0-6190 GCA_031408715.1 bacterium
TGCGCCCTGTCACGGTTCGCGCCACGTGATTCAAACCAGACGCGCCCCGGCGGAGGGGCCTCGATGACACCTGACACCACTCTGGCACCCGATGCCGCTCCGAGGGGCAGACCTTGGGCTTGGGTCCTCGCGGCTCTGACGCTCATCACCTGGCAGCGCGCATTCACGACCTACTTCGCCCAAGACGACTTCCGCTGGCTGCTCAAGGCGGCCGGCGACGACCCGGCACCGCTGTGGGCTCCGCGGTTCCTGAGCATGCACCTGTTCTTCCGGACGGTGGCTGGGCTCACCGGGCCCGACGCCGTGATCTTCCATGCGCTCGGCATCGCATTCTTCCTGGCCACGGGTCTGATCTTCTACTGGGTGCTCGCGCGGTATGTGCGTCCCGGCCCCGCTGCGGCCACCGCTGCGCTGTGGCTCAGTTCCCCGGCGGTATTCGCTGCCCTGCATTGGTCCTCCGCGGTCTCCGATCTGATGTGCGCGCTGTTCCTGGCGGGATGTGTCCTCCTGCTCGTGCAGGACCGGCCGGGCGGGGAACGACTGCGGTGGGCAGCACCGCTCTTGTTCGGCCTCGCGCTCGCCAGCAAGGAGATCGCGGTCGGCGCGGTGCCCGTCCTGACCATCCTCGATTGGAAGCGAGGCAATCGGGCGGGCCGATTTCGGGCAGCACTCTATGTCGGGCTGGCCGCGGTGGCGGCTGCCATCGCTCTGGGGCCGACGAGCGTCGCGACCGGGCAGGCATACGGCGTGGCGCCGCTGGCCGTGCTACGGAACCTGCCCGCCTATCTTGCGGTGAGCGTGTTCGCGGGAGCCGCCGCGCACAGTGGCTCGGATATCGGCTGGGCGCGACAGGTCTGGGTGCAGGTCGCCGGCTGGGTACTGCTGGCGGCATGGCTCGTGCTTTTGATCCGGCGCCGCTCGGACGGTGCCTGGCTCGGGGCGCTCTGGTTCCTGGGACTGCTGGGCCCCGTGCTGCCGCTGGAGCGTCAGTTCTACTTCTACTATGTGCTGTGCGCGTTGCCTGGCCTTTACGCCTCGGCGATCCTGCTGGCGGTCGGAGGCGGGCGTGCGTCGCACATGCGTGCCCTCGCAGTCGGATGCACGCTGCTCGTGACGGCCCAAGTGGCAGCGGTGCAGGTGCGTCACGGTGCCCGGCTCCCGAACGCAGCACTCCCCAGGGATTTCGTGCTGCGCCGCGCGCAAGTGGCGCGCAACGCGCTCAAGGACCTCGATGCTTCTGACGTCAGGATCGGCCCGCGGGTGGTCCTACTCGGCGAGCAGCCCGTCGAGACGTCCGCTGGAACCACGGTCACCACCGCCCTGACGGCTTACGACATCGACCCCTACTGGGACGACAACGTGTGGGTGGCTCTGGCCGAAGGCGATGCGCTGCGTTGGCGCGTGCCGCGCATCCAGGAGGCCGAGTTCCAACGCTGGTTGGGTCCCAAGTACCGCGACTGGACCGTTCTCACCTTCGACGTCGATGGCCATCTGCGAGTGCATGACTACGCTTCCTACTCCGGCGTGTCACGCACCGACACGGCCCGGACCCTGGCCGCACGCCTTGCGCGTGCGGACCGCTTCATGGTGCATCGGGTATTTCCGGCCGCACTGGAGGAGCTCGAGGTCGCAGCGCGGATGGCGCCCGAGAACGCCAACCTCCAGCTCAACGTGGGCACACTCCAGGCGATGATGGGGGACACGACCGCGGCGGTGCGCGCCATCGCCTCGGTTGTGGAGCGCTTTCCCCACCATCCTGCGGCCCGCTACAATCTGGGCCTGCTCTATTGGCGCACCGGCCGCCGGGCCGAAGCCCAGCGGGCTTGGGAGCCGCTGTTCGCCGAGTCGCCGGAGACGGATCTGGCGCGTGCCATTCGCGAGCTGATGGACGGTCGGAGACGGTAGCCCGACCTATTCGTGAACCGTGAGCCGAGAGGGCCGGTTGCTCATGAATAGGTCGGGCTAAGGGGCGCGTTACTGCACTTTCACCAGTCTCGCCTGCTGCATGCCCGAGCGCGTCCGCAACCGCGCGAAGTAGACACCCGGTGCCATGCGACGACCTTCGTTGTCGCGACCGTCCCACGTCAGGCGGCGCTCGCCGGGTTCGAGCCAGCCACGCACCAGCGAGCGGACGAGCCGGCCGCTGAAGTCGTACACCTCGAGCGACACGGGCTCTGCCTGTGCGAGTCGGAATGCGATCGACGTGCTGGTGATGAAGGGATTGGGGTTCGTCCGCAGCTCGGTGCGCACGGAGGGCGTGCCACTGCCGACGCCGGTCGTGCCGTCCGCTTCCGGCGCGGGTGCGACAAACGCGCTCGCCAGCGGCTCGTAGCTGCCGTCGCCATCGGTGTCGGCCTCCAGCACGAGTTCGTACACCGCCGCGGGGTCGTACCCGGCGGGGAAGTACACGGTCACGGGCAGCGTCGCTTCGCTCGCCTCACCCGCACTCACCGTGCCGACGAGCGGCGATCCAGGGGCTGCGCCCTCGAGGCTCATCGCGTGCGGGTCTTCGTAGCCCCCGAGCGCGGGTGAGCCGACCACGCGGTACGCGACCGACGTGAGAGGGTCGCACGGACGACGGACGGAGAACGGGATCACGCGGCCGCCTCCGGGCACCGCGACGATGCCCGTGGGGATGACGTCCCCGCACCAGCACGAGTTGTCCACCTTGAGCGTGGAGGTGCGCGTGCGGCAGATGCCGGTGGTCTGATTGACGAACGTCAGCGCGTAGCACGCGGTGGCGGCCTGCTGCGTGAAACCGGCCGGTCGCGCAATAGTGACGCAGATGGCAGCCGACACTCCGCCCGCCGGCACGGTCACCGTGCCCGCCGAAGGACTGAACTGCGTCGGGCCGGCATTCGTGCAGCCGGGCCCCGCAGGCAGACCCGCGAGTGACCACGAGTAAGTGACGGGCACCGCACTGCTGTTGCCGATGTTGAAGCAAACCTGCACCGAGCTCTGCGTGGAGCAGATGGTGCGCGAGGCGGGCAGGATCGCGTAGTCCGGGCACCACGGCTGGGGCACTCCGATCCCGGGCCCGGGGCCTGCAGCCTTGGCGGCCACTTCGGGGGTCAGCGGAGTACGGAAGATCGCCAGCTGCGTGATGCACCCCTGGAAGCCAGGTCCGGGGCCGAGTGCGGGGTCCTGCTGGCCGATGAACACGCTGGCCGTGTTGTCGAGCGAGCCAGCGATCGGCGTGAACGCACCCGTGGAAAGTGGCGCGCCGTTCAAGTACCAGCGGCCCTGGCCGTTCGTGCGATCCACGGACACGGCCACATGCGACCACACGCCGGGCGTCAGCACCGGGCCTGCCGCCACTTGCGAGCCGGCACCGGTGGCCAGCGCGAGCACGCACTTCATGCCGTCCAGCCTCAGCGACCAGCCGGTGAGGCTGCCGAGCGAGGAAGCGCCGCGCTTCTCCGCGATCACTCGTCCGCTCGCCGAACTCGCGTCGGTCATGAGCCAAACCGAGATGCCCATCGAGCCGGCACCGAAGTCGAGTCCGGTCTGTTGTACCGCCGGCACCAACGCATACGCCGCAGGGCTCGCGAGGCACAACTCGCCCGCGCCGCTCGACGCACCGCCGATCAAGATCGCGGCGTTCCGTCCGAGGGCCGTGTGGGTGACGTCGATCGCTTTCGTTGCTCCCGGGCCGTCGTCGAACGGCCACAGCGCCACGAGGCCCGGAGGCATCGGGTTACAGTTCGGCGCGGTGGGGCAGGAGTAGTTGCCGAAGTTCACGCCGTTCTGCGTGGTCCCGATCCCCAGCGACAACGAGTGTCCGGGACCATTGGGGGCCACCTGCACCCAGCCGCCCTGGGCGGCCTCGGTGACGAGCCAGGGGCCGCACGGGATGTTGCTGAAGCAGTATTCACCGTTGGCGTTGGTGAGCATGCTGGTGTAGAGCGTGCCGTTCGGCGCGCGCAGTTCGACGGTCCAGTTCGGAAGCGCGGGTTCGCCCGGGTCCTGCACACCGTTGCGATTGACGTCCGAGAACTTCTTGCCGCAGATCGTGCACTGGATCACGCAGTTGGTCTGCGCGCAGGTCTGGTTGGGATAGAACGCGCCGCCGCCGATCGCGGCGCATTCCGCGGCACTCGCCACCGCGGTGCACGTGAAGTCCGTGCAACACGCCGAGAGCTTGTCGCAGAATTTGGTGATGAAGCCGTCGTCCGAGCCGCTGCTGTTGGCACGGAACCACGCGCCGATCCCGGGCGGGTTCACGGGCGGTGTGTTGAAGCCGTTGCCGTTCTGGAACTCGCCCGTGCCGAACAGGCAGTCGCCGAGGCCGATGCTCACCGCGGTACCGAAGGAGCCACCGTTGCCGCCGAAGAACGTGCACCACTCGAGCGAGTCCGAGGTGGAGAAGCGTGCGTACATCACGTCGCTGTTCGTGGTGCTGTTCTGGAAGTACGCGCCGCCGCCCGGGTTCGCGAACGGAAGGTCGTTGGAGCCGCTGACGCCTGTGATGTAGGTGCGGCCGCGCGAGTCCACGGTGAGCGAGCGCGCGGCACGGCCCAGGTCCTCGCTGCTGGAACCGCCCAGGTAGGTGCCCCAGACGCGCGCGTTGCCGGGTGTGAAGCGCAGCATGAACAGGTCAAACGATCCGGGGAGCCCCGCGAGTGAGCCCTGGAAGTACGCCGGCTGGCTCGGTGTCGCGATCGGATTGGGATTGAACACCGGCAGGTCCGAGGAGTTGGTGATGCCGTCGATGTAGACCGCACCCGAGGGGGCGACCACGGGCCGCCAGGCCTGGTCCAACCCGGCGCCGCCATAGAACGTGCTCCACGTTTGCACGCCATTCAGCGTGAAGCGTGAGATGAACGCGTCGGCGAAGCCGCCCGGAGTGCCCTGGAAGTAGTCGCCATTGCCCGGCGGATCCACGGTCGGGAACACGGTCGAGTAGGTCTCGCCGACCATGTACACGCTGTTCGCGCTCACCGCCACGCCCAAGGCGCCATCGCCGTCGTCGCCGCCGTGGTAGGTGGCCCAGACGAGCGCGCCGAGTGTGTTGAAGCGGAGCAGGAACGAGTCGCTGGGGCCGTTGACTGCTGGCTGCCAGTACGCGCCGCCGAGCGGGTTCACGAGGTTCAGGTTCGAAGAACTGGTCGAACCCACGACGAACAGGTGATCAGTCGAGTCCGTGGTGGCCGCTGTCACGAAGTCATTGGCGTTGCCGCCGTAGTAGGTGGCCCACTGGCGGACTCCCTGCGAGTTGAACCGAAGCACGAAGCCGTCGATGGCACCGCCCGAAGTGGGCTGCCAGTAGGCGCCGGGGAGTTGCCACACGGGCAAGTTGGTAGACGCCGTGTGACCCACCACGTAAAGATTGCCGAGTCGGTCGACAGCGCAATCGGTGGCGTAATCGGAGAAGTTGCCGCCGTAGTAAGTGGCCCAGCGGCGCTGCCCCAGTTGCGTGAACTTCCAGATGAATGCATCGGGCGGGCCGTCTCGCACGCCGTCGAAGTAGGTGGGAATGCCCACACCCGTGGAGCAGGGCAGGTCGCTCGACGCCGTGTAGCCCACCACGTACACGTCGCCGTTGCGGTTGTCGCAGTAGATGGACTTGGGACCGTCGTAGTCGCTCCCTCCATAGAGCGTGGACCACAAGAGCGGAGGATCGATCGTGAGCTGTTGGTTGCGGTCGTACGTACCCATTCGCACCGAGAGCACGTCGTTCGCGAGGCGGAAAGTCGCTTGGACCGTGCCCTTGGCAGCGCCCTGGAAGCAACGCAGCGGCCCCTCGCTCACCTCGCCGAGGGCGGTGCGCAGGTGCAGTGTGCGAGCGTCGGGATCGAGCCGCAGGTCCTTGGCACCGTGATAGCGGATACGGATCCGCGCGGGGTCCGCACCCGGCCGGACGATGAAGTCCTGGTGCACCGGGCCGCCCCGCCCTGCGATCAAGACCCAGTCGATGCCGGGGTACACGTCGCGGAACGTGACGCGCTCGTAGCTCGGCACGCCGAGGACGCCTTCCGGGCACTGCGGTGCGTAGAAGTGCTGCTCACCCAGTTCTTCGATGCGATGCTCGACGACGGCCTGTTCAGCGCGGATGTTGGCGCCGACCAGTTCGAGTTCGAGACCCGACCATGGAGTCTTCGCGACCTCCGGCTCGCTGTGTTCCGCCGTATCGGAAGCTTCGGCCTGGTCGGACGCTTCGGTGCGGGGCGCGAAGAAGAACGCACTGATG
>JANNWR010000143.1:0-6988 GCA_031408715.1 bacterium
CGCGGCAAGAACCGCATCCGCGGCGGCTCCATCCAACTCAACTAGGGGAGACGAATGCTCCATCTGGGTACGCCGTTGAGTATCCCCGACGTGATCGAAGAGCATCTCGAAGTGCTGCCGCTCCTGTGGGCGCTGCGTACCGCCTTCCTGGACGCGGACCACGTCACTCTGAGAGCGCTCATCGACCACGACGAACGCCTGGACGCTCACGCAGAAGGGCTCGCGTTGGCCGGTGACGACGTGCGCGAATCGCTTGAAGCCGCGCTCGCGAGCGAGGAGCCGGGTGCGGCCCTGGCGGCCACCCACGTGCTGTTGCGCATTGGCGATGACGCCGCCAGCGATGCGGTCCGCATGGCTCTCGAGTCGGCGAAGGGCGTGGCGCTCGAGGGCATCGGCGCGGGATTGTGCGTGGGAGAACAGGCGTCGATCCGCGCCGCGCTCCTTGAGCTGACCGTCTCTGGAGCACCAGCCGCGGCCGCCACGGCATGCAACGCACTCGCTTTCCAGGGCGCCGCCACGCCCGAATCGACGCGCCGTCTCATCGAGTGGCTCGACGCAGGCGACCCAGACGCCGCCCAGGCCGCATGCCGATGCCTTGCCGCGCTCGGTTCGGCTGGAGTGGCGGGGTTCAACACCGACCTGAAGCCCCGCCTTGAGCTCGCCGCACAGGCCGAAGACGCCCGGCTACGTCAGGCCGCGCTCGATGCCGCCGCTTGGACGAGCCAGCCGTGGTTGCTTGAGTTCTGCCGGGGACGCTGCGCGAGTCCCGTCCCCTACGACTTCGAGGCCGCGTTCATGCTGGCAGTTCTGGGAACTCACGCCGATCTTGCGCACGTCCAGAGGGCCGGGAACGCTGGAGCGCTCGGGGCCAGGCGCTTCCGTATTCTTGGTGCGTTCGGGCATCCCGGCGTCGTGCCGGGCTTGTTGCAGGTCATGCGGGACGAGGATGCAGAGTGCGCGGCCGGAGCCGGCGCCGCGTTCACGCGAATCACCGGGTTCGATGTGGAGTCGGGGACACGAGCACGAGTCGCTCCCGAGGGCTTGGAGCCGGATGAGTTCGAGCTGGAGTTCCTCGAGGAACTCCAGCTTCCAGACCCGGACAAGGCCGAGGCGTTCTGGAAAGAGCGGGCATCGGCGTTCGGGACGAGCACCCGATGGTGCCAAGGTGATGACGTGGGGGGCGACAAGTCGCCGCCTCCGATGGATCGCTGGGGGTTGGCGCCGCGGCGAGAGGCTCTGATGCGAGGTAGGTATCGGGGTGTGTTGTCGGGAGGGCCGGCCGAACTCGGGAGCCTCATGACCCACAGCTGAGAGCCTGTGTGGCGGAAACACAGGACGATGCCGCCCGGAGTGCTCGGACAGGATGTCGGGGCGCATGCCTCGAAGGCAACCCAGAGCGCCGAGGCCGGGCACAGCGTCTCACCCGATCCCGAACTCCATCGCGAACACCGGAGCCTTGCTCTCCAGCACCAGCGGCGGCTTCACAGTCACCGCGACGCGCCGCGGTGCTTTGTCGTCTGCCGCCAGCACCGCCACGCCGAGCGCGTCCGCGGAATCGCCGAGCAATCCGCCGAGCTGCACGCGCAACTCGGCCGAGACCTGCGCGATCACCGCAGCGTCGTCACCGGGGGCATCCAGCGCGCCGGACGCACTGCCACACGCCAGCGCGACGCGCGCGGCCGTGAGCTGGTAGGCCAGCGTGCCTTCCACCGTGAGCTTGCCCGGCGCGAGGCGGTGCGTGGTCACGACCATGGGCAGCATGACGGTGGACTGGCCGAGCGCGCCGGTGACCGGCGTGAACGCCGCGTGTGTGAGCTCGAGCGCCTGCGTGTCGGGGAACGGCACCTCGGCGGCCAGTGCGCGCGTCTCGTTGGCATTCACCGGGTAGCTCCGCGTCGCCACGTCATCGAAGCGCCCGCCGCTGCCCGACAGGTCGAGTGCATGGCCGTTGACGCGCACGCTTCGCGCCACTGCCGCAGCCACCAGCCACACGCCGCGAGCCCACAGGTAGCTGTCCGGGTTCGACTCCGTGCACGTCTCGCGGTAGCCATCGAGTTCGTGCGGCGCGCGCAGCAGAAAGCGATTGAGCGTGAGGCACAGCCAGCGCGCGTCCTCTTCCGTCTGGAACGCCTGCCAGCCGTTGTGCGCCGGGCTCATCAGGCGCCCGGCGATGTCTTTGACCGCACCGGCCTGGACCAGGAAACGCAGGTCGAAGAACCCCGCGCCCGCGTTGGCGACCAGCGGTGCCTGGATCTCGGCGGCCATGGCCGCGAGCGACTTGAGCGCGGCGAGGTCTTCTGACTTGTGCGTGAAGTCATAATCGAGCACCACCAGCGTCACGGGTTCCGCGGCGGTGAGCTCGTGCGCGTGCACGGTGGCGCGGAAGCGTTCGACGAGTGTCTTCCGGGGCAACGCCAGCACTTCGACGTCGACCGCCCCGGCGGATTCGGCGAGCAAGCGCTGCAAGCCGAGCCAAGCGGCCTCGATGCGCTGCTGCTTCGGGTCGTGCAGCCATGTGTCGAGCGCAGCGCCGGAGACGCCCGCTGCGAGCTGGGTGGCCGGGGCGAGCTGTCCCAGCGCGACCGGCAGTGCGAGCGACTCGAACCATGCCGCGAGCGTGTCGGAAGACACAGGCGCGGGCTCGCGGCTGTCCACACCGAGATCGCTGATCACCAGGATCCGCCACGGCATCGTGCTCATGGGTCGTTCTCCGTCGGTAGGAAGGCCCGAGCCGCCGCTACGAGGGATCTCGCAAAAGGGTGGCTGGGGTCGAGTGGGGGCCGATTCTGGCTTGCGTCCGCGGGCTCTGGCGGGCACCTTGTTCGGGTCGCGCGGTGGGTGCGGGTGCCCGTCCTCCCGGTCCGTTCCAATGAGTGTCGAATATGAGTGTCGAATCATGACTTCATGGAACGAACGCTGCGAGGGCGCGTACCGCACAGGTTAGCAGACTGCGCGCGTGCAGGGCCAAGGAGTCGGCAGGACGGGACCGCTGCGAGCCGTCAGGTGCTCGTCGCGCCCCGCGTGCGCTGGGACCAGGCTCGGTCCGGTTCACGTCCCCCACACGGTCGAGGCGAGGGAACGCATGTCGAAGGATCGGCATCACGGCATCAGGAAGATCGCGGCCATGCTCGTCACACTGTCACTCGCGGTTTCGGTGCACGCAGCCAACTGGAATGCCAACGGCCTGTCGTTCAACTCCACGACCGGCAACGCCTCCAATCTGCGTATGATCAGTGACGGCCGCGGCGGTTTCATCGCGGCATGGATCGATGCACGCGTTGCCCCCACTCAGATCTTCTGTCAGCGGATCGACTCCACTGGAACTGCGCTGTGGGCGACGAACGGCCTGCTCGTGAGCACGGCGCTCACGAACATCGCGTCGCTGAGCATCAGCTCCGACGGCCAGAACGGCATAGTCCTGACGTGGGTCGCGGACCAGCCGAGCAGCACGAGGAACGTCTTCGCGCAGCGCATCGATGCGAGCGGCGCGGCGCGCTGGATGACGAACGGCATGCGGGTCGATTCGACCACGGCCAACGCCAACCAGACCGTGCCGTCGGTGTGCTCGGATGCCTCCGGCGGTGCGGTCGTGGCGTGGATCGACGGACGCAACGCCAATCCGACCGTGTTCCTGCAGCGCATCACGTCGGACGGCACGCGTGCGTGGCTGCAGGGCGGGATCGCGGTCGTGAGCCCGACGTCGGGTGCGCAGGGCAGTCCGCGTCTGCTGGCCGACGACAACGGGGGCGCGTTCGTGTCCTGGGAGCATCCGCAGACGAACACGACCACTGGCTTCCAGCACTTCGATGCCACGGGTACCGCACTTTACACGCCGGCATTCGTGCCGACGACCCTGCGTTCCGAGAACGCGGTCATGACCCGGACCGGGAGCGCATCCCTGCTGGTGGCCTGGTACCTGTCCGCCGGGGGCGAGATCCACGGCACGATGCTCAATGCGACCGGCGTGGCGGCGAGCAGCACCACACTCCTGGCCACCTCGAGCACCAAGCCCATCGGTCTGGTGCCGCGCTCGGATGGCGGCGCCATCCTTGTCTCCGCCGACAGCCCGAGCGTTCACGTGCTGCGGCTCGATGCGAACGGCGCGCTTGTGGGCAGCCCGGCGATCGCGTTCGCGGGGCAGTCGATGGGTGCGACGCCGAACCTGGTCGCGCTCCCCGATGCGGCCGATGGCGCCTTCGTGGTCTGGATCTCCAGTACGCGCGCCTACATGCGGCACCTGCGCTCGACACTCGTCGCCGACGGGACCGGGCGCACCTCGCTGTCCGGGGGCGTGAGTTCGGCCCAGTCGGGCGCGGTTGCAGTCGGTGGTGTGGACCTGCTCACGGCCTGGATGGACGATCGTAACGGCAGCTCGAACATCGACCTGTTCGCGCAGCGTGCCTCGAACACGGGTGTCGCTGGCAACTACCACCGCATCCTGACTTCGATCGCCGCGGGAACCGGCAGCATCCTGCCCTTCGAAGGGCGTATCTATGTCAACGACGGCGCCAACCTCTCCCTTCGCAGTGACGGGACGGGAGGCCATTACGTCGACCGTGTGGTCGTCGGGACGACCAACTTCGCGGCGGTCCCCAACTACACGTTCCACAATGTCACTGGCGACAGTACGTTCACGGCGTACTTCTCGAATGCTCCGATCGTCACCACCGTGCAGGCCGTCGCCAACTCGTATCGTGCGTTCTCGCTGCCGATCGTGCTGGCCAATGACACGCTGGCAGTGGCACTCGCGAACCTCATGCCGTACGACAACACGCGCTGGCGGTTCGGGCACTGGGTGGCGACGGACAGCGCCTACGCCGAGCCGGGCACCGCACTCGCCCGTCTTGTGGCAGGTGCGGGCTACTGGTTCCTCGGGGGCAAGGACACCACGTTGTCGTTCTCGGGCCTCGGCACACCGCAAACACTGTTCACGCTGCCGATGCTCGGCCGTTTCGCCGGGCGGGGCTGGACGCAGTTCGGTTCGCCGTTCCGCTTCCCGTACGCGGTCTCGCAGTTGATCATCCAGCCCGGTGGCATCTCCGTACCAGCGGGGGGCAACACCGCCACCGATCGTCAGGTATTCGAGTGGGATCCTTCGACGTCCTCCTATCTCGCGGTCAACGTGCTGGTGCCGGGTCACGCGTATTGGTTGTGGCGGCAGTCGCCGACCGCGATCGACCTGACGTTCCCGTTCGATTGGGATCCGGTGGCGGTCAACGCTGCGCCGGGCTTGCCGGCCGGTGCGACTTGGGCGTTGAGTGTGCGGGCGGCTTCCGGTTCGCGCGAGGCCCGGCTGACGCTGGGGGCGGGCGATGTGGCTGCCTCGGTCTGGAACCCGCTCTCGAGCCGCGCCATTCCTTCACCCGGTGAGGACGGACTGTCGCTCACCGCGACGGTCACGGACTGGGGTGCGGATGACGGCGATTACCAGACCATGTTCCGGCCCGATGGCGAAACGCTCGCGTGGGATCTGTCCGCCAGTGCCAAGTCGGGACTGACCGAGACGGCGCTCACGTTCGCCGACCTGCCGGCGGGGCGGCATGTGGTGTTGTCCGAGCCGGCGGCGGGCTGGTCGCGAGAGGTGCGTGCGGGTGAGCCGATCTCACTCGTGCTGACGTCCTCGCCGCGCCGGCTGCGGCTCGAGGTCACGACCTCGGCGCTCGCTCCACCGCGGGTGCCGACGGTGACCGCGCTGCGAGCGCTTGGCCCGAACCCGTTCCGTGATGCGGCAGCACTCTCGCTGGCGCTCGGACACGACAGTGTCCTGCGCTGGGACGTCTTCGACCTCGCGGGACGGCGCATGCGGTCGGAGGCACGTGCGCTCAGTGCCGGCGAGCACACGCTGGTGTGGGACGGCCGTGATGCGGACGGCCGCAAGGTCGCACCGGGGCTCTACCTCGTGCGCTGGCAGGCCGACGGCGCCAGCGGTGCGGTTCGGCTGGTGCGGGCCGACTGACGTTCGCAGCACATGATCGACGGCCCCGCGCGTGTCGCTCACGCGCGGGGTCGCGGTGTTTCTGGTGCCGATCGAGTGCTGGCTATGAGCCCTCTGCGCTCGAACCAACAGTGCTCAGCTCGCCATGAACCC
This sequence comes from bacterium, assembly GCA_031408715.1. Lineage (GTDB taxonomy): Bacteria > Eisenbacteria > RBG-16-71-46 > RBG-16-71-46 > RBG-16-71-46 > JAIOPA01. The sequence continues at coordinate 6,089 of JANNWR010000143.1, forward strand.
CGACTCCGGGTGACGTGCGACCACCTCGAGCATGCGCGCGTGCAGCACCGGGTTCGCGGTCACGATGCGACGGCCGTCGAGACGCAGCGGTTCGCCGGCGTAGCCGGTGATCACTCCGCCCGCCTCGCGCACGATGAGCGAGCCGGCCGCGATGTCCCACGGCGAGAGGTTGCCTTCCCACATGCCGTCGAAGCGGCCCATGGCGACGTAGCACAGGTTCAGTGCGGCCGAGCCGTCGCGCCGCAGGCCCTGTGCATGGAACAGGAAGTCCTGGAACAACGGCAGGTGGCGTTCGGGATGCTCACGTACGTCGTAGGGGAAGCCCGTCACGAGCAGCGCGTCGTCAAGTGCAGCGACCGGCGTGACATGGATCGGTTCGCCATTTCGAGTCGAGCCCAGGCCGGCTGCGGCGGAGAACATCTCGTCGCGCACGGGATCGTAGACCGCACCGGCCGTCATGACGCCTGCCACTTCGACCCCGACCGAGACGCAGAAGAACGGGTAGTTGTGCGCGAAGTTCGTGGTGCCGTCCAAGGGGTCGCAGAGCCAGCGTGTGGTGGGAGCACTGGGGCCCGGGCCTCCGGCCCGGTGTTGGAGAGCGCCCGGGTCGGTTCCCGAGTGCGCTGCGTGCACGCCGCTCTCCTCGGCGAGGATGCCGTGGTGCGGGAAGCGCTCGCGGATACGCGCGAGCAGCAACGCCTCCGAGCGCTTGTCGTACTCGGTGACCAGATCGATGCGCCCCTTCTTCTCGGGGGCGTGCACGCGGCCGTAACCCGAGAGCAGGATCGCGCCGGCCTCACGCGCGAACGCGCAGGCGGCGTCGCGCAGCGCCGCGGGGGACTCGTCATTAGTCGAGTGAACATCGGGTGTCATCAGAAGCACGACCTTTCCGGTGGGAGC
>JANNWR010000144.1:0-2229 GCA_031408715.1 bacterium
GCCGAACGTGCGTCGCACCGGCTGCCGCATACCCGTCGGAGAGATCCATGGCGTGGCACCCGCCGAGACCCGTCGCGTGAGCAGGCTAAGCCCCGGCAGAAGTCCCGAGATGGCCGGGTCCACGATCTGATCGAGCAGGTAACCGCGCATACGCTTCTTGCCGTTCTGCATGATGCCCATGTCCTTCACTTCGCGGAACTTGGTCGCTCGGTATCCGGCCGGGCCGAATATGAACGAGTTCGGGTTGGCCGTCTGGCTGTTGGAGCTCAGTACGCCATCGTCAAACCCACGGAGAAGGAGCTGCTTGATGAAGCGATTGTAGGTCGGGTGCCCGCCACTCAGGAGAATCGATGGGACGGCCGTCTGATCCATATACTTGCCCCAGCGCAGTTGGGTGACTGGGGGAACCAGATCCACCAGTACGCTCGCGCTGATGATCCCCAATGGGGTAGGCAGTCCGATGGGACAGCTGAGTTGTGTGTTGTTCGTCCCGGTGCTCATGATCTTGTTCACCAGAGGGCACAACCAGCTCGGCTCAAGCGCCTTCGGGAACGGCCCGCTGACCTGGTTCTTGAGGTACTGGTCCAGCGCAACCATCGCCGTCGCCTCGTGAGAGCCATTGAAGGCGCTCTGGATCGAGACTTGCGTCTTGCATAGGTTCGCGATGGGGGCCGCGTTGAGATTGCTGTAGTTCGCTGCCGAGTACATGCACGCGTCCACCATCAGTCCGCCTGTGGAGTGTGAGATGGCGACGTAGCTTGGCGTGCCGAACTTGGTCTTGTCGTTGTTCACGCTCGGATCGACGACCCCGGTGCCGTAGTTCATGGCTTCGCCGATCTGCGTCAAGACAGCTTGCACGCCAACATTGAGTCGTTGCGTCGAGGGCCACGACACGATCAGGTACCGATTCATGATCTGATGTTCGGTGAGGTAGCGCTCGATGTGTTTCCGCCAATAACGCTCTGCCCCTGCGGCCCAGTATCCGGTGCCGTGGAACTGCGGATTGCCGGGGGTGTAGGCGCTGTTCTGCGGAGGGAAGCTCGTGGGTGGAACCCATGCCGTCAGCGCCGCAAGCTTCAGTTTGAAGATCTTGTCCACGATCGGATCGATCCGCAGCCCGTGCACAAAGACCAGGTCGCGGCCGCCGAAGATGTAGCACTGGCCCGGCGGAGGTGAGTACGCGGTCGCAGGGGGCGTGTAGTTGGCCATGACACTCGGCGACGAAGTCAGCACGCCGTCCACGTCGCCGAACAAAATGTTGATCGCGTCGCCCCAGGGTCCCATCGCGTCCGCGATCTCCGTGGATGTGATGACGCTAATGCCCTCATCAAGCAGATCTTGGATCGTGGTGTTGAGCGAGTCGATCGGATCGATCGTGCCCCCGATGTCCGAGTCGCAAGGGTCCTTCGAGAACCACGTGTCGTCGGAGGTGTCGAGCCCCGGGTAAAGCGCCTCTGTGTCCCCAAGATCGATATCCACGTCCTCGGTCGTGATTGGCTCGCTGGGATCCCAGTTGAGCGGGGGTATCAGATTGCCGTTGGCATCCGTCAGCGCCTCCCCCGTCGCACATGAGCAGCAGTAGGTCCACGTGTCGTTCAGGACACCGGTCAACGGGGCGTCCTGTTTGCCGCCGAACAGGAGTACGCGGTCGGTGCTGGCGTCATAGGCCATGGCGCCATCCAGACGGAACCCCGGCCCGCTCGAGAGCTCGAACCACTGCGTTCCATTGAAGAAACGCGTTGTGAGTTGAGTGCCATCACCGTTGCCGCCGAACAGGAAGGTCCCACTGCAGTCCGTCCCGTAGGCGGCAGCTGAGTGGGAGCGATGCACTTCCGTGGCGCCGTCAAGGTGTGCCCACTCCGCGCCGTCCCACTCCCAGACCTCGCCACGCGGTAGCCCGCCGCTATCGCCACCGTAGAGACACAACTGTCCCCGGCCGGCGTCGTAAGTCATGATGGCGTTCTGCGTCGGACCGGGGCCCAAGACCGGAATCTGCGTCCAGGTCGAACCATCCCACTCCCAGGTATCGCCTTCGGTGACACCATCGTTGCCACCGAACAAGACCATTCGGTCCCGTTCCGAGTCGTAGGCCATGACGTGATCGGCCCGCGGGGACGGGCCTGTGCTGCTCGCCTGAGTCCATGTCGTCGTGGCCTGATCGTAGGTCCAACCTTCTGGGCCATCTTGAGGCCATGTTCGTCAGTGCCGGTCTGGAAACGCACGTCGCGG
>JANNWR010000145.1:0-2701 GCA_031408715.1 bacterium
GTCCGGCTCGGCGGGCCCACACGTCTTGCACTGGTCGCACTCATGAGCAGCATGCTGGCGTGGAATCCGGTGTTCCTGCGTGCCGCCACGCAGGCCGAGGTCCACGCGCTCCATGCTGCCTGGGCCGCGGGCAGTCTGCTCTTGTCGCTCGAGCTGTGGCGTGGGCGCGCACAGTTCGGACGCTGGCAGGGCTTCGGCGCTGGATTGCTGCTCGGGTGCGGACTGGCGAATCACCTGACCGCGTTGCTGGTGGCTGCGCCACTCACAGTACTACTCGGGTTCGTCATCATTCGCGCGCCCCAGCGCGGTCGCACGATCGCCGTGGCTGCGCTGGCGGGTCTGGTGCTTCCGCTGCTCTCTTATGCGTTCATCGCATGGCGCGCGCTGCACCCGGCGTCCTATCAGTGGCCTGCGCTCGAAGTCTCGGTCGTGGGCGTGTGGAGGCACATGACCGGGGCGATCTACCATGGCTTCGTCGGTGCGTTCCGGCCAAGTCCGGCGGAGTCCCGGTTACTGTGGACTGCAGTGCTGCCCGTGTGCCTGCCAGGAGCGCTCGCGCTGGTGTGGCACGCCCGGCATGCCCGACGAACTCCCGACGGGCCCGTGTGGATCGCGTGGTGCGGCGCAGTGCTGCTGACCTCGGCGTTCACACTGAGTTACGGCGTCGCCGACCCGTCCGCCTACTTCCTGCCCGTGATCATCGTATCGGCGGTGGCCCTGTCGAGCGTGTTCGCGCGCGTGCTACAGCGCGCTGAGTATCGTGGGGTCGCGCTCGCGATGTCGTGCGTGGTCGCGGCAGGCGCCATCTTCGCGTGGGTTCCGTCCGAGTTCGCGCATGCTCGAAACATCACCGAGGTTGACCGCAGCGTGCGCGCGGCATTCACTGCCCTGCCGTTCGAGCGTGGTGTGGTGCTGTGGGAGTCGGACGCCCACGCCCGGTTGCTCGCCTATCAACAACTCGAGCAGCTGAAGCCCGCACTGATTGTGATCGACCCCGCCATGCTGACGTGGCCGGCATACCGTGCACGGATCACAGCGGGGCTGGGTTGCGATCCGCTCGCGGACCTGGCGCTCGAATCGGACGCGGACCTGTCGCGAGTCGCACCCAACGTGGCGAGGCAGGTCCAGCTGCCCGTCGCGGACTTCGGGGTGTGGTGGGAGACCGGTCCCGTGCCGGCGCCCGGGATGACATCGGCGCATTGATGTCGTGCCGGGGTCGGGCCTCGAGCGCAGCAGCCCGGGCGAATCCCATGCTACCTTCGCGCGCATGATCCCTCCCGACTCCATCGCCTCGCTCGAAGCCGCCGGCTTCGAGGGCTTCCTCACCATCGGCCAGCTTCACTCGGATGCGTGCCAGAGCGTGCCCAACCAGCGCGGCGTGTATGTGGTCCTGACACGCGGCTCGGCGCCGCATCAGTTCCGCGCCAAGAGCTCGGCTCCCGTGTGGCGCGGCAAGCAGCCCGCGATCTCGCTTGAAGAGCTCGCCGAGCACTGGGTGCCAGATGCGAGCGCGCTCTATATCGGTCGCGCCCGGGGCCCCGGTGTGCGGTCGCGCTTGCGCCAACGCATCAAACGCTACCTGCGCTTCGGTCATGGCAAGGTCGTGGCGCACTGGGGCGGCCGGCTGATCTGGCAGTTGGGCGAAGCGAGCCGGCTGGTGGTCGCGTGGCGTGCGAGCGACGAACTGGAGGACCCGGCGGATGTCGAAGCGCGCATGCTCGCGGAGTTCGAACGGCACTACGGCGCGCCGCCGTTCGCGAACCTGCGCAGCGAGCCGGGGGCGGACGATGACGACGAGGACGACGCGACCGAGTAGCGCTTGGCGCTGGCTTCCCGTGCTTGCGGGCGAACTCCCCTACTCGCCCGGCGTGTGCGAACGGATGAACGCGAGGATCGCCGGCACCGAGACCTTGTCGGGCCGGCTCAGCGTGAGCACCATGCGCGAGTGGCTCTCGCCCGGCACCACGACCACCGAACGCTCCACCCCTGAGCTGGCGAGCGCGTGTTCGAGTACCTGGGCCTGCCGCTGGAGCGCCTTCTTCTCACCGCCTGCATAGAGGATCAGAAACGGCGGTGCCGCAGAGGTCACTCGCAGCACGGGCGAGGCTTCCACCGGCCAGTCCCGGTCGGTGGGGCCGTACTGGAATCGTTGCACGTAGTAATCGCGGGATTCCCCGAGCGCATAGGTGAGCGAGTCGGTGAGGTCCAGGCCCGCGCCGCTCACGCACACCACGCCACGGACCGGTGTCTCGTGTCCGCGCGTCGTGTCGAGTGCGACATAGCTCGACAGCCAGCCGCCCGCTGAGTGCCCCATGAGGAACAACGCGTCGGTCCGGCCGCCGTAACCGGCCGCGTGCGCGCGCACCCAGCGCACCGCCTGCCGGACGTCGGCCAGCTGCCCGCGCCAGTCCGTGGTCGGCATGAGCCGGTAGTTGATGACCGCGACCCCGATGCCCTGGGTGGCGAAGTAGCGTCCGACGTTCGCGTACACGTCGGCGCCGCCCACGCGCAGCGCTTTGTCGCCCATGTTCCAGCCCCCGCCGTGGACGAACACCACGACCGGCCAGTGCTGGCCTCGAGGTAGGTAGAAGTCGAGACGATGCTTATCGGTGTCGCACTCGGGCGCGTCGAGGTAACACACGTCGCGTACGATCTGTGCGCTCGGGAGTCCAGCGCGCCGGTAGAGGAAGTGCACGCCGAC
>JANNWR010000146.1:0-2143 GCA_031408715.1 bacterium
GTCAGGCCGCCGGCGGTCTGGCGGCCTACATCGTCGGTGGCGTGGCACCCAATCAGGCGCGCATCACGCTTGGCTGGGCCGTCGCACCGGGCAACGAACGCACCTTCAACCCGGGGCAGGAGTACTTCGTCTGCAACTTGGTCCTCAACAACAACAAGACGGTCGGGACGGGAGCGTGCGGCGGCTGCACGACGCCGGTGGTGATCTTCCTGGAGGGGATGATTCTCGCGACGCCCACAAACGTCAACGAGACAGTCAACCTGCCCTCCAACGAGCCCCAGAGCCAGTGGGTCACCTGGCAGAACGGTGTACTGACGAACCTCCAGCGCACGACCTGTGTGCCGAACGTCAGCGCGAACTGCCAGGTCGCGCTCCGCACGACGCTATCGGCCTCCACCGGCACCACGATGCGTGCAAGCAAGGCAGGCCCGCGATGATGGCCGCCCGTATCTTGAACCGCTGCGCGTTCATCTGTGCGCTCGCATTCGTCGTCCCCTTCGCCGGGCCGCGCGCGTCCCACGCTCAGCCCCAGCGAACAGAATCGGATGGCGGCATGATGATGGCCCGCCCGTCCGAGGCGCGCTGGCCGCGCACCGATCAGGGGCAGCCGGATGGTTGGCCCCAGCTGTCGGCACAGGTCAAGGCGAACCTCAGCAATGGCCCGCTGCTGCCGTTCCCGGTCAGCACCCCGAACGTCCGTGCCAACGATCCCACGGGCGATCAGTCCAATGACGCGCAGAGTTTCGTCTCGGTCGCGGCGTGGGGGCGGTTCGTGGTCGCGGTCTGGACAGACACCAAGGGCGCCGAGGGCTCGCCCGGGTTCCCGCCCACGACCGAAGTCGGCTTCGCCACCTCGTGCGACTGGGGCGCGACGTTCACCGATGGCGGGTCCGTTCCGCGCATCGCCAGCAACGACCAGGCGTTCCATCCCACGCTGAGCTCCGACGGACGCGGCAACTTCTACATGGCTGCCACCTACCTCAAGGGACTCGACGCGATTGGCGCACCGACGTCCACCGCGATCGGATTCTGGCGTGGCGGCTTCGATACCACGGCATGCACCTTCCTGTGGAGCACGCCGCAGGCGCTGCAGCAGACTCCGGCTTTCGTGGGCTCGAGCCAGATCGATCGCGTGCGCGTGGTCGCCGACCCGTTCGACAACTACGTGCACCTGATCTACGTCATCCGCACCGCCACCGGCAAGGATCAGGTCGCGGCACTGTCCTCAGCGGACGGCGGCTCGTTCTGGGGCGCTTCCCGCACGGTCGCCAACGGCCTCGGCAGCGGCGCCTGGTTCGTCGGCGTGCCCGACGCCACCATCGGCCCGAACCACGAACTCTACGTGGTGTGGAGCGACCGCATGGTGTGGGTCACCTGCGAGTTCCAATCGCCGCAGTTCGTGACCCCAGACGGCTCTCAGGTCTACTTCAACAAGTCGGTGGATCACGGCACCACCTGGAGCGCCGAGACCGCCATCTCGACGCTGTACTCGACGTATCTATCCGGCGGTCCCACGGACCTGACCGGGCAGATCAAGGTGAACCCGCGCCTCGCGGCGGATCGCACCACCGGAACCAACCGTGGCAACATCTATGTGACGTGGCCGGCGTCGGCAAGCTGGGTCGCCGAGCCGGGATCGGACTCGACGACTGTCGAAATTGAGCCCAATGGCGCGCCGAACGGTGCGCGTCCGCTGCAGCTGGGAGAGTCCGGCGCCGGTGTTTCGGCCAGCACCACGGACGTCGACTACTGGCGCATCGACCTCGCCGCGGGCCAGACGCTGCTGGCCCGGCTCGAGCCGCAGGACTGGGCGTGCGGCAGCTTCTCGACGGGGTTCGGCTTCCTGTTGCAGTTGCTGACGAGCCCATCCAACGGTGCCGTCGACGTCTCGGATTCATTGCTGCAGAGCAGTAACTTCAACGGCTTCGTCTCACAGGTCGTGTTCTCGTGCCGGCGCTCCGGGACCTACTACCTGCGCGTGCAGCAGAACACGCTCGGGATCAACGTCAACTACACGCTCCGCACCCGCAGCGTGCTGTTCGGCCAGCAGGCCGGTTCGGGCCGCGACGAAGGCGACATCCTGCTCGCGCGTTCGACGTCCGGGGGCACCAGCTGGGGACTGCCCATCATCGTCAACTCCGAC
>JANNWR010000147.1:0-2034 GCA_031408715.1 bacterium
GCCTCCTTCCCTGCGGCGAATCCCATATTCGCGCGATTCGCGAGCCGGTTGCCCGGCGCACCTGCCGATGTCGTCAGGGACTCCGAGGCCTTCACGCCGTACATGTCCCAGGTCGTACCCGGCTGGGAGTTCCTGTCACTCACCGCCACGGCCATGTTGGTACGCACGTCGAGGCTCGTGATGACGACGTCCCCTCGCGCATGCCAGCCATTGTGCGCACCCCATTTGGCCGACGCCGTGCCGCCGATCGAGTCCATCACCGCCACGAACCGGCCCTCGTTGCCACGCCGGTCGTTCAGGTCGATGTACAGCATGCACGCAGCTCCAGCGCCGCCGAACGCGACGTTTTTCCAACGGTCCGGCAGCACCGAGAACTGCTGCCAGCGATGCTGGTCCGACGAGCCCTCACTGTTCTGCGGCGTGATGAAGTTCGTGTCCGGGCACATCGCGAAGCGCACGAACGGATCGATGGCGTGCGACTTCCGGTAGAAGTACTGCACGTGCGAACCCGGCGTGAGCAATCCATCGGGGATGATCTTGGTGAACTCCTTCGTGGTCGCCGAGCCGTTGAAGCCCGTCCGCGACTGCGGGACTGTTGTCAGCCACGCCGGGATGACGCCGTTGCAGCTGGCGTTGTTGCTCGTCGGCGAGCTGGTGAAACTCTTCGTCGTATCGATCACGAAACATTTGAACTTGTCGACACCCAGTGTCGCGAACTTGGGATCAAGCTCGTGATACATGGTCATCCAGCCACTCGTGACCAAGCCCTGGCTGGTGAACACGCTCCCGCCGACGGGGAACACGTTCAGCTGCGTCGTGTCCATACGCGCGGAATTCCATGTCAGCGGATCCCAGCTCGTGCCACCGTTGTGCGAGCCGGCGGAGACCTCGCCGGGGTCCGCGATGTACTGGCCCCAGAACGACGCGTCGCCGGGGGTCACCACGCTGAGCTGGTTGCTCGGCAGCTGCAGCAGCACGCCCGAGGGCACGCCACCCGGCGTCATGTTGCGCCCGGCCGCGACCTGGTAGTTGCCCGGACCGGGCAGGATGCGGAACACCATGTCGACACGCACCGCCGCGAACGCCGGATCGTCGGGCGCGGTCACGGTCGCATTGCCGGCGATGATGGCGCTCGAGTCCCCGGGGATGTCGAAACGCAGCTCGTTGCCCGTGGCCTGCGCGCTGTTGAGTCCGGTGCGGATGAGCGCGCCCGTCGTATCGAATGAGGCTGTCCCCGGCAGGCCCGCCGTCTCGTTGGCGGGGAATGTGTCGTTGGTCCACTGCCAGATGTCCGAGAACACGCTTCCGATGCTCACGGTCGCGTCCGCACTCGCCTGGCCCGGGACACCGGGCAGGTCGATGAACGCGATCGAAGCGTTGTCGAAGTAGCCGCCTTCGTTCGAGTTGCACCCGAGGGTGATGCTGAAACGGAAGCACTGTTGTTGATGGCCGAAGAAGAAGCGCACCGAGTCCGGAATGCCAGAAGGGTTCGAAGTGCGGAAGGGAGTTCCATTACCGGCGGCCGGTTCAAAATCCGTGAAACACTGGGGTTCGGGATTGAAGAAGATGCAGCCACAGAAGACGGCTTGGCCCCAGGCTTTGCCCGCGTTACCGACCTGCGCGCCGGGATAGGACTGATGTCCCACGACCCAGCTGTTCCCTGAAAACGACAGGTTGAACATGCCGGCATACATGTCGTACCAGACCACTACGTCGTCACTGGCGGACGCGATCGAGGCTGAGATGCCCTGCGAGTTCTTGAGCGTCCCACCCGGGCCCGCGCCGAGCAGGTTGATGGTTGGCGAGATCACCGTCTGCGAGATCTCCCGCATCGAGAAGTACCGCGAGTCGCCCGCGCCCTCGCCATCGTCGTGATTCCCCGGCGCGAGAACGAGCCCGCCGATGTTGCAGTTGCGAGAAGGCGAGTTCGGTGGCCCGCACAGGTCGTTGTACGTGAGCCCCGAGAGATGCTCGAGGTGGAAGTACTCGCCAGGCGGCTTGCCGGTCGAGCGCCAGACATCGGTTGCGGTGAGC
>JANNWR010000148.1:0-12487 GCA_031408715.1 bacterium
GGCGGTCGACCTGGCGGGGGCCGCCGCTCTATCCGGCAAGCTCGTGCTCGACACCACGAACCCGATCGCGCCCGCAGCACCCGTGAACGGGGTGCTGAGCTACTTCACGCGGCACGACGAGGCATTGATGGAGCGCCTGCAACGCCGTGTGCCGGACGCGCGCTTCGTGAAGGCGTTCTCGTGCGTCGGGAACGCGCTCATGGTGAACCCGGTGATCGCCGGCGGGCCGCCGAGCATGTTCATCTGCGGCAACGATGCCGCCGCCAAGTCCGAGACGGCTGGCATCCTCACCCGGTTCGGCTGGGACACCGAGGACATGGGTGGCGTGGAAGCCGCGCGGGCGATCGAGCCGCTGTGCATGCTGTGGTGAGCCGGGCTTCCAGAAGAACAGTTGGACGCATGCGTTCAAGCTGCTTCACTGATCCGCGCGCCCAAGCACCCCAGAAACAGCTTCCGGGTCCTCATCCCCAGCCATCCCCCGATGGGCCAGTTCCGAGAACCCGGAAATTTTGAAGCGGCCGGTGCGTGTTCCAATCCGACAACATGCTGGGCAAGGGGCGCTGTGCGACCGCTCACGACTCGGTCAGCGTGTGCGTGCGCCGCGCCATCCTCACCCTATTAGACCAAAGCGTAGTGCTGTTGCCAATCCGGAACTGACATTATTGCTTGCCAAAAGTGGCATGTCATAATGTCCACGAAGTTGTGACGACACACATTCGCGCGGAGAAGTTCTCGACCGTGTCGCCGCCGATAACGGTTGTTATTTTTAGCCTTTACGCTGTGGGGATGGAGGCGTATGTCTGAATCTCAGACAGGACCCCCTGATCACGGTGGGCTCCTGGCGCTTGTCTATGACGAACTGCGCGACCTGGCCGCCCATCATCTGCGGGGAGAGCGGTCCGGACACACGCTTGAGCCGACGGCGTTGGTGCACGAGGTCTATCTGCGCCTGCATGGCCGCCCGGAACTCGCACTCGGCAGCCGCACGCACTTCCTGGCGCTGGCCTCACGAGCGATGCGGAACGTGCTGGTGGATCATGCCCGCGCCCGTCTGGCGCTCAAGCGCGGCGGGGGTGCGACGCATGTCACGGTGGGCGAGGGTAACGCCATCACCGAGGATCGAACCGCGGACGTGCTGGCGGTCGACCGCGTGCTGGGCCGGCTCGCGGAACATGATGAGCGGCTCGCCCGCATCGTCGAGATGCGTTTCTTCGCCGGCATGACCGACGTGGAGATCGCCCAGGTGCTGGGGGTGACCGACCGCACGGTGCGCAACCAATGGTCGTTCGCGCGCGTGTGGCTGCGCCGGGAACTCGAGGGGCACTGACCCTCGATTCCTGCGGCCTCGTCACCGCCGCTCGGTGCTGATCCCGCGCGCACCCAGCGATCGATCGAGCCGCTCACGTTCTGCTTCGATCGCGTGCAGTAGCAGCGAGTCGGACTTCGCGTCGAAGATCGAGCGGGCCCGCTCGAGCGCTTGTTGCGCGGGTTCACTCCCCGAGCCGGTCAGCTGAAACCGTGCGCGATCGAGCACGGCCCTGCTGAGCCAGCCGAGCCCCGCCTCGCGTGGTACCGATGTCATCGGCAGGAGCGGCAGCGCCTGCTCGAGTCGCGCCTCGGCCGAGTCGGCAAGTTGCGGTCGGCGAAGCGCCATCGCCATCTCCGCGAGCACTTCTGCGTCGGCCACCTGCAGTACGGCGGCGGTGATCGGGACCATCGCACTTCCACGCACCACGTGGACCGCCCGATCAAGCTCGGCGTGTGCGAGCTCGAGCCTTTGGATCGCGGGCCCGGAGGCTCCCTCCTGGCGCAGCCGGTCCACCGCCAATCGTGCGAGCTCCATGGCGGTCTCGGCGTACACCCACGGTCGTTCCGAGCCGCGCAGATCCTTGCAGGCAGCCAGGTAGCGCTCGGACGTGTCGAGCGCCGCGCGGCTGCGAGTCAGCGTGCCGAGTGTGCGGTAGGCCCGGCCGCGCTCGAACAGCACCGAGCCCAGGGCCGGCCAGTTATCGCGGAACGTGACGAGCCGCGCCACCGCGGAGTCCGACCACGCCGCGGCGCGCTTTGCGTCGGCGGCTTCGTTGGTGAAGCGTGCGCGGTCGGTCGCGGTCTCGGCCAGGGAGTTGTAGCTATAGCCGAATACGTCGTGGTCCCGCTCCTCCGCCGAGAGCTCCGCGAGCGGGCGGACGGGACCATGCACTCGGATGTTCTCGGCCATGCACTCCAGGGCCTGGTCCACGGCGGCGGTGCTCGCGCTGGACTCGCCCCACTGACGTTGGCGCGCGAGCGTGGTGGCGGTCAGGATCCCGAGCAGGTCAGCGCGCGAGGTGTAGAGGTGCGTGAGCTGCGGCACCTGCACCATCCCGCGCATCGAGGGCAGCGTGTCCGCTCGGAGCGACAAGGCGTGTTCAAGCGTGGCCATCGCGGCGCGAGTCGGGGCCGTGTCCCAGGTGAGCTCCCCCAGCAGGAACTGTGCGGTGCCGAGTTCCGACTCGAGCCGGCGCAACAGCGGGTCGTGATGCGGCAGCTGCGGCACCGCCTCGATGAGCGTGCGCGCGCGCAGGTAGCGGTCGATCGCCTGCCGCATCCGTTCGGGTGTTCGCTCGCCTTCGTAGACCAGCGGCATGGCTTGGATCATCAGCCCCTCGGCCTCGCGGTAGTTCGCGAGCACCTGCTGGTGCGGGACGCGACGCGCTCCCCCCAGCACCCAGGCGGTCACCAGCATGGCCGCGACCAATGCCAGCGAGGTGGCTGCGAGGAGTCGCCGTCGGCCGCGGGACCAGCGCTGGGCGCGGCGCAGCAAGCTCGGCCCGCGTGCGCTCACGGTGCGGCCACCGAGCCAGCGGCGCAGGTCCACCGCGAGTTCGCCGGCGTCGGCGTAGCGAAGCTCCGGCGACTTCTCGAGTGCCTTGCCGACAACTCGTTCGAGCGGGCCGCGCAGCGCGGGCACGGCACGGCCCAGCGGTGGCGGCTCCACGGTGAGGATCGTGACCACGGCCCGGTGCAACGACGACGACGCGGCCTGATAGGGGACCTGTCCGCTCAGCAGTTCGTAAGCGATGATCCCGAGCGAGTAGACGTCGGACGCTGGCGTGATCGCCGACGGTTCCCCCTGGACCTGTTCGGGACTCATGTACTGCGGCGTGCCGACCAACTGGCCGGTTCGAGTGGCCAGTTCGGTGGGGCGCTCGTCTCCCGACGTCAACCGGGCGACCCCGAAATCGAGCACGACCGGGCGTCCGTTCGGTCGGACCATGATATTCGACGGCTTCAGATCTCGATGTACGATGCCGTGTGCGTGGGCGTGTTGCACCGCGTCGCACACCGCCGCCAGCAGCTCGATGCGTGCCCGGAGTTCGAGCGCCGCCTGCACGGCGTGGTCGAGGAGCCGGTGCCCCTCGACATACTCCATCGCGATCCACGGCTGTGGGACACCGCCGGGACCGGTGTGTTCACCAGAGTCGAGTACGCGGGCGATCCCCGGGTGGTCGAGCCGGCGCAGGATCTCGGTCTCGAGCCGGAAGCGTTCGCGGCCTTCAGAAGAGATCGCGCCCGCGCCCAGCACTTTGATGGCGGCTGCGGAGCCATCGCATTCCGCCAGGAACACCACTCCCATGCCGCCGCGGCCGAGCTCGCGCACCAGGTGCCAGGGCCCGATCTGACCCCGAGCCGGAGCGCCCAGTTGCTCGAGGGCGTCGCTGGCATCGAGTGGCGCGTCGAGCACGGAGTCCTGCTCGCCGTGCAGGAGGAACAACTCGAGCACTTCGCGCCGCACGCTGTCATCGCCGCCGCAGGCCTCGGCCAGGAACGCCGCTCGCCGCGCTCTCGGCACATTGAGTGCAGCGACGAAGAGCTGCTTCACGCGCTCGTGGCGTTCCGCGCTCCGAGCCGGCTCCGGCGTGGGCCAGGGCGTGTCATCCGAGGGTGTGGTCATCCGTGGTTCACCTCGGTCCCGGGCGGGCGGAGTCCCGCCCGGTGGTCGTGCCGGCGGCGCACGGGCCGCGGAATCCGCACGTTGACCGGCCCGTGCAGCGCCGCTCGAGGATCAGCCGATGGGGGGCGCAGCGACGGCACCGGGCATCGTCGCCGACCGTGCCGCGGTCGACACGGGCTCGTCGCTCTCGTGGAACTCGTCCGAGAACCGGCTGCGGATGCGCGAGCGCAGCCATACGAACGCGGCGGCGAACAGGGCGAGCGGGATCAGCGACAGCGCGATCGTGCTGGCGAAGAACGCGAAACGGTTGGCCGGGTTCCCGCCACCGCACACCGCACAGGCGTGCACGAGCTGCGGAAGCAGCAGGCCGAAGGTTGCCATGAGTGCCGCCCGCAGCGCGCGCACGGCGCTCACCGGTACACCACCAGCCACAACACCGGCCACACCAGCACGACGAAGTACCAGAACATCTGGGCCGCGCCGAATCGCGACGGGCTCAGACGCCCGCCAAGTGCCGAGACCCAGCACCACGCCAGCAACCCCAGTGAGATGACCACGTGCAACGCGTGGCAGCCGATGATGAGATAGAAGAAGCTGCCGATCTGGCTCGATTGCAGCGTGAGCCCCTGTCGCAGCAGCCCGGCCCACTCCATGCCCTGCAACCCGACGAACAGCCCCCCGAGCAGCAGCGCCAGCGACAGCGGCAGGCGCATCGCCGGCACGCCGCCGCGCCGGAGCGCGCGGTGGGCCAGGAGGGTGCAGACTCCGCTCGCCAGCAGCGCCAGGGTGTTGAGCGCCGTGCTCTCGAACGGCAGTCGCGGCTGGTCCGCGGGCGGCCAGGTGCCCGGGACCGCCGAGTGCCGGACGATCAGGAACGCCGAGATGAACGCCGAGAACAGCATGACCTCGGTGAACACGAACACGCCCATGCCGAAGACGGCGTGGTCCATGAAACCGCGTCGTGCGAGGACCGGCCTGCCGGCCACGTCAGTGCTGCTCATGCTCCGTCGCGCCCTCGGCATGCTTGCCGTGTTCGACCGGCTTGGAGGTCGTGAAGCTGTGATGGAAACCAGCGCTCTTCTTCCAGTTCTGGCCCTCGCCCTTCTGGACGTCGGGGGCGAGCGCACCATACATGAGCACCATCAGCGCGACGCCGATCGCCATGATGTAGTGGACGATCGGCTTCTCGACGTTCAGGTGCATGAAGTTCTTGGCCACCATGTAGGCTTTCACCACTGCGACGCCGAACGCCGTGGCGAGCAGCAGCCAGTGCCAGCCCAGCTTCGTGGCGAGCATCGGACCGAAGACGCTGACGAGCAGCAGTACCAGAAGCTGCGCCCAGATGATGACGTAGTGGCGTTCGTGGCTCTGGCCGCCGTGTCCCTGGGGCGAAGTGTGCGCATGTGAGGACATGGATTTTTCTCCCGCTACTTGGCGATGTAGAGAAGGGGGAACAGGAAGATCCACACGAGGTCGACGAAGTGCCAGTAGATGCCGACGTTCTCGACGCGGTGGAGGTCCTGGTTCTTGGCCGCGCTCGAGGCGACCCAGGCCATCACGCACATGCCCGCGATGACGTGGAACGCATGCACACCGGCCGCCGTGTAGTAGTACGACCAGAAGCCGCCGGCCTGGATGGTGAAGCCTTCCTGGATCTCGTGCGTCCACTCGAACGACTTGATGACGAGGAAGATGAGACCGCCGAGGATCGTGAACCACAGCATCCGCGCCGCCTTGGGACCGTTGCCCTTTTCGGCCGCCGCGTGTGCCAGCACGGCGCAAAGGGACGACGTCAGCAGCACGAACGTGTTGGTCGCGCCGAGCATGGTGTTCGTGTAGGCGGCCTGCTCAGCCCATTCGGGGTGCGCCAACCGGTGCATGATGTACGACACCAGCACGCCGCCGAAGATGACGATCTCCGACATCAACAGCCACCACACGGCCAGACGGCCGGTGGGGATTCCCATGCTCGCGCGCTGGGTGGCGATGGTCTTCGTGCTCATGGCGTCACCCCTTCTCGTTCTGCGGCCAGAAGTCGGTTTCACGTCCCGGTGAGGCATATTCGTAGGGACCGCGGTACACGGTCGGCATGTCGTCGGCCGGCCAGTTGCCGTGCGGCGGGGGCGAACTCGTCGTCCACTCGAGCGTGTTCGCCAGCCATGGGTTGGCTGGCGCCGGCTTCCCGCGGAACATGCTGTAGATGAAGTTCCACAGGAACGGGAACTGGAAGATCAGCATGATCACGAGCGACACGGTCGAGACGATGCGCAGTTGCTGCATCCACGGCACCGCGAGGTCGGGGAAGTTCGTGTAGTCGTAGATGCGGCGATGCTCGCCCGACAGCCCCAGCCAGAACATCGGGATGAAGATGAAGTTGAACGGGATGATCGTGCCCCAGAAGTGGATCTTGCCCCAGGTCTCGTTCATGTAGCGTCCGAACATCTTGGGGAACCAGAACGTCAGGCCGGCGATCGTGCCGATGATCGCGATGGGGTAGAACGTGTAGTGGAAGTGCGCGACCACGAAGTACGTGTCGTGGAAGAAGATGTCCGCACCCGACGCGCCCAGGTAGATGCCGGTCACGCCGCCGATCAGGAACTCGGCCATGAACGCCAGCGCCCACAGCATGGGGGTGGTGAACCGGATGGAGCCGCCGTACAGCGTGGCGATGTACAGGAAGCACATCTCGGCGATCGGGATCGAGATGAGCACGGTGGTGACCGTGAAGACGTTCGCCATGCGCGGGTCGATGCCGGCGACGAACTGGTGGTGCGCCCACACGAAGAACGACAGCACGCCGGTGGCGAGGACCGTGTAGATGACCGTCTTGTAGGCGAACATCTTCTTGCGCGCGAACACGGTCATGATCTCGGCCACGATGCCCATGGCGGGCAGCAGCACGACGTACACCTCGGGGTGGCCGAAGAACCAGAACAGGTGCTGCCACAGGATCGGGTCGCCGCCGCGGTCCGGGTTGTAGAACCCGGTGCCGAGGTTCTGGTCCATCAGCAACATGACGGCACCGGCGATGAGCGGACCGACCGAGGCCATGAACAACAGACTGGCCACGACGATCATCCACACCACCATCGGCACGTCGTAGGCCTTCATGCCCGGCGCACGGGCGTTCATCGCGGTGACGATGAAGTTGATGCCGCCCATCAGGAATGCCACGAACTCGAGTGCCACGGCCAGCACCCACATGCTGCTGCCCATGGGGGTGAGGTTGTACTTGGCCGTCGACGACAGCGGCGGGTACGCCGTCCACGCGCCGCCGAAGCCGCCACCCGGAACGAACAGTGACGCGATCAGGATGATCGCGCTGAGCAGGAAGATCTGGTAGCTCAGGCGGTTCAGGCGCGGGAACACCATGTCGTCGCAGCCGCACATGAGCGGGATCAGGTAGTTGCCGAAGCCGGCGATCAGCACCGGCATCGCGACCCAGAAGATCATGATGCTGCCGTGATTGGTGATGAGCGCGTTGTAGGCATCGGGTGAGACGTGGCCGAAGAACGGCACGTTCATGCCCGGGTAGGCGATCTGCATGCGGAACACGTACGCCATGAAGCCGCCGATCATGGCCATGAGCATGCCCGTGAACATGTACTGCATGGCGATGATCTTGTGGTCCGTTGACCAGAAGTACTTCAAGAACCAGTTCTGCTCGGCGTGGCCGTGGTGGCCCGCGCCGTGCGCGTCCGCGTGAGCGTGGTCGGTCATCGGGTCCCCGTCAGTTCGTGGCGCCGGCGGACACCGCGGCGGTGGAGTCAGTGGAAACGGCAGCACCGGCGTCGGCGACGACCGAGTGCTGCAGCACCCAGGCCGCGTGCTCTTCCGGACTCTCGATCGCGATGCGGCCGCCCATGATGCCGTGACCGATGCCGCAGATCTCGGCGCACAGGATGTCGTAGTTGCCGGTCTGCGTGGCCTTGAACCAGCCCGTGATCGTGCGGCCCGGGATGGCGTCCTGCTTCAGGCGGAACACCGGCACGAAGAAGCTGTGCAGGACGTCCTTGGATTCGAGCAGGAAGTGATAGGTCTTGCCCTCGGCGACATGCAGCGTGTCACTGGTCCAGATGTCATCCGAGGTGTCGAGAACACCATCGGTGCCGGAGTGCTGGAACGTCCACGTCCACTGCTGGCCGACGACCTTGATGGTGTCATCCGCCGGGGGCAGGGTCTGCTTGACCTTCGCCCACACACGCACCGCCGCGATGATGATGATCACGTCGCACACCAGGATCAGGGTGTGCGGGATGTTGATCCAGCGCTTGAGGTGCGGTTCCTTGCCCGTGATGTACTGCGACTTCACGCCATCGCGCGCCCGGAAGCGCCACAGCAACCAGAAGAACATGATCTGGGTGGCGAAGAACCACACGCCAACCAGCCACGACACCAATGTCACGAGACCATCGATGTCCCCGGAGAACGTCGACAGACTCGGGAGGCTCAGGATCATCGTTCGTTCTCCGTGATCATAGGATGAACAGGAACACGGCGCCGACGAACAGCACGACGCCGATCACCGTGAAGAGGAAGGTCATCTTGGCGGTCTTGTCCGCCCAGTCCTGCTCGAAACCGTCACCGGCCATGGCGGGCCCCCATCACTGCTGCAGGGTTCGGATGAAGGCGATCACATCATGCATCGCCGTGGTGTCTGCCAGCGTGTTCGACATGGCCGCCATCTGGGCACCCATGGCATCGTCCGGGTGCGCGCCGCGCATGCCCGACTTGAACTTGTAGAGCTGGCTCATCATGTACCAGTCGTGCTGGTGCGTGAGCGGTGGCGCGCCGAGCGCTTCGTTGCCAGTGCCGTCTTCCTGATGGCAGGTGATGCATATGCTCTGGAACGCGATCCGGCCGGCCGCCGTGTCGCCCATCGCCATCATGTTGTTGAACGCCGGCCCCGCCGGCAGGGTCGCGACGTACTCCGCCACGGACTCGAGATCCCCGGCGCGGTAGAGCGACTTCGCCATCGGGCGCATGCGCGCACCTTCCGTGTCCTGCGGGTGGGCGCCGCGCATGGAGGTCTTGTAGTTGTGGAGCTGCCGTTCGACATACCAGCGCGGCAGGCCCGCGATGGCGGGAGCACCCAGGGACATGTTGCCGCGGCCGTCCTTGCCGTGGCACGGGAAGCAGGTGTCGAAGATCTGCTCTCCTCGGGCGAGGCCAGGACCAGGCGTCGGGGAGCACCCGACGAAGATCATCGCGGCGTAGAGGGCTGCGAACAGCAGGAAAAGGGCCTTCCGAGACAAAGCTGCCTCCGGAGACGGGGTGGTGGCGCTGGTGTGCGCAATCGGAGCAGGTGGTCCCATGGGACTTCGGGTCCAGCCCGGATCCGAGCCAACCGCTCGCTTATACACGAATTGACCATCGGCGAGCAACCGCGAGAAGCGCCAACCCCAAGCGGCGAAGGAACTAAGCCCTTGTCTGCGACCTCCGGGGCATGGTCCATGAGGACCATGCGAACGCCCCGGCGCCCGAGCCCACTGGGGGCCGAGCGCCGGGGCGTCCGGGAGATGCTGATGTCAGTTGGACTTGCCGCTCTTCCACAGGTCGCCGGACCAGGACAGCTCCAGGCCGACCATGCTCTTGTTGTAGCTGCCGCTGTCAGAAGTCGGGGCTGCGCCCGTGCCCAGATCGGCGTTGTTGTTCTCGATGCGGCCGAATGCGCGGGCGTCCCAGCGCTTGTACGAGGCGCGCACGCCGACTTCGAAGCCGATGAGCATGTCGCTGCGCTCGAAGTGGAACGGATCGATGACGGCGCCGAGATCGGAATCGTAGCTGCGCGTCGCCAGGTCGATGCCGGCATCGCCGGTCCAGCGCATCATCTTCGAGCGCGACAGCTGCATGCGGCCGGTCGCTCCGGCCAGGATGCCGTGGTAGCTGACGTCGTCGTCATCGCCCACGATCGCGTCGCCGTCGTCGGCATCCGCCTTGGTCTGGCGGTAGCCGGCCGACAGATCGATCTCGCCGCGGTTCGGCAGGCCGTCCCAGCCGACCGACAGTTCGCCCTGGTTGGCGGTCGACGAGCGTTCGACGAACGCCGGCACGTAGTCTCGCTTCTCATAGCGGTAGGCGAGACCCATGCTCATGTCCTTGCCCATCTTCTGCCGCCAGCTCGCGGTGATCGCGTCCTGGTCGAATGCAGCGCGCGCCCAGCGGGCATCGCCCACGAGCGGTGAGTCCTCATCGCGCAACTGGCGCACGTAGAAGTTGTCCATGCGGCCGTAGCCCACGGCGAGGCGCTTGCCGCCGCCGAAGCTCTCGGTCCAGCGCGCGCTGTAGGAGCGGTAGTCCGCGCTCGGGTTCGTGCCGTGGAAGTCACCGTCCCAGTGCGCACGCAGCGCATGCCGCCGGCCGCCGCCCTGGTCCAACTCCCACTGCAGCGAGACGGCGGGAGAGAAGATGGCGTCATCGGTCGACTCGAGCTGGAAGCGCTGCGGATTCGTGCCCGCCTTGAAGCGGTCGAGCTGGTTGTTCGAGTACTCCAGGAAGTTGTTGTTGTAGACCGAGCTCACACCGGCGGTCAGCGACAACGACTGTTCGCTGGCGGTGGAGGTCGTCGCTGAGGTGGCGGAGAGGCACGCGAACATCAGGAGGGAAACGATCAGCCGGAGGCGTTGGGACATGTGGATCCTCGTGCCCCGCGCTGCGGAGCGCGGAGCCGTCGGGGCGAGCCGGTCGGACGTCCCCCACGCGGGCTCGGGCGCTTGAACGACGGGGGGTGCCGGAATGGTCTTTCAGATCCTGGCGTGCGGCCGGGCCCTGGAGGCATCGGTCGATGCGAGCGTCGACCGCACCTCTCGTGCAGATTGCCCGGGTCGCCCCCCGGGACGCAAGCCCGGCGTCCCCGGGTCGGTCGGGCAGGGGAGCCGAGCGCACGTCCTGCGCAGGGAATCCCCTCGTGGCGTTGCTCCCATTGTTCGGGGCTGCGCTGCCGGTGTTGTTCACGCGGGGCGGTGGCGGTCGCCATGACTTCCGCTCTGCAGTTCGTGATCGAGCACCCGTTCGGCCTGACGCCGGGCGTCCGATGCCGTCTCGGAGCTGCGGAACTCACCGCACTCGTGAAGCTGCGCGATTGCTCACTCGGTGACGAACGTGCCGCAGTGCTCTCACTGGTCGG
The DNA here is from genome assembly GCA_031408715.1 of bacterium. GTDB lineage: Bacteria > Eisenbacteria > RBG-16-71-46 > RBG-16-71-46 > RBG-16-71-46 > JAIOPA01. The sequence goes on from JANNWR010000148.1 coordinate 11,061, forward strand.
CGGAGCACGCATCCCGACCGGCGCGCATGAACTCGCAGCTGAGACGGGCGCTCGAAGAGAGGAACATCTCCAGCCCGGGACGGGAGCCTGGTCGGGTGTCTTGGGGGCGGACCTGTTGCTGCCGCTGCGGGTTGGCCGCATCGACCTGAACGCGTCATATCGGAAGAATGGCGTGAACTCTGTTCGCTATGGATATGGCGACGTTTTCCTCTACAACGCCGGCTTTGCCCGGCGCCTCGGAAACGTGTTGGAACTTTCACTGCAGGCGAACGGGCGTTCCGCACGCCGCGACGATACCGATGGAATTTCACTAGAGCACTCGTGCGGTTCGGTGTTATATGCTTCTCTTGGGGCGCGCTTGTTCACGAGCGTCGGAGTGGTGCTCGAAGCGGGCGCACAGTTCCCGGTCTCCAGTGCATTGCACGGAGAGCAGGAAGAGCACACGACCCTGCGGTTCGCGCTCTCACTCGCTCGTTACCGTTCGCAGGGCACACGCAAGCACCAAAAAACTTGGCATGATCTGGGGGACTTCGCAGGGACCCCGGCCGAAGGGCGCGTGGCGCGTGGGTGTGCTACGTGCCCCTTCGCGTGTCTGGGGGGCAACTGGTCCCGGATCGATCGCCGCGCGGCATTTGAAGAGCGCCCCGGGGTCTGGCCCGCGAAGTGCGGGCGTTCGATGTTCACTGAGACCGAACTTCGACATCGCCTCTCCGAATCCGCTTGAGCACAGGCTCCCGAATGCGATTGAATTGTGTCATGCGCCAGTTCTGGACCCTCCTCGCCTTGGTCACCGCCCTCGTGCTCGGCAGTTCGCCGCGCCAGGCGGCCGCATGCCCGGCTCCGGTGGCCGGCGCGCGTGAGGGCTTTCAGGCGACGGTGGCGACGACTGGGAACCCGGTCGAGCAGAGCGCAGCGTCCCGCGGGCCGGTCACCGCGGACACCGCATCACGTGCTGCGAGTGGCGACGATGGCGGTGACGGCGGCTCCGAGAGAGGGAGCTCCGACGCGTCCATGGTCGCAGCGACCGGATTCGACTCACCTCCGTCAGATTTGACGTTCGTGCATGCGCCCTACGCGAGTTCCCCGTACGCGCGCCCGACGTCACCCGCCCAGCGCCCGCCGCGCAGCTGACCTCGCCGACGAACCCGTCGGTTCGCATTCGCGTGCTTCCTAGACACGCGGATCCGCGCGCCGGTCACGTGGGTTGGCGTGTCCGTGAGCGCAACGGGGATCTGCAGGGAACCCCGGGAGCGAGGGCCGTGTGGCGCATGCGCCGCACGGTCTTTCGCTTGTACGCCCAGCATGGGCGCTGACTTGGAGGTGGAAGTCCTCCGAGGACTTGGTCACAGGGACTCAAGGGAACCGCAAAGGCGGAAGCGCGAGCGACCGTCTGAAGGAAGCGGGAAACGAACCGACGGGCCGACGAA
>JANNWR010000149.1:0-1706 GCA_031408715.1 bacterium
AGCGCGGCACCGTGGTGAGCCACGCCGGTACGACACCACTACAGCTGGCGTTGTTGAGCGTCGGCGAGCTGGTGAACGCCTTCGTGGTGTCGACCACGAAGCAGCGGAACTTGTCGATGCCCAACGTGGCGAACTTGGGATCACTCTCGTGGTACATGGTCATCCAGCCGCTGAAGAGCAGCCCAGTGCCCGTCGGCGTGGTACCACCGACCGGGAACACGTTGAGCTGCGTCGTGTCCATGCGCGCGGAGTTCCAGGTGAGCGGGTCCCAGCTCGTGTTGCCGTTGTGTGTGCCCGCGGACACCTCGCCCGGATCGGCCATGTACTGGCCCCAGAACGAGGCGTCGCCGGGAACGGCGACCGCGTTCTGGTTCTGCGGCACCTGCAGCAGCACGCCCTGCGGCACGCCACCGGGAGCCATGCTGCGCCCGGCCGCGATCTGGTAGTTGCCCGGGCCCGGCAGGATGCGGAACACCAAGTCCACGCGCACGCGCGCGAGCGCAGGATCATCCGCACCCGTCACGGTGGCGTTGCCCGCGATGACGGCACTCGAGTCCCCCGGGATATCGAAGCGCAGCTGGTTCGCCGTGGCCTGGGCGTTGTTGAGACCCGTACGGATGAGCGCACCGGCCGTGTCGAACGCGGCCGTGCCGGGCAGTCCGGCGGCCTCGTTGGCCGGGAACGTGTCGTTCACGAACTGCCAGATGTCGGAAAACACATTGCCCAGCGAGACGGCCTCGCTTGCGCTCGCCTGCCCGGGCACGCCCGGCTGGTCGAGGAACGCCAGCGTCGCGTTGTCGAAGTAGCCACCCTCGTTGCTGTTGCAGCCGAGCGAGATGCCGAACCGGAAGCACTGCTGCTGGTGCGCAAGCAGGATCCGCACCGAATCCGGGATTCCGCTCGGGTTCGAGGTCCGGAACGGCGTGCCATTGCCCTGCACCGGCTCGAAGTCCGTGAAGCACTGCGGTTCGGGGTTGAACACGATGAAGCCACCGACCGCCGGTTGCCCCCAGGCCTTCCCCAAGTTGCCCACCTGCACGCCCGGGTAGCACTGGTAACCGAACACCCAGCTGTTGCCCGAGAACGACAGGTTGAACATGCCGGCGTACATGTCGTACCAGAGGACCCAATCGTCACTCACCGACGCGATGCTCGCCGAAATGCCCTGCGAGTTGGGCAGCGCGCCGCCGGGACCCGTGCCCACGAAGCTGATGGACGGTGACATGCAATACTGCGAGATCTCGCGCATCGACGTGAACCGGGAATCCCCGGCGCCCTCGCCGTCGTCGTGGTTACCCAAGGTGAGCACCAGCCCGCTGAGGTTGCACTGCCGCGACGGTGAGGTGGGCGGCCCGCACAGGTCGTTGTAGGTGAGCCCGGACAGGTGCTCGATATGGAAGTATTCACTGGTCGGCTTGCCGGTGGAGCGCCACACGTCGGTGGTCGCGAGCCCCGGCGGCAGTGGGAAGCGGTTGTCGATCGCGTTCACGCCGCCCTGCTCGGGCAGCTCGAAGTCGCCGATCATCACTGCGCCGGCTCCGAGGTCCACGCTCACGTCGTCGAGCAGCACCGCGCCGTAGCCGAACGACGTGTAGCCGCTGTTGCGCGCCTCGGAGTCCGCGAAGCCGCGATTGGTCTTGCAGCGGAACACCAGTCGCACCGTGCCGCTGCTCGCCGGCGACAGGATGCTCGCCACTTGCGCTGCC
>JANNWR010000150.1:0-47574 GCA_031408715.1 bacterium
GCAGAACCCGGGCGGCGGCACCAACCTGAGCGCCGGCGCGCTCATCACAGATGTCGATGGCGACCTCGTGCCCGACATCGTAGCGGGTGGCAACACCATCAGCACGGGACGCATGTTCGCGTGGAACGTCACGGGCGTTGCGCTCCAAGGCTTTCCGTTCGATGCCGGCGTGGGCGGGCTCACGGCACCTGCGGCCGCGGATCTCGACGGCCAGCCCGGAGCGGAACTCGTGTTCGTCGATGGCAACTTCATGCTGCACTCGATCACTCGCGGCGGCGTCGAGTTGCTCGGGTTCCCGGTCGGACCGTTCCCGGGCTCGCGCGCTCCGGTGATCGCGCGCGAGGCTGGCGATCCGGCGGTGTTCAATATCCTGCTGGCGTCCTCGACGCTCACTGCCGTCGCGCCGGACGGCGTGACGCGCTGGAGCGTGCCGCTGTCGGGTGCTGCGGTGCAGGATCCCGCGCTCGGTACATTGGCGAGCGACCTGCCGGAGTGTGTGGTCGTGGCCGTGGGCGGTGCGAATGCCGGCATCGAGGTGCGCGACCTGTCGGGCAATGCACTCGCGGCGCGCACCACATGGCCCGCACTGCTGAGCGTAGCCGCAGTGGGCCCACCGGTGATCGCACCGCTGGGTTCGCTGTCCGGACAGGATATTGGATTCTTCCAGAGTTCGGGGTTCCGTGTGCTGGACTCGTTCGCGCAATCGAATCTGCGTTTTCCGTTGCCGGGTCTGGCGGGGCTCACGCCTGCGATCGACGACCTGGACGGAGACGGCGCCACCGAGATCGCCGCGGGCGTGGCACCGACGGACTCGCTGGCCTACACCTACGACGCGGGCCCCGGGACCTGGCACCGGAGCTTTGCGACGTGGCCCACGCCCCGTGGCGACATGGCGCGCACCGCGAGCCATGCCAACGGTTCGCCGCTCGAGCTCATCGACCGCATCCGGCCGGCGGCGGTCAACACGCTCGAGGCCCAGGCACTCACGACCACATCGGTGCGCGTCAGTTGGCAGTGGACTGGCGACGACAGCGTCACGGGGAATGCCGCGCGTGTGGAGTTGCGCCGCGCGCTGTTCCCACTCGACGACCAATCGTTCAACAACGCCATCCCGGTGCCTGCACCGCTGCCAGGTCCGCCGTTCTCGGCCGGCACGATCGACGTGGTCGGGCTGCCCGAGGGCTCGACGTGGTGGTTCGCGCTGCGCGTCGTCGATCGCGCCGGCAATCGCAGTGCGGTCTCGAATGCAGACTCCGCTCAGGTGCCGGGCCTGGCGCCGGCCACCATCACCGATCTGCGCGTGATCGCGGTCAGCGAATCGACGGTCGTGCTGACGTGGACCGCCACCGGGGACGACGGTGTGGTGGGCCGGCCGCTGGCCTACCGCGTCGCGGGCTCCACATCGGTGTTCGATGAAGCCAGCTTCAATGCGGCGCCACTGCAGATCCGCCGGCCAGCGCGCAAGGATCCGGGTGCCGCCGAGACGCTGCTCGTCGAGCGCGTCGCCTCGGGCCGGCGCTGGCGATTCGCCGTGCGCGCGGTCGACCGCACCCAGACGTTGTCGGACATCTCCAACCTGGCCGAGGCGTTCACGCTGGTCGGGGGAGCGCTCGCGGGGCGTGTGGGGCTGGCGCTGGCGCCGCGGCCCATGCCGGCGACGTCCTTCGTCAACATCGACTGGCAGACCGATGGCGCGGCGGCGCTTCCGCAGTGGCTGCTCGTGTACGACCTGAACGGCCGCGAGCTGCGGCGCATCGCGCTCGGCTCCGAGCCGGGTGGGAGATACACATGGGACGGCCGGGACGCACAGAGTCGTGCCGTCCCGGCCGGTCTCTACTTCCTACGTCTCGTCAGCGGGGCTCGGCACGCGGATTCGCGTGTCGTGTTCGTCCGTTGAACCACCCCGAAGCCCGGTCGCTCTAGAAACCGCTGTCCTTGCCGTGATCCTTGTTGGGAAGCGTGTTGCCTTCCCAAGCGGTGCGGTCGACGCCGACCGACGACGTGAACGCGCTCGGGACCGCGTTGCTACCGACCGCACGGACACGGTAGAACTCCGTCATGCTGACGTTGGTCAGCGGCAGCAGGTAGTCCGTCGAGTTCGCGTCCACGGTCGCGACCAGCGTGCCGGAGGCCGTCGAGGTCGGCGACGAGTAGATCTCGTACTGTGCGGCCGTCGGGGACGCGCTGGCGTCCCACACCAGCCACTCGCGGCTGATGCGTGTGTCATTGATGGAGTGCAGGTTCGAAGGCGCCTGCGGGGGCGACAAGTCGACGGGGCTCGTCGACGACGTCGAACTACCCGAGTTACAACTGACCAGCGAGGTAGCGATCGCGCCCAGGACCAGCGCGCTGAGAAGGTGTCGACGGAACATGAGAGTAAGCCTCCAGGTGAACGATAGAATCCGAAGCTGCGGGCCTCCAAGCCAGGAGCCCGGGATTCCGGTGTGGACCGGGGGTGGGTCTCTGCAACCCCGGTGCCAGAAATCCGAAAAGAGGGTTCACGACGCATGACTCAAGCATTTGCAGCGACTAAGCCGGACGGGACTCAGGGTTCAGAACGGGCGGCTCGCCCGCTCGCATGCGCGTTGCAACGGTCGCCCTCGCGCCCTGTTGCGACCTGCGTGCGCGTGATGCCCCAGTGGGTGTTTTCCGTGTGGATACTCATATCGGGCGTGCGGGCCAGTGCGGCTGGGGTCTCAGCCGCAGCCGCGCCCGCTGCAGCACCCGCGGCGCTCGCCGGTCCGCTGCTCTGGCCGCTCGAAGGTGACGCACGGCCGCTTCGCGGTGGCTTCGGCGAGCCGCGCTCGAATCACTTCCACGCGGGACTGGATCTGTCGACGGGCGGACACACCGGTGCGCGTGTGCTCGCACCGGCCGCCAGCACGCTCGAGCGCGTCCGCACTTCGGGCGTGGGCTTCGGTCGCGCGCTCTATCTGAAGAGCGCCGACGGCAGGCTCATCGTGTTCGGCCATCTTGATGCGTTCGAACCCGTGCTCGCCGCTTGGGTGGACTCCACCCAGCGCGCCAGCGGGGAATACGATCAGGACCTGTATCCGCCGGCGGGTCGGTTCCGTTACGCCGCCGGCGAACAGGTCGCATGGAGCGGCGAGAGCGGCGCGGGCCCGCCGCACCTGCATGTGGAGGTGCGCCACGGGGACTTCGCCCTCAGTCCGCTGCTGGCGGGTCTCGCCGTGCCGGATACGATCGCGCCCGTGATCCGCAAACTGGTGCTGGAACCGCTCGACGAGCACTCTTATGTAGCGCGCGGCGCGGCACCCTGGACCTTGGTGCTCCCCGCACAGCCTGCCGCCGCGGAATCGCTCGCGGTGCTGGTCGAGGGCCGCGTGCGCCTGACGCTGGTGGCGGACGATGCGGCACCGGGTTCGCGCGGGCTGCCGGTGCGGATCGCCGGCGCGCGCTGGAACGGCGAGTGGGTGGAGTGCCGCATGGACAGCGTGTCGTGGGCGGGCGAGATGGCGCAGACCATCTGGCTGCTCGACTCGGGCCGCGTCACCGGCAGCGATGGCGTCATCCTGGACGCACCCGCCGGCATACGGCCGCGGTTCCTGGCGAGCAGCCGGCCGGACTCACTCGCGATCGAACTGGTGCGCGTCATCGATGGTTCCGCGCCGCGGGCGCTCGAACTGTATGCGGTGGACGCCGCCGGGAACTCGAGCGTGCGCCGCGTGTGGTTGCGTGGTCCGCAGTGGCACGAACTGGGACCGGACACGACGCGCGTCGGACGCGTGGCGGCGGCCTCGCCGCGCAAGCGCCCGCGAATGCCTGTCGCAGCGGCGAGCCGTGAACCGGAGCCGCGCTGGAACTTCGCGTGCCTGCCGGATCAGCGCCTGCGCATCAGCGTGACCGGCACGCCCAACGGCCTGCGCGACGTGCGCATCGAGCGCGGCGGAGTGCAGGCGGAGAGCATGGGCGGGCAGCCCGCGACGTGGGACGGCAAGCGCTGGACGAGCGTGTTGTTCCTGAACGGCACGCCCGATCCCGACGGGTTGTGGATCAAGGGCAAGACTCCCGACGGCAAAGCATGGTGGCACCGGGGCGTGTATGCGCTGTGGCCCGGCGCTTCCCCCATGGTCACCAAACTCGAGGACTGGGCGTGGTTCGTCATCGATCCGTCGCTCGCCTATGAAGCGAGTGTGGTGCTGGTGCGTCCGCTGGTGATCACAGGGATCGAGGGCGGCGGCAAGGGCATCCGGGCCGCCATGGATGCACAGCCTGCGGACCTGCCACTGCTCAAGCCCGTGTGGGTGTCGTTGAAACTTCCCGCCGGTATGCCCGGCGACCACACCGGATTGTGCCGGCGTGACGGCGATAACGACGGTTGGGAGTGGACGAACTCCGTGCGCGACAGTCTCACGCAGACATTTCGCACCGAGACGTGGCGGCTCGGACAGTTCGCGCTGGTGCGTGACGACAACCCGCCCGAGGTCACGCTACTGCCCGCTCGCACCCGCGTTCCAGCGGCGGACTACCCGCAGTGGGCCTACAGCGTGCGGCTCATCGATCGCACCAGCGGTATCGCCGGCAGCGCCACGGTGCTGCGCGTCGACGGCCAGCGCGTGCCCACCGAATGGGACTCCGAGAAGCACGTGCTGCGCTGGCGGCCGTTGCAGCCGCCCGCACCCGGCCTCCATCAAGTGCGCGTCGACGCCGTCGATCGGGCCGGCAACCACACGGTCCGCACCGGTTCGTTTGTGATAGCCTCGCACTGACTGCAGCGCTTCACGCCCATACGCCCATACGCTTAAACACGCGCGCCGAGCGCAGGATGCGCCCATGAAGCACTCCGACTTCGTCCACCTCCATAATCACAGCGACTACTCGCTGCTCGACGGCGCCAGCCCGATCCCCGCCATGGTCAAGAAGGCGGCGCGCATGGAGATGCCCGCGCTGGCACTCACGGACCACGGTGCGATGTTCGGGGCGATCGAGTTCTACCAGGAGGCCCGCAAGGCCGGCATCAAGCCGATCGTGGGCATGGAAGCCTATGTCACGCGCGGCCGGCTCACCGACCGCGATCCCAAGGACACGGCCCACCATCTGGTGCTGTTGGCGCGCGACGAGCGTGGCTTCAAGAACCTCATGCGGCTGGCGAGCCTGGCGTACCTCGAGGGCTTCTACTACAAGCCGCGCGTCGACCACACCGTGCTGTCGCAGCATGCCGAGGGACTGCTGGCGCTGTCGGCGTGTCCCAAGGGCGAGATCGCCATGGACCTGCTCGCCGATCGTGACGACGACGCGCTCCGGACGGCGGGCATGTATCGCGACATGTTCGGCGCCGACAACTACTTCCTCGAGATCCAGAACCATGGCATCGACATCGAGGAGAAGATCCGCGCCAAGGTGTCGGCACTCGCTGCCCGCACCGGCATCCCGCTGGTCGCCACCAACGATTGCCACTACTTGGAGCATGACCACACCGAAGCGCAGGATGTGCTGATCTGCATCCAGACCGGCAAGAACGTCGCGGATGACAAGCGCATGAAGGCGGTCTCGGGTCTGCACTTCCGCTCGCCTGACGAGATGAAGCAGGTCTTCGGCGACTACCCGCAGGCGATCCTCAACACGCTGGCCGTGGCCGAGCGCTGCAATCTGCAGATGGACTTCGGCAAGCCGCTGCTGCCGGAGTTCCCGCTGCCGCCAGGCGAGCACGACGCCGACGCGTACTTCCGCCGGCTGGCGTGGGAGGAACTGAAGACGCGCTTCCCCGGTGGCGGCGGCGAGGCGGTTCGCCAGCGCTTCCAGTACGAGCTCGATGTCATCTGCAAGATGGGCTTCGCCTCGTACTTCCTGATCGTGCGCGACTTCATCGACTTCGCCAAGTCGCACGGCATCGGCGTGGGCCCGGGCCGTGGCTCGGTCGCCGGCTCGCTGGTGGCATTCGCGCTGCGCATCACCGAGGTGGATCCGTTCAAGCACCAGCTCATCTTCGAACGCTTCCTGAATCCCGAACGTGTCAGCATGCCGGATATCGATATCGACTTCGACGATCTGCGGCGTGGCGAAGTGATCCAGTACGTGAAGGACAAGTACGGCGAGAAGAACGTCACGCAGATCATCACGTTCGGCACCATGGGGGCCAAGGGAGTCATGCGCGACGTCGGCCGCGCGCTCGGCCTGCCGGTGTCCGAGGTCGACCGCATCGCCAAGCTGGTGCCGGACGCGCTCGGGATGACGCTCGACAAGGCGCTCGACCAGACGCCCGAGCTCAAAGCGCTGCCCGAGAAGGGCCCGGTCTACGCCAAGTTGCTGCGCAGCGCGCGTGTGCTCGAAGGCCTGGCGCGCCACAGTTCGGTGCACGCCGCCGGAGTGCTGATCACGCCCGGGCCGCTCACCGACTACGTGCCGCTGTGCCGCCAGAAGGGCGACCTGATCACGACGCAGTGGGACATGAAGTCGGTCGAGAAGGCTGGACTGCTCAAGATGGACTTCCTCGGGCTGCGCACGTTATCGGTGCTGCAGGAGTGCCTGGACCTCGTGAAGCTGCATCATGGCGTCGCGCTGGATCTGCAGGCGCTACCCGAGAACGACCCGAAGGCCTTCAAGCTGTTCCAGGACGCCGAGACGGTCGCCATCTTCCAGTTCGAGTCCACCGGCATGCGTGACTACTTGAAGCGCCTGAAGCCGACGGTGTTCGAGGACCTGACGGCCATGAACGCGCTCTACCGCCCGGGTCCGATGGAGAACATCCCGTACTTCATCGACTGCAAGCACGGACGGCAGAAGGTCAAGTACGACCACGCCAAGCTCGAGCCGATCCTCGCCAGCACGTACGGCGTGTTCGTGTACCAGGAACAGGTCATGGCGGCGGCGCACGATCTGGCGGGCTTCTCGATGTCACAGGCCGATGAGCTGCGCCGGGCGATGGGAAAGAAGAACGTCGAGGAGATGAACAAGAAGCGCGTCCAGTTCGTCGAAGGGTGTGCGAAGACCTCCAAGATCACCGAGAAGGTCGCGGAGAAGATCTTCACGACCATGGAGAAGTTCGCCGGCTACGGCTTCAACAAGTCGCACAGCGCCGCTTACGCCATGGTCGCCTACCAGTGCGCGTGGCTCAAGGGGCACTATCCGGCCGAGTTCATGGCCGCCACGATGACGTCCGAGATGTCGGACAGCACGCGCATCCTGACGCTGGTCGAGGAGTGCCGCCGCAAGGGCATCGCCCTGCTCGCTCCCGATGTGAACCGTTCGAACTGGAAGTGCACCATCGAAGGCGGCCAGATCCGCGTCGGGATGGGTGCGGTGCGAAACGTCGGGCAGGGGGCGGTGGAGGTCTTGACGAACACGCGCCGCGACGGCGGCGCTTACAAAGACCTGTTCGACCTGGCGACGCGCGTTCCCGCGGGCACGATCAACAAGCGCGTGCTCGAGAGCCTGGCCGCGGCAGGTGCCGCCGACGCCTTCGGCGCGCATCGCGCCAAGCTGTTCGCCGGTGCCTCCGTCGCGCTCGATCACGCCGCGGGTGTGCACCGCGACCAGGCGAGCGGACAATCGTCGCTGTTCGGGGACGATTCGGGCGGCCTCGGCCTGGCGGTCGCGCCGCCGTTGCCTGACGTGCCCGAATGGACCAGCCGTGAGGCCGGTGCCAAAGAGAAGGAAGTGCTGGGTTTCTACTTCAGCGAACATCCACTCGAACACCTGCGCGCCGACATCGAGAAGGTCGCCACGCACGGCATCGGGACGGTGCTCGAACTCGGCGACGGCGCCGATGTGCGGGTGGTCGGGTTGGTGGGCGAAGTCAAGCAACTCACCACCAAGGCCGGGAAGCTCATGGCCATGGTCGTGCTCGAGGACCTCACCGGCCGTATCGAATGCACGCTGTTCCCCGAAGCGTATGAGGCGGTGCGTGCCCAGCTCACGATCGACACGATCGTGGTGGCTTCCGGCCGTATCGAAGTGCGCGAGGAGCGCGGCACCAAGCTGCTACTTCAAGAAGTGCGGCCGTGGGAATCGGCGCAACTGCAGTACAAGTCCGTCCTGCACATCGAGGTGCGCGCCGAGGACCTGTCGGAAGGTGCACTCGCGGACATGGACGAGGTACTGTCGGCGTTTCCCGGCGATTCGGACGTCGTCTTGCACATCGTGAAACCGGACCACTCCCGCCTGGCCATGCGTTCGCGCCGTTTCAAGGTGCGCGAAGCCGACGGCTTGGTCGCGGGACTCAAGGCCCGCGTGCCCACCTGCCGGGTGCGCTGGGGAAGGGGAGGCGCGTGACCGTCTGGCTGGATTTCGAGAAGCCCGTGCTGGAACTCGAGCAGAAGATCTCGGAGTTACGCGAACATGCCGAGGAGCACGGCGTCGAGGCCGAGAAGGAGATCGTCGAGCTCGAGAAGAAGGCCGAGGCCATGCGGCGCGACATCTACGCGCAGCTGACCCGCTACCAGCGTGTGCAGATCGCGCGGCATCCCAAGCGGCCGTTCACCCTCGACTACATCGCGGCGTGCTTCACGGGCTTCGAGGAACTGCATGGCGACCGGCACTTCGGCGACGACCCCGCCATCGTCGGCGGGCTGGCGTGGCTCGACGGCCGTCCGGTCATGGTGATCGGCCAGCAGAAGGGCCGTGACACCAAGGAGAACCTGCTGCGCCGGTTCGGGATGCCGAATCCCGAGGGCTATCGCAAGGCGCTGCGTCTGATGCAACTCGCGGACCGCTTCCACGTCCCGATCGTGACGCTCGTCGACACCGATGGCGCCTATCCGGGGCTCGGCGCCGAGGAGCGTGGTCAGGCCGAGGCCATCGCGGTGAACCTGCGCGAGATGGCGACGTTCGCCGTCCCCATCGTGACCGTGGTGATCGGGGTGGGCGGCTCCGGTGGTGCACTCGCGATCGCGGTGTCCGACCGCGTCCTGATGTTCGAGCACTCGGTCTACTCCGTGATCTCGCCCGAGGGCTGCGCTTCGATCCTGTGGCGCGACGGCAAGCAGGGGGCCAAGGCGGCGGAGGCGCTCCGGCTGGCCGCCACGGACCTCATGCAACTCGGGGTGATCGACGGCGTGCTGCCGGAACCGGTCGGCGGGGCGCATCGTGACCCGGCGGCGGCGGCCGTGACACTGAAAGCGGCGCTGATCGAGAACCTCGACGCGCTGTCCGGTGTATCAGGGCCGGATCTCGTGCGGCAACGCTCGGAGCGATTCCGGAAACTCGGAGTGTTCAGCGAAGGTGCTGCAGGCTGAGCCGGCACCCGACCGCGACCCGATAATCGCTGTGCTAGACTCGAATCGTCCGCCGCGCGCACGCTCTTGGCAGGCTCCGTCAGGGCCGCGGGGCATGCTGGGTGGGAACTTTCGTGTAGTCGTGTAGTGACGAGAATCGGTGTGAGTCGAGTTGTGATCGCCGGCGCAAGCTGCCGATCGATCGGGTAGGACCACTGTCGGCCGCGTCGCGGTAGCATCCCGGGACCGGATCCTGATGAGGAGCTCCATGGCGCTGAGTCCCGAACTTCTGGCCATCCTGGTGTGCCCCGCGTGCAAGGGCGACCTGTCGTACGACGTGACCGCGAGCACCCTGACATGTGCAGCCTGTCGGCTGCGCTACAAGGTCGTCGACGACATCCCGGTCATGCTGGCGGGCGAAGCCGAGAAGATCTGAGGGATCCGCACATGACCCTGAGAGCAGGGCTGCACCGGTGCATCGTCCTGTGCCTGTGGTCGGCCGTCGTGGTGATCGACTCGGCGGCGGCCCCCGTGGGCAGCGCCGGTATCCAGTTGGCACCGGCCACGCCGGGCGCGGTGCGCTTCACTGTGCGGTCGCCGGCGCCGCACCTTGTCCGGGTCGATCTCGAACGCGGCCTCGATCGTCTGGATCTCGACGGCTACGTGGTGGAGGGCGCTCCCGGCACGCCGGGGGAGTGGTCCCGGAGCGTGCTGGTCGCCGTGCCGCCGCTCGGCGACGTCCGTGTCTCCGCTGCCGCGACGGAGCTCACCGTCTCCGAAGGTGTGCTGCTCGCGCCGCAGCTGGCGGTGAGTCGCGAAGGCGCGACGCTGCCGACGGAGCGCGACCTGGCGACTTACGGCGGTGAGGGCAGCGCGGTCCCGGTCGCGGCGCGCCTCGTCGAGATCACCTGGATGCGAAATCAACGCGTGGCGCGCATCGCGCTCGCCCCGGTCGCGTATGAGCCTGGAGCGCGGCGTCTGACCATCGCGGGCCGGATCGATGTCGAGGTCGCGGTCACGAACCTCGGTCCACTGGTTCCACTGGCCGAGCCCGTGGATCCGTTCGAGCGCGTCTACTCGCTGTCGCTGCTCAACTACGAACAGGGCAAGAACTGGCGCCGGCCGCGCATGGACGTGCTCCAGAAGGCCGCCCAGCGCGCCGGCATTCCGATGTCCGCCATCGCCACCGCGACGGCCGCCATCGAGACGACGAGCGTGTTCGCGCGCCGCAGCTGGGTCCGGATGACCATCCAGAAGACTGGCTTCTATGCGGTCAACTTCTCACGGCTGCGGGCGCTGTCCGTGTTCGGCTCGAAGGGGGATTCGCTCAGCCACCTGCGCATGTTCACGTGGCCGGGACGGACGCAGTTGCCCGAGGACAGCTACTGTGACGGTTGCGACTATCGCGAAGTCGCGCTCGGACTGGTGCGTGACGTGGGCCCGCCCCCGGACCCGGCGGGTCATCCCGAGATCGATGGACCTCCCGATGAGCTGTTCTCCAGCAACAACGACGCGGTGTACTTCTTCGCGCAAGGTCCGAACGGCTGGGAGAGCGACATGGATGCCGCGCTCCCCGACACCAACTATGTCGACAATCTCTACGAGCTCAACAGCTACTACTACCTGACACTGGTCGACGACACGCAGCCGCTGGCGCCGCCGCTCCCGATCCAACGCATCGGCTTCGACGCGGGCAACACACGTGACGTCGGGCCGGACGGCTCGGAGACCCCGGTGCTCAGCGTCCCGGGGCGCATCCACCTCGAACAGGACAACGAGTACTGGCCGGACGCGGCACCCGTGAACAGCACGCTGGCATGGGAGAAGTGGTTCTGGTTCAGCCTCACTGCCGGCAAGGACTTCCGGCCGACCTTCGATCTGGCCGATGCTGACGTGAGCCAGCCAGCGCAGTTCCGTTTGCGCCAGTGGGGGCTGTCGAGCAACTCGATCTTCACCTGCCCGCTGCGAGACCACGCGCTCGATGTCTCGGTCAACAGCGTCGTATTCCCGCGCCGGACATGGGACGGCACCAACACGGGCTTCGATCGCGGTGTCCAGACGTTCGATACCACCGAGACATTCCTGCGAACGACCGGCAACCAGGTCGTCGTCAGCATCCCGGTGCTGCCATCATCCGGCTGCGGAGGGCGCATCGACCGCAGCGGGCTCGCGTTCATCGAGGTGTTCTACGAGCGGAAGCTGGTCCCGATCGACGACGCCATCGAGTTCCGCACCCGGCCGGGTGCAGGACGGCTGCTCTACGAGATCGGTCCGTTCGTGCGACCACCGAGTTACGTCTTCGACATCACCGACCCGACCCGGCCGGTGCGCCTCACGGGTGGGATCCCGACGGCGGGGGCCTCCGGGATCACGCTGGCGATCGCCGACACCGCGACCGTGTCGCATCGCTACATCGTCGTGCCGGATTCGATCATCGAGCGTTCCAGTGCACTACTCGCACCGAGTGCCCTGACCGACATCCCGACGCCGGCGAACGCGATCCTGCGCAATCTGCGCAGCCCCGAGAACGGTGCGGACTACCTGGTGATCCACTACGACGGCTTCGCCGAGGCAGCGGACTCGCTGGTGACATGGCGCCGTGAGCACATGCCATTGCTGTCGACGCCGGCTCCGCACCAGGCGATCGCCGTGCCGGTGTCGGTGATCTACAACCAGTTCTCGGGCGGCCGCACCGATATCGGCGCGCTGCGCAACTTCCTGCGCGCCGCCTACGGTTGGTCGCGCCGGCCGCTCTACGTGACGTTCCTCGGGGATGCGTCCTTCGACTTCAAGAACATCACCGGTCGTGCGGCGGCAGGGCAACCGGGTTCTCTGCTTCCGACCTACGAGAACAACTTCGATACGAACTTCCAGATCCAGCGCCAGTACGCCACCGATGACTGGACTGTGAACGTGGACGACCCGTTCGTCATTCTTCCGGACTACCTGACCGGGCGCATCCCTGCCAATGACGCCGCCGAGGCGTTGGCGGTGGTGACGCGCAAGGTGCTGGGCTACGAGCGCAGCGCGCCGTTCGGGGAATACCGCAACGCTGCGATCCTCATGGCCGACGACGACACGCAGGGCAATGATTGTGACCAGATCGCCTGGGGCCACCTGACCCAGACCTCCAACTTGGATACGACCCACACGCCGCAGCACATCGACCGACAGTACGTCTACCTGCACACGTTCCCGAGTGGCAACGGGGGGACCAAGCCGGGTGCTCGCGCACAACTGCTCAAGGACCTCGATGGCGGTGCGAGCCTGTTCAACTACGTCGGCCACGGCAGCCCTTTCAAGATGAGCGATGAGGGTGTCTTCCTGGACAGCGACGCCGGTTCGCTCGCCAATGGCCAGCGCCTGTCGCTCCTGCTCGCCGCTTCGTGCGACGTGGGTAAGTTCAATGACCCGACCGTGCAGAGTCTGGGTGAGCGCATGTTGATGGCCCCCAGCGGGGGGAGCATCGGGGTGATCTCCGCCACCGAACTGGCGCTGTCCGGGGACAACGCCTTGCTGAACGGCTTCATCTACGATGCGGTATTCGATCGCAGTGACCTGGACTTCGGCGGCATCCACCTGCCCGGGGCCGGGCAGTACCATGTGCCGCTGTCGGCGGCGTTGTTGTCAGCCAAGTACTCGCCGCGCGCGCGCTCGTCCAACAGCCGCAAGTTCCAGCTGCTGGGTGACCCCGCCACGCAACTCAACCTGCCGCGTATGTGGTCCGAGATCACGATGGTCGACGCGAACGATCAGCCGCTCACCGAGTTGCGCCGCGGTCAGACCGTGCGCTTTCGCGGCCAGGTGGTCGACCGGCCCGGGGGTACTGCGCTCGCCATGAACGGGGTGGCGAGCCTGCGCATCGAGGACTCCGCACCCCTGATCACGACCCCGGTGGCTTGTACCTACCTGGGCGCGCCGAGCAAACCCCCCGAGGCCACGGTGCCATACCGCTTCTTCGCCGGGCCCATGTATCGCGGCGAGGTCACCATGGTCAACGGGACGTTCTCCGGGCGATTCGTGGTGCCGCTCGATGCCACGGTGGGCGCCTATGGTCGCGTGCGTGCGTATTTCTCGGGTGCGACCAGCACGGAGTCCGGCACCGACGGTGTCGGCGACCTGCGCGTGCAGGTGTCTCCCGGCACCGCACCGAGCGGTGACACTCAGGGGCCGCGCGTGACGCTGTCGTTCGTGGGTGGATCCACGAACGTGCGTCCGGATGCCTCGCTCCGCATCGATCTGTTCGACGAGCACGGCATCATGACGACCGGGCACGCCCTGCAGAACTCGATCGTGGTCACGCTCGACGAGAACACCACGTCGCGCGTCGATGTGACGCCGTCGTTCCGCTACGCCGCGGACTCGTACCAGTCGGGGACCGCGACGTTCCAGTTGCCGGGATTGTCCGCTGGGGCACACACGCTCAAGGTGAGCGCCGCCGACAACCTGGCCACGGGGTTCGATGCCGGGTTGCACCGGACCACGGCCACGCTCGACTTCCAGGTCGTCGACACACCGCCGCTCCGCGTGACGCGGACGTATCTGTTCCCGACCCCGGTTCGCTCGGGAGGGAACGGTTCGGGTGGAGTGTTCGTCGTGGATGCCCCCGGCGATTCGGTGAACTGCCTGATCCGCGTCTTCGCCGTCAGCGGTAAGTTGTTGCGGTCATTGCGTCAGATGGGTGGGATCGGGCAGATCCAGATGGCTTGGGACGGTCTCGATGACGAGGGTGCCCCATTGGCGCAGGGCACCTACCTGTACAAGGTTTATGTCAGCGTCCGCGATGCCGATGGTAAGAGCAGCGCCCGCCAGAAGGCGACCACTGAAGGGCGCTTCGTCGTCCTGAGCCCGTAGCGGAACACCGTGAGGAAGTGGTGGCTTGCGCCGGGACGTCGCAAACTGGAACCTGAGAGGAAGATGCGGTGTAGTATCTCCGGTCCGGTACCATGCTCGCGCCCGTCGAGTCCCACCCCCTAGGAGCCAAAACATGCGTTTTTCCACCACCTTCCTGCTGGGCTGCGTGCTGGGTCTTTCCCTGGCCACGACGGCTTTCGCGCAGGGCACCGGCCGCTCGCTTGATATTCAGCCAGGCGCCCGCCAGAACGGACTGGGGGCCGCCGGCGTCGCCATCGCTGACGACGCCACGGGCGTCACGTGGTGGAATCCGGCGGGGCTGGGATTCGTCACCAAGTCCGCGGTCGACCTTACCTACGCGCAGTTGGTCCCCGGGCTGGCGACGGACGTCAACTACAACTACGTCACGTTCGTGAAGCCGACGTCCGGCTGGGGCGCGTTCGGGCTCGGGCTGGTGTTCCTGTCGTACGGCACGAGTGAGGGCACCGATCCGTTCGGCAACCCGACCGGCACGTTCACCTCGAACGAAGTGTCGCCGGCGCTCTACTACGGTACGAAGCTGCTGCCGGACTTCTCGGTGGGCGCATCGCTCAAGTACATCCGCATTCAGCTGGCTCCGCAGTCGCAGTCGGGCGTCGGCGCCACGTTCGGGCTCGATGTGGCCGGGCTCTACCGGATCCCCGCTGCGCGCCTGAACCTCGGCGTCAATGTGCAGAATCTTGGTCCGAGCGTCACGTTCATCAACGAGGACGAACGCAGCCCGTTGTCGCGCAACATCAAGGCCGGGATCGCGTGGGAGGCCTACTCGAAGGAAGGCTTCAAGGTCCTGGTTGCCGGAGACTTCGATCAGTCGCTGGTCACCGACGCGTTCTGGCAGTTGCACGGCGGTGTGGAGATGCGCTATTCCGATCAGATCGCCGGGCGCGTGGGGTACTACCATGACCCGCTCGGCCAGCTGCAGGGGCTGACCTACGGCCTCGGGCTCGGTTGGAAGGGGCTGGCAGTGGACTTCGGCAGCATTCCTCAGGCC
The DNA here is from genome assembly GCA_031408715.1 of bacterium. GTDB lineage: Bacteria > Eisenbacteria > RBG-16-71-46 > RBG-16-71-46 > RBG-16-71-46 > JAIOPA01. Next base: position 15,058 of record JANNWR010000150.1, read on the forward strand.
AAGGGATCCGGACTCCCCAATGTCTCCAAGCTCACGCTGGGTTATCACTTCTGACACGCTCGTGAACGCGCGCCGTCTCGCCGTTCTCGCCGCACTCCTGATCTCACTCCCGGCCGCACCGGCACGCAGTGCCCGTGCGGCCGAAGCGCGTTCCGTGGGATCCATGGAAGTGCGCCCCGTCGCCCCGCCCGAAGCGCTGCTCCGCCAGCAGCAGCGGGGCCTGTCGCCGAAGGCCGTGGCCATGTCGAGCGCCGAGCGAGCCGTGCTCGAGGCGCGGCGAAAGCGCCAGATGCTGTCCAAGGCGTTCGAGGCCGAGATGCACGCCAAGGCGTTCAAGGTCGGCCCGGGGCTGTCGGCTTCGCGCCGCCCGGGTTGGACGCCGCCGCAAGCCGCTGGGAAGGGCACGCGCGAGTCGTTCGGTCGCACCGGTTCAACCGACGGGGTGCCGCCGCCCGACCCGGTCGACACCGTGCGCGTGGCGTTCCTGCGCATCGACTTCCTCGCCGACCGCGGCGGCTCGCTGTCGTCGGGCACGGGACGCTTCAACCTCGATGCGTCGGACACGCTCGACAATCCGGTGGACCGGCCGCCGCACAATCTTGCGTTCTACCAGTCGCATGCGCGTGCGCTCGAGAAGTACTTCGACGCGCAGTCTTATGGTCGCGTCCGCGTCGAGATCGACGTCTGGCCCGCCGAGCAGGATTCGGCCTATCACCTGACCGACATGGCCGATCTGGGGCCGTGGCGCTTCGGCAACAGCATCTTCCGTGCCGCGGTCGACATGATGCGACTGTCCTTCTTCGCCGCGGACTCGCAGTCGATCGCCAAGGGTGATCGCGTGCCGTGGAACAAGTACGACCGCTTCATGATCATCCACGCCGGCAGCGATCTGCAGAGTGACCTGCGCGCGGACTCCAAAGAGGACATCCCGTCGTTCACGATGTTCGTGGACGACACCGACCGCGTCATCTTCCCGGACTCGGTCAATCGCGCACGTCCCATAGACCGCGTCGCTTTCATCCCCGAGACGATCAACCAGGACCAATCCTACGGGGCGATCAACGGCGTGATCGCGCACGAGAACGGCCACAACTTCTTCGGCTTCGGCGACATCTACGACATCAACTCGGCGTTGCCGGTCGTGGGCTATTGGTCGCTCATGGACAGTGGCAACCTGGTCGGTGCGCGCGTGCAGTCCTCGACCGGCGAGATCTTCGCCGTCGGATTGCTGCCGCCGAGCATCGACCCGTTCCAACGCAACTTCATCCTCGATGCCGGACTCCTGAACTACCGGCAGCCGGGGGCGGCCGACACCGCCGCGTTCACGCTCATGGGCAGCCAGCGGCACAACGACTTCGTGAAGGTCGACCTGTCGAGCGACGAGTACGTCATCCTCGAGAATCGTTTCCTGTCGCCGGCTGCCGCGGTGCGCCTGCTCCAGGACAGCGTGACGCGCGTCGTGCTGGGGCCGCGTGAGCCGGACTCGCTGGAATACGACGCGCTGCTGCCGGGCGGCGGTGTGCTGGCCTGGCACGTCGATGAGAGCGTGATCCCGTTCACCACGTCGTTGCGGGTGAACCCGGACTTCGGCTTCAATTCGAATCCGCGCCGGTTGGGACTTCAGGTCATCGAGGCCGATGCGCTGGACGACCTGGGCGACGTCGGTTCGCCGTTCCTGCTCGGCAGCGAACTCGATCCGTATCAAGCGTCCGTGGCGCCCGAGTTGTCCGACCTCACGATACCGAACCTGCGTCCCAATCAGGGCACGCGGCCGCACGCGCGCATCGAGTTCCTGGACGACTCCAGCGACACCATGCTCGTGCGGGTGACGCGCACTTGGCAGACTCCGGGCTGGCCGGTGAGCGTGAACCTGCCGCCCGAGGGTGCGACGCTCCTGACACTCGACATGAACGGCGACAGCAAGCAGGACATCGTGTGGGCCGGCGGCGATACCGTGGTCACCGACACGTCGTTCGCACGGCAAGCGGCAGTGCGTGACAGCGCCGCGATCTTCGGCGTGCGCTTCGATGGCAAAGGCCTGCTCGGCGCCGACACACTCGACTTCGCCCACCTCGATCACCGCCCGCGCCCCGAGATCGCGGCCATCAAGGGGCTGCCGGGCAACCGCGCGGCCGTGGTGGCGAGCACGTATCGGTACAGTGCGACCGACGCGGCGGGCGGCAAGGTGTGGGCGGTGTTCACGGACGGCACGAATCTTCCCGGATTCCCGGTCACTCTGCTGTCGCCGGCCAGCACGCCTCCGATCATCGTCGGGGATGCCGTGAACGGCTGGGGCATCCTCGTGGGCTGTGAAGACGGACGGGTGCGCGGCATCGACCCGGCCGGGCAACTGGCGGGGACGAGTGCGCCGGCGCTCTCGGGTCCCATCCGCGGGCGACTGGCGTGGGGCGGGAGCTTCTCGGTCTTCACCACAGGGACGATCCCCATTGCCCTGCCACCCGGCCGTGTCGCCGCAGGCAGTGCCAACGGGGAAGTGGCGGTCTTCAACACGACGAGCATGACGCCGCTGCTCGGCTGGCCTCGTGTCGTCGGTGGTACGGGCTTCGCTCCGGATTTCCTGTTCATGGCGAGCGGTGGCGTTGGGAATAACAGCAGTCCGGCTTGCGCAGATGCTCCGACGTTCTTCGTGCACCATGCCGATCGGGTGTGGGCGTTCTGTCCCGACAACGCCGAGGCGCTGCCGGGATGGGGCACGCGACTTCCAGACACATTGGTAGCCGGGCTCGCCGCGGGTGACGCCGATGGCGATGGCTTCCCCGAAGTGATCGCACTGACGCAGCACTCGCAGTTGCTGTTCTTGAACGGCAGTGGCCGGCCTTCGCCGGGCTGGCCGCGCGCCGCGAGCGCCGACGAGTTCAGGTCCACGATGCCGCCGATCGCGGTCGACCTGACCGGTGATGGCCGGCCCGAGATGGTCGCCCTCACCGCGAGCGGCGTGCTTGCCGCACTGGACGGCAGTGGTCGCGCACCGGACGGCTGGCCGCTGGCCACGGGCTCCGGTTGCGCCGGTTCGTTCGTGGCCACCGATCTCGAGGGGGATGGCAATCTCGAGTTCGTGGCACCGGATCGCTTCGGCCGTCTGTATTCCTACGCGACGGGACTCGTGAGTTCTGGGCCCTCGTCACCGTGGCCGATGCTCGGCGGCGATCCGGGCCGCACCTGCCTGCTGTCGCCGCTGGCGACCAGCACACCGGTCGCGCCGAGTGCGGGACCGCTGCTCGCGGGTTCGCTCAAGGCGTATCCGAACCCGGCCCGGCGAAAGCCGATCCAGTTCGCGTACTCGCTCACAGAGGATTCGAGCGTCGAGTTCCGCATTTTGGATTCGTCCGGCCACGAGGTCACGCGCTTCACGCGACCCGGCCGGCGCAGCGAGAACCTCGAGACATGGGATCCGTCGAGCGTGCCCGCCGGACTCTATGTGGCGCGCATCCGTTTCTCTGGCCCCGCTGGCTCCCGGACCGAGAGCCTGCCGCTGGGGATCCTGCACTGATGCGTCACGCGGGCCTGTTCCTGCTGCTCGCACTGGCCCAACTGGGTGCAGGGCCGGTGCGCGCGAACACGCCTGGAGTGACATTGGTGTCAGCGCTGGCGCCCTCGGTCTGGGGCGCATCCGCGCCCGACGTCGGTGCGCATGTGCTGCGTGGCGCGCAGGAGGTGCCGGAGTTGTGGCTCGCGCAGCGCGCCATCGAACGCGACTGGGGGCTGTCGGAGGACTCCACCTACCGCACCGTCGAGGTCAAGGGTTGGCGTTCCGAAGGGCTGGCGCTCGCGCTCTCGGCCGCGCTGCCGGGTGCCGGCGAGCTCTACATCGGTGAGCGGAGTGGTTGGTTGTTCGTGGCGGGTGAAGCATTGGGTTGGGTCGGCCGTACGATCACACGCCGTCGCGGCAACGACCTGCGTGAGCAGGCCGCGGTGTTCGTGGGCGATCCGACGGATTCAGTCTCGACCTGGTCGTTCGCGCGCTACGAGTCGGTCTCGGGCTCGGCGGCCGACCGCCTCGAGGCATTGTGGGCGGCCGACCGGGAGTCGTTCTACCAGGCACTCGCCACGGACCCCGCCTATCGCGCGGGTTTCGATGGCACCGATCCCGGTGTCGCCTACGAGTCGTACCGCGGGCTGCGTGAGTCGTCGCAGGACCGTTTTCGCCAGTCCCGATTGCTCGAGATCGCCCTGTGGGCGAATCACGCGGTCTCGGCGTTCGATGCGCTGCGCGCGGCCCGTATCCACAACCTGCCGATCCGGCGCACGATCGACCTGCAACTCGGGGCGCGGATGCGCCGCGGCCAGCCCGTGCTCCGTGCCACGCTCGTGAGGAGGTTCTAGTCGTGGTCCGATCCACTTTCCCCGCGCTTGTCGTCGCCGTGCTGCTTTCGCCGGTCCCATCCGCACGTGCTGCCGACGTCCTGTCGCCGTCCGCCGCCGACGTGCGGCTCGCGACCTGCTTCGACGGATACGCGCTGGCGTCCTTCGGCGGTGAGAGCGCGTACAGCCTGGCGCTCGAACCGCTCGCGCCGGAGCTGACCATCGCCGCCACGGGGCGCGCCGTGTTGTCGCCGCCATCGCTGCTGTCGGGGACGATCACCGGCTACGACCCACCGAAGCCCCGGAAGGACAAGCCGGGCAAGAAGCCGCGCAAGGTTCGACAGGCGCCGAGCAACGAGGGACTGGGTCCCGAACGGGCCCGGGTGCTGCTGCGCTCGCTGACACTCCCGGGCTGGGGGCAGGCGACGGCGGGCCATCGGGGCAGCGCCAAGGCGTTCCTGCTCGCCGAGGCCAGCATCTGGAGTGCGTTCACGGCGTTCAAGATCCAGCAGGTGCATCGCACCGAGTCGTACTTGCTGACCGCGCGACTCGAAGCCGGTGTCGACCTGCGCGATCGCGACGACGAGTATCGTCGCATCGTGGGTGCCTTTGCGAGTAGTGAGGAGTACAACCTGCTGGTGGTGACGCGCGACGCCGCGAACCAGTTTCTCGCGGACCCCGCGAACCCCGATCTCGCCGGCTATCGCCAGTACATCGACGAGCATTCGATCCGCGGGGACCTGGCGTGGAGCTGGAGCGACGAAGAGTCGTTCCGCCGCTACGGCGGCCAGCGCAAGTTCGCACAGAAAGCCGGGCTGCGCGCGAACACCGCACTCGGTCTGGCGATCGCGAACCGGCTCATGAGTGCGCTGCATGCGGCGCGACAGGCTGCTCACGCCACGCCCCGGCCGCAAGGCTGGCGGCTCGACGTGAACCCCGGCCTCGACGAGCCGGGGCGCTACCGCGCTGCATTGACCACGAACTTCTGAGCGCGCCGGGCGCCCTCATGATATGCGCCTGCCTGCCGAGGATGCGTAGCCAGCGAGAGCTCCGCGCGATGTCTGCGGGATGGATGCTCGCCGTGTTGCTCGCGCTCGCCCCCGAAGTCCGCGGCGCGGAAGCCCGCGCGGCCCACGGCGCTGTCAGTGCCGATGTCGAGCCGGTTCCCGCGCGCGATTCCACGGCCGGCAGTCCGCGTATCCTCGAGAACACGCCGCCTGCGTCGCTCGTGCAGGCCGAACGCGCCGCCGACAGCATGCGCGTGCGACGATGGACGCGGACCACCTTCGTCGCGAGTACGCCGGCCGCGCCGATCGCCGAGCCTGCGGGAGTGGTGTCCGATGCTTTTGGCCGCGTGTGGATGTCCGACGCGGCATTGCACAAGCTGGTCCGCTTTGAACACGACGGCCAGCGCCTCGATGAGACCGGGGCGCTCGGCAGCGAGCCCGGCCAGTTCCGCCGGCCGGGTGCGCTGGCGCGCGTGGGCTCGCTCGGCGTGGCCGTGCTCGATGTCGAGAATCGGCGCGTCACGGTGTACGACCACCACCTGCGTTCGCTCGGCGCGGCGATCGAACTGAGCGCCGCAGTACTCGAGGAGCGTATCGGACGCGTGACACCGGTGGGCCTGGCGGCCGACCGTGGCGGCGCGCTGTACGTGGCCGATGCCGAACGCGACCGCATCCTGGTGTTCGACTTCGCGGGTTCCTACCAGCGCGAGATCGGTGGTTTCGGCGGACGGGCCGGCGGCTTCTCGGGTCTGCTCGCCGTGGCGGTCGATACGCGCGGCACACTCATCACCGTGGAACGGCCACGTGGCCGCTCCAAGCGCGCGGTCGCCGATTCGCTCGCCGGACGCTCGCGCATGCAATGGCTCGATGGCGGCGGGCGCGTCCTGCACAGCGTCTGGCTGCCGGTGTGGTCCGCAGGGGCAGGTGAGAGCGGGCTGGCGCTGGCGGTCTCGGCGGCTGGGCAAGTGGCCGTTGCTGCCGAGCGCTCCGGCGTGGTGCTGTTGCTGGACGGCGAAGGCAGGGAACTGGTGCGCGCAAGCGGTATCGTTGCTCCGCGCGCACTGGCGTTCGACGACACCGGCGCGTTGTGGGTGGCGGCGGCCGGCGAAGCCCGGCTGCTCCGCTTCACGCTCAGCTCGCCCGCGGCGGAGTAGTCCGTGCGACATCGCGACGCCGTGCGACGGACGCGCGGTGGCGACCGCACACGGGCGCTGGCGATCGCACTTTTGTGTGCGGGTGCGACGAGCGTTGGCGCGGAGGCCACGCGTGTGGTGCCATCGGCGCTGTGGCGTTCGCAGGTGTTCGACATCCCCGCGCTCGCGGCGCGCGGAGCCGGTGCACCGGCAGTCATGCCGGTCGCGATCGCTCCGGCCGCCGCGCAACGCGACCGCTCGTGCATCACCATGCCGGTCGTGCCCGCGACCGGTGCGGCGGTGACGCGGTTGCCGCGCACGTTCATCCGGGCGGGCAGCGACTCGGTGTGGTCGCGCTTCGGCCCGTGGCAGCGCGGCACCGACTACCGGCTCGATCGCCTGCGTGGCGATGTGCGCTTCATCCGCACCCTGGCGCCGGGGGAGACCGTGTGGGTTCAGGTGTGCGGGCTGCTCTCGCCGCCGCCGCTCGAGTACGTGCGGCAGGAGTTCCGTCCGGCTCCGGTCGTGGCGGCCACTGACAGCGTTCGTCCGCGGGAAGCGCCACTGGCGGCGGCATCCCGCCCCGCCACGGCTCGGGATCCCGGGAGCGCACCCGCGGGCGCGGCCCTCACAGTCAACGGCAACAAGACCATCGCGGTGGACTTCGGTTCGTCACAGGACGCCGCCCTGCGTCAGTCGCTCGATCTGTCGGTGAGCGGAAATGTCGCACCCGGGGTCGAACTCACCGGTGTGCTGTCCGATCGCGACACGCCGCTGTCCGCCGCGGGTGCCACCCAGGATCTGCAGTCCATCGATCGCGTGCTGGTCGAACTCAAGGCCCGCGATGGACGAGGTGCGCTCGGCGACATCCCGCTGTCGGTGCAGCGCGGCGAGTTCGCACGGCTCGAACGCCGTGTGCAGGGGGTGAGCGGCGAATGGAGCCCGGGTGCGGTCACGCTGCGCGCCGCCGCCGCCGGCGCACAGGGCGAGTACCGGCGCATGCAGTTCCAGGGCATCGACGGGCAGCAGGGTCCGTATCTACTGACCGACCGCGATGGCGCACTCGGCATCACCGTGGTGGCCGGCAGTGAACAGGTCACGGTCGATGGCGATCGCATGACGCGTGGCGAAGGCGCGGACTATGCCATCGACTACGAGCGTGCACGGCTGACGTTCTCGAACCGGCGGCCGATCTCCTCGGCGTCCCGCATCACGGTCGAGTACCAGTACGCGCTGACGCGATTCCGCCGCAATCTCAGCGCGGCCTCGAGTGAGTGGCGCCGGGGAGCGTGGTCGTTGTTCGTTCAGGGCTTGAGTGAAGGGGACGACTCGGGCCGCCCGCTCGCGGGAGCATTCGATGCCGACGACCGCAGTGCGCTGGCGCGTGCGGGCGACTCCCTGGCACTCGGCCCGGGTGTGAGCGCGGGCGGCGGCGACTACGACACCGTCCGTGTCGCGGGCACTCTGCGTTTTGTGTTCGCGGGCCTCGACTCGGGAGAGTTCGCGGTCCGGTTCGCACGCGTCGGCGCGGGTCGCGGGGACTACGCCGACTCGAGCGTCGTGGGCGGCCGCACGATCCAGCGGTACGTGGGGCCGCTCGCGGGCGTCAACAGCATCGGGCGTGCACTCGCATCGCCGGAGACACACCAACTCGGTTCGGCGGGAGCGAGCGTGCAGGCGGGCGCGGTGCGGTTCGAGGCCGAAGGCGCACTGTCGCGCTTCGATCGCAACACGCTCTCGGTGCGCGACAACGGCGATGATGCGGGAGCGGCGGGGCGCGTGAAGCTGTCGCTGGCGGGAACCCTGCGCGGCCTGCCCGGGCGTGTCGGCGCCGACGCCGCATGGCGCGCGATCGACCAGCGCTTCACGCCGTTCTCGCGGCTCGAACGTGCGTTCGCCGAGGAGGACTGGGGCTTGACCGCAGGCGCGGACCTCGAGCATCAGCGCCGCGCCGAGTCCAGTCTGTGGTGGCAGCCTGGCGAGGGGCGGGAACTGCGCGGTGAACTGAGCCGGCTGTCGACTCCCGATGGCTACAGTGGCCTGCGCCGGCGTGGCGATGCGCGTTGGACGCAAGGCGCGTGGAGTGCGCGCGGAGTACTGCTGGCGGCGGACGGCCGCACGAGCACGCGGCTGTTCGCGGACGGCGGGCGCCGGCGCGCCAACGGCGAGTTGCGCTGGCATGCCGGATGGTTGGCACCGACGGTCCGCGCAGAGAGCGACCGCCGAACGGTGCCGGGAGACAGCGCCAACAGCGTGGACCGCGCGCGGTCCGTGGACGCCGAACTGGCGAGCGGGGAGCGGCTGCCGTGGCGGATGCTGTTCGGCAGCGGTGTGCGCAGCGATGTTCGCGAGAGCGGCCGCACGCGGGCGAGCACGCGCGCACGCACGTGGCGGGGCGAACTGGAGACCGCGACGGCTGCGCCGATCGGTGCGGTGGTGACCGCGCAACGGCGCGACACGCGCGATGAGACCACGGGTGCTCTCGTGCGACAGGACCTGGCGAGCACGCGCCTGCGCGCCGAGTGGGTGCCGGCGGGCTTGACCGGCTCACTCCAGGTGGAACGCACCGGCGAAGCCGAGAATCGCCGGGTGCGCACGCTGCGCTTCGTGGGCGCCGGGCGCGGGGGCTATGACGCCACGGGCAACTTCGTCGGGACCGGCGACTACGACCTGGTCCTGGTGGTGAGTCCGGATCTCGAGCGCTTCGCGCGCACGGCGACCAGTGCGCGTGCGGCCTGGCGGTTCGGCAGCTCCGAGGCCTGGCGGGGTTCGCGCGTGGAGTTCACGCTCGAGGATGAGGCGCGCCGGCGTGGATCGGGGCGGCTCTCGGACGTGTTCCTGTCGACCGGGCTGGCGCTGGTCGATGGCGCGCTCGCGCGCGGGCTCATCCTGCAACGACTCGAGGCCGAGCTCGCGCCGGGCTCGCGAAGCATCGCGGTGAGAGCGCGCGCCGAGCGCCGGGTGAGTGCGGACCGCACGTTCGAGAACTTCGGGCAGACCACGGACCAGCGCTCGGGGTCGTTGCGCTGGCGCGCTCGCCCCGGTAACACGACGAGTGCGGAAGCCGAGGCCCGCGTGCAATGGCAGAGTGCGGTGCAGGCATTCGCAGCGGGTGCCAGCTTCACGCGCACACTGGTCGAACAGGGCGGCAACGCGCAATGGGTGTGGCAGCCGAGCGCCGACCTGCGTGTCGCCAGCGTGGCCGAGGCGTCGTGGTCGAAACTCCAGGGGGCGTTCGAGGGCACACGCACGCTCCGCCTGGGTCCCGATGTCGGCGTGGGCGTGGGCAAGGCCGGACGCGCCGAACTGTCGCTGCGCCGGGCATTCGTGGGCGGAGCGCCCGCGCTGGGACTGCTGCCCAGTGCGGAGGCCGCCGGCGCGGCGCGCTGGGATGGCACGGCGCGCTTCAACTATCGCGTGCACGAGACCACGACGTTCAATCTGGACGCCGGCGTGCGCGAACGCCCCGGCAAGCGCACGGTGGTGACGGGCCGGGCAGAAGTGAGAGCGTTCTTCTGATGAGGCGCGCGTACTCGAATGGCAGTGGTGCGCTCACCCGCACGCGGTCCCATCCGAATGGCTGGGCGGTCACGGCGCGCGGCCGCGTCGTGCGCACAGCGGTCGCGCTGCTGTTGCTGGCGTCGTCGAGTTGGGGCGCGCCCGCGGCGCGCCTGCGGGCGTCCGGCTGGCCGCTGCCGTCGCGCGAAGTCGATGCGTTTTTCGCCGCGACCCTGCGTGCTCCGGCCGACAGCACCGCACTGGCGCAAGCGCTGGATCGTGCGGGCTCGCGGCTGCAGTCGGCCGGCTGGCTGGACGGCCGCGTGGGTGCGGAGTGGAACCGCGAAGCCAACGTGCTCACGCTGAACGTCGAAGCGGGCACGCGTTATCACTGGGGCCGGTCGTCGTTCGACGTGCCACGCGCAGACTCAGGCCTGCTCGCGACGCTGCTGGTCTGGCCGCAGGGCGCCCCGGTCGACCCGGGACAATGGGCCGCGCGTGTGGCGGACGCGCTGCGAGCGGCGGAGGAACGCGGGCACGCCTGGGCCCAGCTGTCGTTGTCGGACTGGGATGCGGACTCCGGCCGGGTGAACGTGCGCATGGCCGGTGCCCTGGGACCGCGCGTGCTCGCCGACAGCGTGCGAATCGACGGCTTGAAGCTCACGCGCAGGGACGTCGCCGAGCGCGCATTGGGCCGGCTCAGCGGACTGCCCTACAATCCCGCCGCGGCGCGAGCGGCGGCCCAGCGGCTCAGGGCGTTGGGCGTGTTCTCGCGTGCGGAGTTCACGGGACTCGAGGCGGGTCCGCGCTGGGAAGCCGGCACGCTGGCGTTCCGTGTCGAGGAGCCGCGCTACAACCGCTTCGAGGGTGCGGTCGGAGTGCAGGGACCCGCAGGGCTTGTGGGGCTGGCCTCACTCGAGCTCGGTAACCTGCTGGGTACCGCACGCAGTGCCGCACTCGGCTGGCAATCGCGCGGCGGTGGCCGGTCGGACTTCCGCGTACGGTATGTCGAGCCGTTCGTCGGCGGATTGCCGTTCCGGTTGGAGGGGAGCCTGGCGCAGGAGCTGCAGGATTCGACGTACACGCGAACGCGCTGGGGAGTGCGTGCGGGACATGTGCTCGGGGACGGGGATCGCATCGAGCTGGGCATCGAACAGGAGCGAGTCGTGCAGACACGCGGTGCGGCGGTCAATGCGGCCCTGCAGAACACGGTGTTCAGCTATGAGCGCGATGGTCGCGACGACTTCGTGTCGCCGCGCCATGGTTCGCGTCTGCGCGTCACGGGAACGGGCGTGTTCAAACGCGAGACCTTGCGCTCTCCGCTGGCCGGCGAGCAGGCCTCGCGCCGTTCGCGCGCCGGCGTGGGAGACGTGCGCTTCGAGTGGCACCGGCCCACCGCTCGTGGCGCCGGCGTGGCGCTGGAAGGCTGGGCGGCCGGGCGGTTCTCCAGCGACGGCGTGCTCGCCGACTACGAGCGGCTGCCAGTCGGCGGCGCGAGCACGCTGCGCGGCCACGATGAAGAGGAGTTCCGGGTCGACCGCGTGCTGCTCGGGAAGTTCGAGTACCGCTGGTTCCCGGGTACTGCCGGCGAGCGCGTGGTGCTGTTCTGGGACCATGCCGAGATGACTCAGCGCGACCTCGACTCCACAGGTGTGGCGCGTTCGGCGCGGCGCTCGCGTGATGGTGTCGGGTTCGGGTTGCGCTTGCGCGCGGGCGTCGGGTTGGTCGACGTCGACTATGGACTCGAGCCCGGCCATGGCCTGAATGACGGCCGCATCCACTTGCGATTGGTGAGCACCTTCTGATGTCACTCTCTGAAGACGTCGAGCACGCTTTTGCGCCGGGTGGTGCGCTGTCGCGTCACTGGCCGCACTGGGAGGAGCGCCCGGGGCAGCGCGCCCTGGCGATCGAGGTGGCGCACACGCTCGAGCATGGTGGCGTGCTCATGGCCGAGGCCCCGACCGGGGTCGGCAAGTCGCTGGCCTACCTGCTGCCGGCCGCGCTGCACGCCGCCGCGACCGGGGAACGCGTCGTGGTCGCGACCTGCACGCGCTCGCTGCAGGACCAGCTCTACGAACGCGATCTGCCCGCGGTGTTGTCCGCGCTCGATGTCAAGCTCGGCGTGGCGTTGTTGAAGGGCAAGGCCAACTACCTGTGCCCGCGTGCGCTGGACCTGGCGAGTGGCGAGACCGACGACGAGAACGAGATCATCGATGCGCTGCGCGCCTGGTCGGCTGCGGATGCGTTCGGTGACCTGGATCGTTTCTCGCATGCGGACAGCGAGACGTTCCGCCGCATGCGTTCGCGCGTCGCGACCGACCCGTCGGCGTGCACGTCCGCAACCTGCCGGCGCGCGCGCGAGTGCTTCTGGGCGCGCGCTCGCCGCCGGGCATCCGAAGCCAAGCTGGTGATCGTGAACCATGCGCTGCTGGCGCGCGCCAGCAACGCCGACGGGCTGCTGCCGCCGTTCGACGCGCTCATCATCGATGAGGCGCATCGTCTGGAAGGCGTGCTGTCGAGCCAGCTCGAACGCACCGCCTCGCGCCATCGGATCGAGGAGCTGCTTCGGCTCACCGGCGCGGCCGTGCCGGCTCGGCGCGGCGGCGGCGGCCTGCTGTCGCGCGTGCGCACGTTCGCGCTCCCGCTGTTGGACAGCACGCCGGCGCGCGAGCGCCTGTTCGCGGATCTCGAGCGACTGTCGGGACGTGCGGACGACCTGCGGACGGATGCCGACGCGCTGTTCGCGCGCATGGCCGTCGCCCAGACGCCCGGAGACGGCCCGTATGGCCGCCGGCTGCGTCATCAGGGTACCGAGCAACTGGTGGGCCGCGAACTGCAGACGCTCGAGACCGTGCTCGAGCATGCACGCACCTACTCCGAAGTCCTCCGGCGCGCGGCGAGCTCGATGCAGGTCTCGGAAGCGAAGGGCGACGCCACGGACGAACTGCAGGCCGAACTCGAAACGGTGTCGGCGCGCTGGCAGGGACTGCACGACGACCTGGCGGTGCTGGCCGACGCCACGAACCGTGACTGGGCTTACTGGCGTTCCCAGGGGCCGCGATCGAATCTCGCGGAGCTGCATGGCGCGCCAGTGTGGGTCGGCGATCACGCGCGCCGGCTGGTGCGCGAAGGCCCGCGCGCGGCCGTGCTCACTTCCGCCACACTCTCGGCGGCGGGCGACTTCACCTGGGCGGCCGAGCGCCTCGGTCTGGGTGAGCAGCATGGTGTCCCCTACGACAGTCTCACCGTGCCGAGCCCGTTCGACCTGGCCCGGCAGATGCGCGCGTTCGTCCTCGATGCCCCGGGGGACGAGGCCGAGGCCATCGCCGAAGTGGTCGCCGCACTGTCCCGCGCAGCAAGGCGCAATACGCTCGTGTTGTTCACCGCGCACGAGCGGCTGCGCCGGGCGCACCAGCGCTTGAAGGCCTTGCTGCCGCCGGGCACGCCACTCATGGCGCAGGACCGCGACGGTCCCGCCGGATTGCTCGCGGAGCGTTTCCGGGCCGAGCGGGGCGCGGTCTTGCTCGGTGTGCAGAGCCTGTGGGAAGGTGTCGACTTCCCGGGTGAAGCATTGGAAGTACTGGTGGTGGCGAGATTGCCGTTCTCGGTGCCCGATGACCCGGTGGTCGAGGCCCGCGCCGAGCGGTTGCGCGAGCGCGGACTCGAGCCGTTCCGGCACGATGCCGTGCCCGAGGCGGTGATGCGGTTCCGGCAGGGCGTGGGCCGGCTCATCCGGCGTGCGACCGACCGGGGAGTACTGGTGGTGTGCGATCCGCGGCTGGCGCGCGCGTCGTACCGCGGTCCGTTCCGGGCCGCGCTGCCGGTGGAACCCAAGCTGTGGAAGGATCCCCGCGGCCTCGCGCACGAGGCGTCGGTGTTCCTCGCACGGGAAGATGGCGTGACCTTGGAGGAGAGTCCGTGATCCGGCTGGGCGTGAGCAGGTTGACGCTGGACGATATCGTCGATGTGGCGCGCGGGGACGTTCGCGTGGAACTGCCTGCCGAAGCACGGCGTCGCGTGCAGGCCAGCCGCGGCGTCGTGGATGCCGCGGTGCGGGATGGCCGGGTGGTGTACGGCGTCACCACCGGCTTCGGAAAGCTGAAGGACAAGCACATCGCGGCCGACGACGTGCGCACGCTGCAGCTCAACCTGCTGCGGTCGCACAGCGCCGGTGTCGGCCCGCCGAGCCCGCGCGAGGTCGTGCGCGCGATGCTCCTGCTGCGCGCGCACTCGCTGTCGATGGGCGTGTCCGGCGTGCGGCCCGAGGTCATCGAGATGCTCGCCGCGATGATCGAGCGCCGCGTCACCCCGGTCGTGCCACTGCAGGGCTCGGTCGGAGCTTCGGGCGATCTGGCACCGCTCGCGCACATGGCGTGCGTCATGATCGGCGAAGGCGAAGCCTGGCTCGGCGATCAGCGCATGCCGGCGGGACTGGCGTTGCGCGGCGCCGGGCTGCAGCCGCTGTCGCTCGAGGCCAAGGAAGGGCTGGCGCTCATCAACGGCACGCAGTTCTCGACCGCGTGGGCCGCGCTGGCCTGTGCCGATGCCGAGCGCGTCTGGGAGGCCGCCATGGGCGCGGCCGCACTGAGCACCGAGGTGCTGCTGGGTTCGTTTCAGCCCGCGCGTGAAGACGTCATGGCGCTGCGCCCGTATCGGGGTGCCGCCGAAGCGGCACGCCGGCTGCGCGAGTACTCGCGCGGGAGCACGCTGGTCGAGTCGCACAAGGACTGCGGTCGCGTGCAGGACGCCTACAGCCTGCGCTGCGTGCCGACGGTGATGGGCGCGTCGTGGGATGCCATCCTGCACGTGGAGCAGCAACTCGAGATCGAACTCAACTCCGTGAACGACAATCCGTTGGTGTTCCCCGAATCGGGGGACGTGGTGTCCGCCGGGTTGTTCCATGCCCAACCGGTCGCTCTGGCTGCGGACTACCTCAAGATCGCCGTCGCCGAGATCGCTTCGCTCTCCGAGCGGCGCATCGACCGGCTGCTGGACTCACGCGTCTCGGGGCTGCCCGAAGCGCTGGCGGATTCGCCCGGGCTGGAGTCGGGCTACATGATCGCGCAGTACACGGCCGCGGCATTGGTGAGTGAGAACAAGATGCTGGCCCATCCCGCCAGCGTCGACTCCATCCCGACGGGTGCCGGCATCGAGGACCACGTCAGCATGGCACCCATCGCGGCGCGCTATGCACGCCACATCACCGACCACACCGCGCGCGTGGTGGCGTTGGAACTGTTGTGCGGCTGCCGCGCACTCGAGTTCCGCCGGCCGCTGAAGGCGGGCGAGGGCACCGAGATGCTCTACGGTGCGGTGCGTCGCGTCGTGGCCGCGCCAGAAGGCGACCGTCCGCTGCATGGGCCGTGCGAGGAACTGACGCGCTGGGTGCTGAGTGCCGGCCCGCAGAAGCTGTCCGAAGAGGTGCTGTCGTCGTGACGCCGGCTGCCACCGCCCGCGTGGTGCGAGCCGCGCACGGCACCGAGCTCTCATGCCGGGGCTGGGTGCAGGAAGCAGCGCTGCGAATGCTCATGAACAACCTCGACCCGGCGGTGGCCGAGCGCCCCGAGGACCTCGTGGTGTACGGCGGCACCGGCAAGGCGGCGCGCAACTGGGAGTGCTTCGAGAACATCGTGACCTCGCTGCGTGCGCTCGGTGACGACGAGACGCTGCTGGTGCAGAGCGGTAAGCCGGTCGGCGTGTTCCGCACGCATGCCAACGCGCCGCGCGTGTTGATCGCGAACTCGAACCTGGTGCCGCGCTGGGGCACGTGGGAGCACTTCCGCGAGCTCGAGGCCAAGGGCCTCATGATGTACGGCCAGATGACCGCCGGCTCGTGGATCTACATCGGATCGCAGGGCATCGTGCAGGGAACGTTCGAGACGTTCGCCGAGTGTGCGGAACGCCACTTCGGCGGCACGCTCGCGGGCCGGCTGGTGCTGACTGCGGGCCTGGGCGGCATGGGAGGCGCGCAGCCGCTGGCCGTGACCATGAACGGCGGCGTGTGCCTGGCGGTCGAAGTCGAGGCGGCGCGCGCCGAACGCCGGGTGGCGAGCGGGTACTGCGACAAGGTCACCCATTCGATGGAGGAAGCGCTGGCGTGGTGCCGCGATGCCATCGCCGCCAAGCGTCCGCTCTCGGTCGGGTTGGTGGGCAACGCCGCCGAGGTCATTCCGGCGCTGCTCGCCCAAGGGGTGATCCCCGATGCCGCCACCGACCAGACCAGCGCGCACGACCCGCTCGTCGGCTATGTGCCGGCCGGCATGACGGTCGAGCAAGCCAGCGAGGCGCGCCGCACGAAGCCCGACGAGGTGATCCGCGCCGCACGCGCGTCCATGGCGACGCACGTGCGTGCACTGCTCGGCATGCGCGATCGCGGCACCGTGCTGTTCGACTATGGCAACAACCTGCGCGGCGAGGCCGAACAGGGTGGCCTGAGCCACGAACAGGCGTTCTCGTATCCCGGATTCGTGCCCGAGTACATCCGGCCGCTGTTCTGTCTCGGCAAGGGTCCGTTCCGCTGGGCGGCGCTGTCGGGGGATCCGGACGACATCCGCGTCACCGACGAGGCGGCCCTGGCGGAGTTCCCGAACGACGCGCGCTTGCACCGCTGGATCCCGCTCGCGCAGAAGCACATCCAGTTCCAGGGCCTGCCGGCGCGCATCTGCTGGCTGGGCTATGGCGAACGCCATCGTCTCGGGCTCAAGTTCAATCAACTCGTGCGTGCAGGCAAGCTCAAGGCGCCGATCGTCATCGGGCGCGATCACCTCGACACGGGTTCGGTCGCCTCGCCGTATCGCGAGACCGAGGCGATGCGCGATGGCAGCGATGCCGTCGCCGACTGGCCGCTCCTGAACGCGCTCTTGAACACCGCTTCGGGCGCGTCGTGGGTGTCGTTACATCATGGTGGTGGGGTCGGTATCGGCAACTCGATCCACTCCGGGATGGTCATCGTGTGCGACGGTTCGGCCGATGCCGATGCGCGTCTCGCACGCGTTCTGGTCAACGACCCGGGCACCGGCGTCATGCGCCACGCCGATGCCGGTTACGAGTCAGCCATCGCGCATGCGCGCGCCACGGGCATGAAGCTTCCCGGCGTCACGACGTGACCTCATGACCTACTGGCCCGCTCACGACCCGTCGAGCAAGCCTGTCGCCGGGCGGACGGCATACCTGATCCTGCACAACACATCCGAGGTGGTGACCCCGGATGCCGAAGGGCGCGAGATCCTGCGATTCCCGAAGGGCGCGATCGTCTTCCGCGATGGCCGCGTGCTCGAGGTCGGACCCGCCGCGGAGTTGTTCCGCCACCATCCCGATGCGCGGCCATTGAACGCCAATGGCAAGCTGGTCACGCCGGGCCTGGTCGACTGCCACACGCACATGATCTTCGGCGGGCACCGTGCCGGGGAGTTCCAGATGAAGCTCGCCGGTGCGAGCTACGCCGACATCGCCGCCAAAGGGGGCGGCATCCGATCCACCGTGCGCGCCACGCTGGCGGTGAAGGAAGAAGTACTCGAGAAGACGCTGGCGAACCGGCTCGAGCGCTGGCGGGCGAATGGTTGCACCACGGTCGAAGTGAAGAGCGGCTACGGGCTGACCAGTGCGCGCGAGGTGCGCTTGCTGGAACTCATGTCGGGAGCTGCCATTCGTGTGCCGGTGCGCGTCCATCGCACCGCGCTGGTGTTGCACGCGCTGCCCGACGAGTTCGCGGGCCGGCGCGAGGAGTACGTGGCCGAGGTCCGCGACGTGCTGCTACCCGAGATCCATCGCCGCGGCATGGCGAGCGCGATCGACGTGTTCTGCGATCCCGTCGGTTTCACCTCTGCGGAGTGCCGCACGGTGCTCGAGCGCGCGTGCGAGCTGGGCTTCGCCATCAAGTTGCACGCGGAGCAGACCCAGCGCAGCGGTGGCGCCCAACTGGCGGCAGAACTCGGCGCGCGCAGCGCCGATCACCTGGAGAGCGCGCTCGAGGAGGACTGGCGCGCGCTCAGCGACGCCGGCACGGTGGGCGTGTTGCTGCCCGCGGCGGCCCTCACCCTGCGATTGCCGTTGCCCGAGGCCGCGATGGTGCGACGCAGTGGGGCGCGCGTCGCCATCGCCACCGACTTCAATCCCGGCACCGCGCCCGCGCAGTCGCTCATGGAATGCGCGACACTTGCGGGCAGGCTGTGCGGCTTCGACGCCAACGAACTGCTGCTGGCCATCACGTGGAATGCCGCCAAAGCTCTGGGCGCCGAAGCCGAGGTCGGGCACCTGAATCCGGGCGCCTGGGGCGATGCCGTGCAGTGGGAGTGCGACTCACTGGAGGAGCTGCCCTACTGGATGCCCGCGGTCCGTCCCGACACCGTCTTCATGCGCGGCGCCGACCTGGCATTGCCGGCCGTCGAACGGCGTGTCTGGCCCTAGCAGGCAGCTCGCCGGTCCCGGCTCGCGGCGCGGGCATGCAGCCATGCGGGTGCGCGTTCGGTTGTGCTGGGAGGGCCCGAGCCTCCCGACCGCGGCATGCCACGCGAGCGCTCCCTCACGGGGGACGCACGGGTTGGCCGCGGTCCGGAGTGCCGGGTTAGCATGCCGGTGAGCCCGTGATCCACAGGGCGGCATGGACACTTCGGCGGCAGCGATTGCCGTCACGTCGTCATCAGGAGATCTTCAGCGATGCCCCGTTTGGTCGAATGCGTTCCCAACTTCTCCGAAGGCCGTCGCCGCGAGGTGGTGGACCAGATCCTGGATGCCATCGCCGCGGTGCCCGGTGTGACCCTGCTCGACCGCGAGATGGATCCGGACCACAACCGCTCGGTGGTGACGTTCGCGGGCGAGCCGGGCCCGGTGGTCGAGGCGGCGTTCCGCGCCATCGAGAAGAGTTCGCAGCTCATCGACCTGAACCAGCATACCGGCCAGCATCCGCGCATGGGTGCCACCGACGTGGTGCCGTTCGTGCCGGTGGAAGGCGTCACCCTGGACGACTGCGCGGAGTTGGCACGCCAGTTGGGTGAGCGGGTCGGGCGCGAACTCTCGATTCCCGTGTTCCTCTATGAGGCTGCTGCGAGCACGCCGGCGCGCACCAGCCTCGCCGACGTGCGGCGTGGCGAGTTCGAGGGCTTGCGCGACGCCATCGGCAAGGACCCGGCTCGCAAGCCCGACTTCGGGCCCGAGAAGATCCATGCCACGGCCGGCGCCACGGCCATCGGCGCGCGGCGCTTCCTTGTGGCGTTCAATGCGAACCTCAACACACCGGACATCCGCGTCGCCAAGGCTGTGGCGGCCGCGATCCGCGAGCAGTCGGGCGGCCTGAAGAACGTGCGCGCGCTCGGGTTCAGCATCGAGAACGGCCGGCGCGCACAGGTCAGCATGAATCTCGTGAATGTCGAGGCCACCCCGATCCACCGGGTGCTGGCGCTGGTGCGCGACGAGGCCGCCCGGCACGGTGCGGCGATCAGCGGGTGCGAGGTGGTGGGGCTGGTGCCGGAAGCCGCATTGCTAGCCGCGGCCGAACACGGGCTGCAGCTCGAGGGCTTCCAGCGCGATCAGGTGCTGGAGTTGCGGCTGCGTACCCCACCGCTCACCGAGGCGGTGCCGATCGGTAGCTTCTTCGACCAGGTCGCGGGCGCGACCCCGACGCCCGGCGGCGGCACCGTGGCGGCGTTCGTCGGCTCACTCGCCACCTGCCTGGCGACCATGGTGGCGAATCTGACGCTGGGTAAGAAAAAATACGCCTCGGCCGAGGGAGCGATGACGGAGCTCAAGCGCGAGTCCGAGTCGCTGCGCCGTGAGCTCATGGCCCTGGGCCGGCGCGACAGTGAGGCCTTCGAACAGGTGCTCAAGGCGCGGCGTCTGCCGCAGTCGTCGCCCGCTGAACTGGGCGAGCGCGCGACGGCGATGGCGGCGGCCGACCTGGAAGCGTGCCGCGTGCCGCTCGAGACCGCGCGAGCCTGTGCCCGCGTGGCGGCGCTCGCGGCGACAGCGGCAGGTCAGGGAAATGTGAACGCGTGCTCGGACGCCGGAGTTGCCGGATTGCTCGCGAGGGCCGCCGGAGAGGGCGCGCTGCTCAATGTCCATATCAACCTGAAGTCGCTGCCGGCCTCTGCCGATAAGGACCATGTATCTTCGCAGGCCGAGTCGGTCCGCACGGAGTTGAGCTCCGCTGCGGATCGTTGCACGGCGGCGGTGCAAGCCGCCATGAACGCTTGAACCCAGGGATGCCCCGCAGTCCGGGGACAGGCCGGGAGAGGCCAGCCAACTTGGAAAAGGCGATCGAGATCAAGCGTCGGGCTCAGCGAGCGGTCCAGAATGGTGATCTGGACGGCGCGCTCCGTGAGTACGAGAAGCTCGTCGAGACTCCGGAGTCGGACCCGTACAACTTCGTGCTGCTGGCCGACCTTCTGTACAAGAAGGGCGATCAGCCGCATGCGGCTGAGCGCTACCTGAATGCGGTCTCCGCCTACGAGAGCGCTTCGCTGTACAAGAATGCGATCGCCGTGTGCAAGAAGATGATGCGCTTGTCGCTGTCCCAGGCGCTCGTGCTCAAGCACCTGGCCGAGCTGCATGCCTTGGACGGCCTGACGAGCGAAGCCTCGATCTACTTCTCGCAGTACGCGGAACACATGGTGCGCACGAACAACACCACCGAAGCGGTGGTCGCGCTGCGCAAGGCATTCGACAACGGCCAGGAGAATGTCCGCCTGCTCGAGCAGTTGGCGGAAGTGCTCACGCTCGAAGGGAAGGACAGCACGGCCGCCGCCATCTGGTATGAGGCCGCGGGGCATTGGACGACCCGCGGACAGGCGGAGGACGCGCGCCGCTGCCAGGCCAAGGCTGATGAGTTGCAGCCGGGCCGGGTGCACGCGGTACCCGTGACCGCCGTTTCCGCGCCGGCCAGTCCACCGAGCGGTGGCATGCCGGCGTTGTCGCTGGAGCCCGCGGCCATGACTCTCGATCCCACTGCCACCGACTCCCTGGCGAGCACGTCCGCGCCGGAGAACGGCGGCATGCAACTCGAGCAGACGTCGCTGGCGTCCGCCCCGGTGCGGCACGAAGTCGCGAAGGATCGGTCGGAAGCTGCCACGAGCGGAGCGGCGGCGGGAGTGCATCCGAGGCCCGCCATGCCCGCCCCGGCTGCCCGTGCCGAATCCGCGATCTTCGAACGCGCGCCGCGTTTCGCGCCGCCATCCGCGCCGGTCGAGCTCGTCGCGACACCGCCGGTGCCCGACGGGTTGCGGCCGGTGACGCCCGTGGCGCCGGTTTCGAACTCCGGCGGCGAAGTCCAGGGCACTTCGAACGACTCCATGGTGGACGGCGACTTCGTCGCGCACGAGGAAGGCGTCTACGAGATCGAAGCCTCCGAGGCTCCGGCCTACGAGGATGCCGTGCATGAGGTCGAGGGTGCACTGCCCTCGAACGTCACACCGCTGCCACTTCCGGTGCGCGCGCAGGTCGCGCATCCGACGCCGTCGGCCATCGCCCACCGCCCGGAAGGACTGCTCGAAGGGGTGTCGCTGGTCGAGAACCTGCTGCAACGCGCTCAGGAGGAGTTCCGGGCCGGGAATCGCGAGAAGGCATCGGCCGCGCTCGTGGAGGCCGCAGTCACGTATGAGAAGCTCGGCCGCCTGGACAGCGCCGCCACGATCTTCCGCAGCCTGGGTCGCGGCGCGCAGGCACCGCTCGAAGTCATGAAGCTGTGGCTTGCGAACTGTGAGCAGCGTGGCGATCGCACCGAAGGCGCACAAGTCGCCTGCGAACTCGGCGACCGCGCGCTCAATGACGGTCATGATGCCGAGGCGCGCCGTTGGTTCGAACATTCCGTTGCCATCGATGCGGCGCACGAGACCGCGCGGCGCCGGTTGCTGCGGATGGACGGACAGGCACCCGACAATGTCCTGCCGATGACGCCGCCGCCCGTCGCACCGCCCACGATGGAAGCGGGCCGCGTCGAGGTCGCGCTGGGGCGCGGGCAGTCGGTGACGTTCGATCTCTCGGGCCTGCTGAGCGAGTTCCAGCGCGGCGTCGAGTCCCAGCTCGAAGGGGATTCCCAGGGGCACTACGATCTCGGCATGGCCTACCGCGAGATGGGACTGCACGAGCAAGCGATCGCCTCGTTCCGGATCTCGGAGCGTGAGCCGCGCCTGTCGGGCCGTTCACGCGAGATGATCGGCCGCTGCCTGACCGAGACCGGCGCATACGATGAGGCCACGGCCGAGTTCCAGGCTGCGCTCACGACGGGATCGCTCGATGGGGCTGGCGAAGCCGAGTTGCGCTACCAGCTCGCGCTCTGTCTCGCGGCGCAGGGTGACCTGGCCAGCGCGATCCAGCAACTCGAGATCGCCGACGCGCATTACCCCGGCCGGCCGGATGTCCTCGAGCGCCTCGCGCAGTGGCGGAGCGCCTTCGGGAAGGCCGCATGACGGCGTCGCGGCCCCCGCATCCGGGCGGGCGCCGGCTCGAACTGCACGCGCACACGCATTTCAGCGATGGGATGTTGTCGCCCGGTGCACTCGTCGAGCTGGCGATCGATCGCGATGTCGACGTACTGGCCGTCACCGACCATGATTCGGTCGAGGGCATCGCGCCAGCCTTTCAAGCGGCGGGTGATCGGCTCGATGTCGTCGCCGGGATCGAGATCTCCTCCGCTCTCGAGGGGCACGACCTGCACATCCTCGGGTACTTCTTCGACCCCGCCTCCGAGGCGCTGCGAGAACGGTTGGTGCGGTTCCGCGAGGAGCGGCGACTGCGCGCGCTCGCCATCATCGAACGGCTCGCCCAACTCGGCGTGCCGGTCTCTGCCGATGAAGTACTCGCTTCGGCCGAGCCCGGTGTCGTGGGCCGGCCGCACGTGGCGCACGCGCTGTTGCGAGCGGGCCACGTGTCGACCATGGAACAGGCGTTCCAGAAGTACTTGGGACTGCGCGGGGAGGCCTTCGTGCCGCGTCCCGAGTTCCCCTCGGCCGAGGCGATCCGCGTCATCCGCGAAGCCGGGGGAGTGGCGGTGCTGGCCCACCCGGGAGTGCTCACGACTCGCATCGTCGAACAATTGTGCGAGGCGGGCCTCGGTGGCATCGAGGTCTGGCATCCGCAGCACGGGATGGCAGCCCAGAAGCGCTGGTATGAGACCGCGAAGGCACTGGGGCTGGTGCCATCGGGTGGCTCCGATTTCCACGGTCCGCATCGTGGAGCAGGGCTCGGTGACATGCCGGTGCCCGAGCGCACACTTCAGGACCTGCGCGCGCGCGCCATGGGGTCCGCTCACCACTGACCGCGAGCGCCACGGGCCGGTCTTTGACGGCCGTGCGCAGGGCTCCTTATCTTGTGGCATCCCCGTCCGTTCACTCGCCCCTGGGAGTGCCCGCCCATCCGACGCCCTTGCTGGCTCGCTGACCGCGCCTGCGTCGCCGCCGCTCTGGTCGCACTGACCTTCGCCACTCCGGCCACGTCCGCGGGACCGCCGACTTCACTGTCGGTGATATCGTTGCCCGAATGGTGGGCCGCGCCCGGCATGCCGGGATTCGTCGATGATGTGCACATGGGCAACGGTCTGCCGTTCGCGTACCTGGGCCTGGTTCGTGGCGGCGTCGCGCTCCGGGACGGCCTCCTGCCGGCCCAGGCGCCCTGGCCCGGGATCGACGCGATCCGCGCCCCGCTGGCCTGGTACGACTCGAGCTCGGTGGTGATCGGTGAGGACGCGGGCTGGCAGGGGTTCTCGTCCTCGCTCGTGCAGTTGCGCGTGCACGCCGTACCGCGCCGCGAGGGCAAGCCCCGCGCGGCGTTCACGTATGTGAATGGCGGGTCGGGCGTGGATCGGAACGGGTTGTTGCTCCAGCGCGGCTCGTCGACGGGTTGGTTGCGTGGTGGAGCGCTCGAGGAGTCGCGCGATGGGACGGGCTTGTTGGGCCGCAGCGGCCAGCACGTCTGGTTCCTCGACCTCGGCAGTCAGCGCGGCCGGCAGACGTGGTCCGCCGTGTTCTCGCAGCGTGGCGCAGCCAACACCACGCGCCGGGTCGAGAAGCCCTCTGGGCTCTCGCCCTTCCTGCCACCGTGGACGGGCTTCGAAGAGGCGGGGCACAGCCAGAGTGGTGCGCTGGCCTGGGGCTGGGAACATGAGCAGCAGCGCGTCCATGCGACGCTGAGCCGTGCGCGCGACCGCAGTGAGTCCTATCAGTCTCAGTCCGCAGCTTTCCGCGACACGCTGTTCCTGTTCTCCGAGCGCGAGGGACAGCAGAACACCTTCGAGCTATCGGCAGAGCGCGGGCCCGCCGGCCGCACGACCGGGGTCCGGCTCGAACTCGTCCAGGCCCAGGTCGAGCGGTTCGGAGACTTCTTCAACTCGCCGTTCCCAGTCGATTGGAAACAGCGCAGCGTCTGGCTGGCAGCGCGCACGCAACGTCCGTTGGCCGGTGCGGCGCTCGAACTGCAGCTCGGCGCAGGCGCGCAGTCCTCCGCGGCCGTGCGCCGAGAGCGCGTCCAGATCGCGCCGTCGGCCGTCATGCGCTGGCGGCGTGGAGATGGCGAGTTGCGCCTGCATGGGGGGAGGTTCGTGAGCCCGGTGTGGTCGGACCTCGGGCCCGGCGTGCAGCCGTTCGTCCAGGACAGCTGGGTGGGAGGGGTGAGTGTGAGCAAGGGCAAGAGCGAGCGCCAATGGGCCGAGCTTGGCGTGCTCACCTCGTCGACCGGCTCGCGCGCGCTGTTGCAACGCTGGCCGATCCGCGAGCTGTCGCTGCGCTACGGCTGGACACCCGAGCCCGTGCGTGTCGGGGATGCCCAGCTCACACTGGCCTTGGGCTCGCGTCGCGGCTCGTTCGGTGTGGACGGATCCGGTTTCGTGCGCATCCGACCTCTGGGCGGCCAGACGTCGCAGCCCGATCCGGCCGTTGGCGCACGTGGCGGCGTGGAGGGCGGTTTCCATGCGTTCTCCGGCGATCTGGGCGTGACGCTGCGACTCGAGGCCGCGTGGGTGGGGGAGCGTGAGAATGAATCCCTGCCGGAATACTTCGTCCGGCCACGGCCACTCGCGGGCTATGCGACATATGGCGGCACGCTGGCGATCACGCTGGGGGATGCACGGCTGGCGTTCCGCGCGCACGAACTCGAGGACAGGCTCCACCCGCAAGCCTGGTCGGACGTGAGTAGCGACTTCCCGGGCACGCCAGCACTGGGGGCGGGCCGGCAATATCGTCTGGAACTCGCCTGGCCGTTCTTCAACTGAGTTCATCGCCGAACTGAAGCGCGCGGCCGTGGTGATATGACGATCCTGGGCCCCCGCCTGGTATGCACCGCCCCTGCGGGAGCTGCTGGATGCGCGACTGGACGCCGGACTGGCTGCCGGATCTGACCGAGGCCGAGCGGCGTGGCGCACGGCTGCTGGCATTGCTCCTCCTGTTGGGGACCGCCCACGATCTGTGGCGTGCGCACACGCCGCGATTCACGCCGGAGTTCGCCGGCACAGCGAGCGCCGACACGATCGGTACGCCGGATGCGGCCTCGCACCCGGATCCAACCTCTGCGGCGGCCCCGGCGCCCATCCTCGATCTCAACACGGCCGGCGTCGCCGAACTCGATCAGCTTCCCGGCATCGGGCCGGTGCTGGCCGGACGGATCGTCGAGCACCGGCGCCGTCACGGCCGGTTTCGCAACATCGACGAGTTGCTATCGGTGCCCGGGATCGGACCGCGATTGCTGGAGCGGCTGCGCCCGGCCGTGCGTGCGACCGCGGACAGAACCCCGTGAGCGTGCGTGCTGCATGGGTCCAGCGGGCACTCGGCACGACGCAGAATGCGCAGGGGTTGCGTAATTCACTTCAAGGTCGCAACGCCGCCGCCCGATAACGAGGTCGAGCCAGAACCGCGCATGCAGCTGGCGTGCTTCACGGCTTGCCGTCTGCAAGGCATGGCCATTGCCTGCTCGACGGTGCTTCGCAACCGCTCGCGATGGGCTCGGTCCGGCACGAACGTCCGGTGCCTTGCCCATTCCTTCCGGGGTTCATCACGGTCCGGGGATCTAAAGTGGTCGAAGACCTCAGCCAGAAACTGCTCCAGGCGCACATCGTCGACGAGGCAGCCCTCACGAAGGCGGCACTCCAGCAGAAGACCGCTGGTGGCACGCTCACGGGCAACCTCGTCAAGATCGGTGCGATCACCGAAGAGCAACTACTGGAGTTCCTGTCGAAGCTGTTCGGTTGCCCGTCGATCGATCTCAAGAACTTCGAGCCCGATCCGGCGCTGACGCGGCTGCTGCCAGGAGATGTCGCGATCAAGTTCATGGCGCTGCCCGTCTCCAAGAGCGGCCGCAAGCTGCTCGTGGCGATGGCGAACCCTTCGAACATCTTTGCGCTCGACGACATCAAGTTCATCACCGGATACGACGTCGAGCCGCGCGTCGGCTCCGAGGCGGCGATCAAGAAGGCGCTCGACCGCGCCTATGACTCGGCCGGCACGATGGCCGACGTCATGAAGGGTTTCGAGGACGACCTCTCGGTCGTCGAAGAGGAGGAGAGTCCGGAGAACGACGGCGTCGGCCTGATGGACGAGGCCCCCATCGTCAAATTGGTCAACTCGCTCATCGCCGATGCCGTGCGCAAGGGCGCTTCGGATATCCACATCGAGCCGTACGAGAAGACCATGCGCGTGCGTTTCCGTATCGACGGCGCGATGCAGGAGATGATGGCGCCGCCCTACAAGTTCAAGGCCGCCATCACGTCCCGTCTCAAGATCATGGCGGATCTCGATATCGCCGAGCGTCGTATTCCGCAGGATGGCCGCATCAAGATCAAGGTGCTGAACCGGACCATCGATCTGCGCGTCAGTGCGCTGCCCACGATCTTCGGCGAGAAGATCGTCATGCGTATCCTCGACAAGGCGAACCTGAACGTCGACCTCGAGAAGCTCGGATTCGAACCGGCGAGCATGAAGGAGTTCCTAGCTGCGATCCTGAATCCGTACGGGATGGTGCTGGTCACCGGCCCGACTGGCTCGGGCAAGACGACGACCCTGTATTCGGCCCTGTCTCGCGTCAACACACCCACCGTGAACGTCATGACCGCCGAGGATCCGGTCGAGTACAACCTCGATGGCATCAACCAGGTGCTGGTCAACGACTCGGTCGGACTGTCGTTCTCAGCGGCGCTGAAGGCGTTCCTTCGCCAGGACCCGAACATCATCATGGTCGGTGAGATCCGCGATATCGACACCGCCTCGATCGCCACCAAGGCCGCACTGACGGGTCACCTGGTGCTGTCGACGCTGCATACCAATGACGCCCCGAGCGCGATCGGCCGTCTCATCGACATGGGCATCGAGCCATTCCTGGTGGCCTCGTCCCTGAATCTGATCCTCGCCCAGCGGCTGGTGCGCAAGGTGTGCAATGCCTGCAAGCACCCCGCTCAGCTCACCGACGAGGTTCTGGACGAGTTGCAGCTGGACCGCAAGGAGCTCGAAGGCGCGACGGTCATGGAAGGTGCGGGCTGCGTCGAATGCGGCAACACCGGCACCCGTGGACGCGCCGGTGTCTACGAGGTCATGACCATCACGCCGGCACTGCGCGAGCTCATCCTGCAGCGCGCTTCGGCGATCGAGATCAAACGCACGGCGATCCAGGGCGGGATGCTGACGCTCCGGCGCGATGCTTTGCAGAAACTCAAGCGGGGGATCACCTCCGTGGAAGAAGTCCTCAAGGAGACCGCGGCCGACAAGCTGTAGGCCACGCCTCACTTCACGGATTCGAGGGAGAACATGGCAGAACTGACGCTGCGGCAGCTGCTCGAGGACATGGTCCAGCGCAAGGCTTCGGACCTGCACATCACGGCCGGTGTGCCTCCCGAGCTGCGCATCGACGGCGCGATCACGCCCACCGAGTACGAGGTGCTGACACCCGAGAAGTGCATCGGGCTGGCGTACAGCGTGCTATCGGACGATCAGCGCAAGCGCTTCGAGACCACGAAGGAGCTGGACTTCTCCTTCGGGGTCAAGGGCCTGTCGCGCTATCGCGCCAATGTCTATCTGCAGCGGGGCGTCGTCTCGATGGCGATCCGGCAGATTCCCTACGACATCATCCCCATGGAGCGGCTCGGGCTGCCGCCGGTCGTGAAGGAGTTCACGAACCGCCAGAAGGGCCTTGTGCTCGTGACCGGCCCCACCGGCTCGGGCAAGTCGACGACGCTGGCGGCCATGCTCGACAAGATCAACGCCACGCGTCAGGCGCACATCATGACGATCGAGGATCCGGTCGAGTACATCCATCATCACAAGAAGTGCATCGTCAATCAGCGCGAGATCGGCGCCGACACGGCGTCGTTCCCGACTGCGCTCAAGTACGTCCTGCGCCAGGATCCGGACATCATCCTGATCGGTGAAATGCGCGACCTCGAGACCATCGAGGCCGCACTCACCATCGCCGAGACCGGCCACTTGGTGTTCGCGACACTGCACACGAACTCCACGTACGAGGCGATCAACCGCATCGTGGACGTGTTCCCGTCCGATCAGCAGAAACAGGTCCTGACGCAGCTGGCATTCACGCTCGAGGGCGTGGTCACCCAGCAGCTCATCCCGCGCAGTCGCGGTACGGGCCGCGTCATGGTCTCCGAAGTGCTGGTGTGCACGCCGGCGATCAAGGCGGTCATCCGGGAGGCCAAGGTTCATCAGATCTACAGCCTCATGCAGGTCGGTCAGAAGTACGGCATGCAGACGATGAACCAGGCACTCATGCAGGTTGTGCTGGACAAGTCACTCACCCCCGAGGACGCCATGGACCGCAGCACCGACCGAGTGGAGCTGGAAGGCATGCTCCAGAAGGTCCTGCGGCCGGCGGCCTAGCCGGGACTGTTCATGAACGGTGAGCCGAGAAGGTCGGATGGCCGTGAAGCGCAAGGAGCTGGCGTGGACGGCGACGCAGTCGTGTTGATGACACTACGAGGAGCCGGCCGTGCCAGCTCCGAAGCGATTCATGGGCAGCCGGCCTTCGCAGGCCACCGGCTCATGAAGAGTCACGGCTAACGGAGGACGACTCAAATGGCGGTCTATCTGTGGAAGGGCCGGACGCTCGCGGGCGAGGCTCAGGCGGGAGAGATCGAGGTCGGACGTCAGGAAGAGGCGCTCGAGATCCTGCGGAAGAAGCGCATTCTGGTCACCTCGCTGCGTCCAAAAGCGGGCGGGGGCGTCGGCATGCCCAAGCTCGGCGGTTCGGGTGTGTCGACGAAGGACCTGGCGATCTTCACGCGTCAGTTCGCGACCATGATCTCGGCCGGTCTGCCGCTCGTGCAGTGTCTGGACATTCTTGCGAAGCAGGCGAGCAAGCCGTCGTTCGGTAAGGTCATCTCCGATACGACTCGCGAGGTCGAGGCGGGTTCGACGTTGTCGGATGCGCTCGGCAAGCACAAGAACGTCTTCGATGACCTGTTCCGGAACATGGTCGCCGCCGGCGAGGCCGGTGGTGTGCTCGACGAGATCCTCATGCGTCTGGCGACCTACATCGAGAAGGCCGACGCCCTCAAGCGCAAGGTTCAGAGCGCGATGGTGTATCCCGCCGTCGTATTGACCGTGGCCGGTGGCGCCACGGCGTTCATGCTCATCTTCATCATCCCGACGTTCGCCCGTATGTTCACCGACTTCGGCGGCGAGTTGCCACTGCCGACGAAGATCGTACTGATCATGTCGGACGTACTGGTGCACTGGTGGTGGGCCGCACTCATCGTCATGGTCGGCACGGGGATCGCGTTGCAGCGGTACTACGCCACCGAGAATGGCATGCGCGTCATCGACGGGTTCATGATCAAGATGCCGATCCTTGGCGACGTGCTGCTGAAGGGTGCCGTGGCGCGCTTCACGCGCACGCTGGGAACGCTCATCGCCTCGGGCGTGCCGATCCTTGGCGGGCTCGAGATCACAGCGCGCACGGCCGGCAACAAGGTCATCGCCGAGGCGATCATGAGTGCACGTGCCTCGATCCGCGAAGGCGAGACTGTGGCCGCACCGCTCAAGGCGTCGGGTGTGTTCCCGCCCATGGTCACCCAGATGATCTCGGTCGGCGAGCAGACAGGGGCGCTGGACGAGATGCTCACGAAGATCGCCGTGTTCTACGAAGCCGAGGTCGATACGGCCGTGGACACGCTGACGTCCATCATCGAGCCGGTCATGATCGTGGTCATGGGCGGCATCGTCGGCGGTATGGTGGTTGCGATGTACCTGCCGATGTTCAAGCTCATCAACGTCGTCGCGGGTTCCAACTGACATGCCGGTCGTGCTTGCCACCCCGCCCGCTCGAGCCGCGACGGCACCGGTGAGCCCGGCCTCGTCGCGTCTGCCGGGCTGGGGCACGCTCCGGCACCTCGTGCTCGGGCGCATGATCGTCGCCTCGCTCGCACTGCCGTCCGGACTTCTGCTCCGGCCGGACGTCATCGAGCGGCCGATGGCGCTGCTTGCACTCGCCTTCGGTGCGGTGGCGGGAGTGTCGGTGGCATGGATGCTGGGCGGGCGGTTGCAGAAGGGCTGGGCGGTTCAGACGGCCGCGCAACTCGGCGTCGATCTGACGCTCGTGACATGGCTGGCGGCCTACACCGGTGGCCGGGGCAGCCAGTTCGTACTGTTCTATGCGCTCGTGGTCATCGCCGGCGGTGTGATCGGCCGGGTCGCCGGCGGCATCCTGGCGGCGGCGGGTGCTTGTGCGGGGTTCCTGCTGTTGCCACTATTGGCGCGACCGCTCGGAACCGATGTCGATGCCATGGTGCGCCCGGAACTCATGGTGATGTTCCTGACCACGGTCGGCGTCCTGGCGGGCGTGCTGGGCGAGCGTGTGCAGCGCACCGCGGGGGACCTGGCGCGGACCGAGCGCGAGCTCGACCGGGTCCGGATCGACAATGACGCCATCCTTCGCCATCTCACCACGGGGCTGCTCACGGTCGATGCGGATGGGATCGTCGGGTACCTGAATCCGGCGGCCGAACAGGTCCTGGGCGTGCACGCGCGGGAGTTGCAGGGCCGGCCGCTCGCCGAAGCCCTGCCCGCGCGACTCGCAGCGCTTCGCGACCTGGTGCAGGACTCGCGCGAGCGTGGCCGGGGCCGGGCTCGCGTGGAGCTCGAGGTCCTGGGCGTTGCGGGCCGTTCGCTGCCACTTGGCGCTTCCACCAACGTGCTCATGCATGAAGGCCGGATGACGGGCGTCGTGGCCGTGTTCCAGGACCTGACAGACGTGCGCGACATGGAGCGGCGGGTGCGCCGTAACGAGACACTGGCCGAGGTCGGCGCACTGGCCGCCGGCATCGCGCACGAGCTGCGCAATGGGCTCAAGCCGATCAGCGGCTCGGTCGAAGTGCTGCAACGCGAGCTCAAGCTCGAGGGCGAGTCGGCCGAACTCATGGACCTGGTGGCCCGCGAATCCGCGCGCCTCAACCGTTTTGTGACCGACCTGCTCAACTATTCGCGTGAACGCGACCTGGCGTTGGAGCCGGTCGCGCTCGACGACCATCTGCACGATCTGGTGGGCACGCTGCGCCACGACCCACGGCGCGGTGAAGAAGTCCGGATCGATTTCGTGCCGGGCCCCGGAGAGGCCCGGGTCGCGGTCGACTGCGAACAGATGCGCCAAGTGTGGTTGAACCTCGCAGCGAACGCCATGGAAGCGCTCGGGCAGCGCGGCACGCTCACGGTGACGTGGGTGGCGCGCAGTCCGGATTCCGTGGCGGTGGAGTTCCGCGACGATGGTCCCGGGATCGTTCCCGAAGACCTGAGCCGCGTTGGCGAACCATTTTTCACAACCAAGCGGGGCGGTACGGGCCTGGGGCTGGCGATCGCACAACGGATCGTCGAGCGTCACGGTGGCGTGCTGACCCTCGAGAGCGTGGCCGGTCGGGGCACCACGGCACGGGTGATGTTGCCCGTACTCGTGGCGGCTCAGGCGCAGGCCGCGTGATCACCGTCGCATCCGACATCCGAGAGAGGTGAGTCCATGGCTGCCGAGAAGATCCTGGTGGTCGACGACGAGCAGAGCATGACCCAGTTCCTGGGCATTGTCCTCAGGAAGGAAGGTTATCAGGTCACGACCGTGAACAGCGGGCGTGACGCGCTCGACAAGATCCGCATGGAACCGTTCGACGTCGTCATCAGCGACATCAAGATGCCGGGGATGGACGGGATCCAGCTGCTGCAAGGCATCAAGAAGCACGACGCCAACATCCCGGTCGTGCTGATGACCGCTTACGCATCGCAGCAGTCGGCGATCGACGCGGTGAACCTGGGTGCGTTCCAGTACTTGCTCAAGAACGCCAAGAACGACGAGATCCGCCTCGCCGTGCGCAACGCGCTCGAGATGCGCAAGGTCAAGAACGAGAACCAGTTCCTGAAGCGCGAACTCAAGAAGGGACACGAGGACAAGGCCATCATCGGTTCGTCCGAGGAGATGGTGCGCGTCTTCAAGATGGTGGACAAGGTCGCGGACAGCGAAGCCACGATCCTGATCCAGGGTGATTCGGGAACTGGTAAGGAGCTCATCGCCCGCGAGATCCACTATCGCAGCCGTCGTGCGACGGGTCCGTTCGTGAGCATCAACTGTGGGGCCATCCCGCGGGACCTGCTCGAGTC
>JANNWR010000151.1:0-4711 GCA_031408715.1 bacterium
CACGCCGGCGCCCGACACGGTGGTGATCCAGCGCATGCTGACGCAGCGCCAGCAGTTGCTCGTGGAATCGATCACCGCGGCGCGCGGCATCGGGCCTGAACAGCTGTTGCCGATTCTCGATGGCCGGGACTACGACGCGCACGTGCTCGCCAAGCTGGGTGTGATCGACTCCGTCGGCTGGCGCGAAGACGCGCTCGCCGAACTGGGACGGCTCACCGGCCTGGGCCGCAAGCCACGCCTGGTGGACCTGCGCCGAGCGCCCGAAGCGCGCACCCGGTGGAGCACTCCGCAACGCATCGCGGTGATCTACGCCAGCGGTGCGATTGTCGATGGCCGCAGCGGGGATGACCTGCTGGAAGGCGGCGTGATGGGCGACCAGACCATCGCCGCGCAGCTCGAGCGCGCGCTCAAGTCACCCGGCATCAAGGCGCTCGTGCTGCGCGTCGACAGCCCGGGCGGCTCGTCGAGCGCGTCGTATCTGATGGATCATGCGCTCGAGCGCTTGAAGCGCGAGACTCGCAAGCCGATCGTGGTGTCGATGGCGTCGGTGGCGGCGAGCGGTGGCTATTTCATGTCGGTGCACGCCGACAAGATCTACGCCGACAAGCACACCGTGACCGGCTCGATCGGCGTGTTGTTCGTGAAGCCCTCGTTCGAGGGCTTGTACCAGAAGCTCGGCGTGCGCCAGCAGGACTACGATCGCGGCGACTACATGCGCGGGTTGTCGCCCGCCCGCGACTGGCGGGTTCAGGATCAGGCCGCCGCGGACAGCACGATCAAGCGGCTGTACAAGATCTTCATGGACCGCGTGCACGACGGCCGCAAGATCGACGGCTTCGAAGTGGCGGCCTACGCGCAGGGCCGGCCGTGGATGGGCGAGGACGCCGTGGAGCGCAAGCTGGTCGACGAGATCGGCGGGCTGGAAGCCGCCATCGCCGAGGCACGCAGATTGGGAGGTGTGCCCGCGCGCGAAAAGATCGCATTCAAGGAGTTCGGGCACCCGCGTGGCGGGCTGATCGGACGCGTCGTGGGTTCGTTGCTCAAGAGCTACGCCGCGGAACAACTGCGCCTGCGCGACATGACGCGCGCTCAGGCCCGGGCAGAGGAGTGGCTCGAAGACCTGGAGTAGCGCTCGGACGCTGAACTCGAGTCGTTCTGCTCGGCCGTCGCGTGCGCTGCCCAAGAACATTCGCGTGCACGGTCAGCGAGTGGTGAAAGAGGCTCGCAAGCGCGGCTCGAACAATCATGCGTACCGACGACTTTGCTCTTGACGCATTTCCGTGGGACACGACCGCGAGCCCGAGGCGGCTCAGCACAAGCGCTGCTGTGCGCACAGGCATGAACGGTGACTGCATCGCGCCGCTCGAACCGCGAAAGTTCTCGTCTTCCGGCGAGTTCTGCGTTGTGCGGGCGCCTGAAGCGCCCGCGACAGCTCGTGCTAGCCTTGGGATGCCCTCGTGATCACTCTGCCCCCGGCGGAGTCCACGCATGTTGTACGCACAGGCGTTCGGTCGGCTCGATCATGTGCTGTTGCGGGAAGCGAAGGCGTTCGCGCGCGCCGAGTGGGCCGCCAAAGGCGCGCTGCTCGCGCATCTGGCAGTCATCGACGAACGCAGGCTGTATGCAGCGGCGGGTCACTCGTCGATGTACGACTACTGTGTGCGCGAGTTGGGGCTGTCCGAGGACGCCTCCGTCCGCCGGCTGAACGCGGCACGCATCGCGCGCACGTATCCGGTGCTGTTCGACGCGCTCGCAGATGGCCGCATCCACCTGACGACGATCCTGGTGCTCGCGACGTTCCTCAACGCATCCAATGCGACTAAGCTCGTGGATGGTGCCGCGCATAAGACGATGTCCCAGTTGCGAGACTGGCTTGCGCGCCGGTTTCCGCGGCCGGCGTTGCCGACGCGGATCACTGAGCATCCCGGATCAGGGTCTGCTGTCGCTCCGACTGCGAGCGCTCGGCTATTCGAAGCCGATCGCGACGGGCGCCCGACCGACTCACCCGCGCCAGCGCGACCTGTCCCAACGGACTCGCCGGCGCCGGTTGAAGTCGTGGTGCCACTTGTGCCGCGAGCTCGTGTCGAACCGCGTTCTGCCGACTGCGTGGCGTATCAGTTCAGCGTCGCACGCAGCACGCATGACAAGCTGCGACGCGTGCAGGAGTTACTCGGGCCGGCGCTGGCCACGAACGACCTCGCGGGCGTGTTCGACCGCGCGCTGGACGTGCTCCTGGAAAAACTCGAGAAGCGGCGCTTCGCAGCGACCAGCAAGCCGCGTGAGCCGCGCGCGGCGCGGTCGGTACCCGCCGCAGGACGACGTCCCATCGCCGCGCATGTTCGGCGCGCCGTCTGGCAGCGCGACAATGGACAATGCACGTTCGTGAGTTCAGCGGGCCGCCGCTGCGGGTGCCGGCGAGGGATCGAGTTGATCACATCACGCCCGTCGCGCGAGGTGGCGGCTCGACGGTCGCGAACCCTCGATTGCGTTGCCGTGCGCACAATCAGTACGAAGCCGAACGCGTGTTCGGGGAGGGGTTCATGCGCGACAAGCGTGACAGTGCGAAGGGCCAACGCACGGCAGGGGGCATGAGCACTCATGCCAAAGATGGTTGTAGAGATGCGAACAGGCCTGATTCACCCGCGCCAGCGCGACCAGTCCCACTGGCGAACACGAGTTCCAAGCAACTCGAAGGTACCGCTTGAGTCCAAGACCCCAGCGCGATCCGTCACGAGCAACCATGGCAACCCACGAAGCTCGAGGATCTGGAGTAGCTCAGACCCCGAGTTCGCGCTTGAGCTTGTCTGCCCACGCGCCCGACGGCTCGATTGCCAGAAAACGACGCGCCAGCGTGAGTGCCTCGGTGCGGCGGCCGACTTCGGCGAGCAAGTGCACGCGATTGTAGAGCGCGTAGGGATGTTCGGGCTCGCCGGCATCCACGGCCGCGAACTGCGCGATGGCGCGCAGCATGAGCTCACGCCGGTGCCACGGGTCGCTGGTGCGCTGGGCTTCGAGTGCCAGTGCCGTGCCCCAGCCGAGCCGGCCCTCGGCATAGTGCGGCGAACGCTCGCTCGCTTCACGATAGTGCGTCTCGGCGGCTGCGTAGTCGTGACGCACCAGGGCAAGCGCCCCCAGTGCCGCGCGCACGCGTGCATCACGCGGATGCGCCTTCGCCCAGCGTTCGAGCGCGGACTCGGCAAGTGCCGCGCGCGATAACTCGGCAAGCCCGCTGGCCCGTGCCACCGGCTCGCCGCCAAAAGCTGCAGCGCGAAAACGCAGGTCGCCGGTCAGCACGCCGAGTGACGGGTCGGGCAGCCCCGCGGTGGTGAGCAGCGTGCTGTCGTCGGGCAGTCCACCCGGATGCACCGGTCGCATCCACAGAGATACCGCCGCCACGGCGAGCAACACGGCCAGGATCGCCAGGAACAGGATCGTGGGCAGCGCAGGCCAGGACAGCCGACGTTCGAACTCGGCCACCGGAGGAGGAGCAGTCATGGAGCTACACAGTAGTGGCGGCGCGGGCGTTGCGGCAATGGCCTCTTCCAGGCCTGCCATGCGACCGGCAGATGTTGCCGGAGCGCGGCTTGCGGCGCGAAGGCGTACCGATGAATCCCTCGCGCCCCTTGCTGCACCTAAACGCACGAGGCCTTCAGCCATCATCATCCGGCAAAGGCCAACTGCAGGCGCGAGGCAATAGGGCCCGCGCCGTGGCGTCGCCGCAACGCGGCGCCTGAACCCCCGCTGGGTGCGATTCCGCCCCTGCGAGAGGAGAGCACTTCATATGTGTCACGGAACCCGTGCGCATTCGGGCTGCGGTTGTGGGCCGCGCGCTCGCCAGGAACACACCGCACATCACCACTACATGCCCGGGGAGGACGCGTCCGGTGGCTTCGGCGTGCGCCGGCCGCTGCGCTTCCTGGCGTGGAAACTCGAGTTGACCGAGCCGCAACTGGCGCGGTTCGCCGAAGTGATCAACGAACTCAAGACCGAGCGCGCACAGACGGCCGTCGACGACCGGCGTGCGCTGACGCTCCTGGCCGATGCGGCCATCGGGGACGAGTTCAACGCCAGCAAAGCTGCGGAAGCCACGAAGCTGCGCACCGAGAGTGCACAGCGGCTGCAGCAACGTGTGGCCGAATCGCTGGCGCAGATGCACGCGGTGCTCGATGCCGAGCAGCGCGCACGGCTCGCGTATCTGCTGCGGACGGGCACGCTGGTGATGTAGTCACGCGCCGGCCCCCGGGGTGGCGCCACCCCAGGGGACCCGGACGCTCGGCGTCACGCGTCGCATTGTCCCAGTCTTCCCAGCGAGTCCCGCGGCGAGGTCGCCTGTGCGGGTCAAGGGGGTCAGAGGTCTCTGCGCATCCCCGCCGGTGCTGTGCCGGCCCGCGCCCACGGCGACTGTATCCACCCAGCGACCACCCCGATTGCCCAACCCCCTCTGGCGCTGTAACTTTCGGCGATTCCCCGTGCCACGGGATCCGGCACGAGTAGGGCTTGCTCTCCATTTGAGATAGGGACGTCACTTCATGGCGCTCGCGCGCTTTCTGCAGATCTCCGACCTGCACCTGGGCCGCCCGTTCGCGTGGCTGCCTCCGGACCGGCGTGACCTGCGGCGTCGCGATCAACAGTACGCCCTGGAACAGGTGATCAAGCACGCCATCGAACATGACGTGCACGCCATCCTGGTGCCGGGCGACCTGTTCGACGG
>JANNWR010000152.1:0-1859 GCA_031408715.1 bacterium
CGAAGGGCGCGACGCGGCGACCATTCCACAGCAAGTGGACGAGGCGCAGGTCGCGATCCGTTACGGCGATTTTTACGCGCGCCGCGCGATCGAATCGCTCGGGTTGCTCGAATGCAATGGCGTGGTGCGGGCGAGCCTCGCGCACTACAACACGCCCGCCGAAGTGACGCGGCTGATCGAGGCGCTCGACCGCGTGCTGTAGCGCCACGCGGGTCCCGGGCACGGCGCCCGTCACGCACCCGCAGTGTCGGTAGACGCCGCTCCCGCCGCGCCGAGTCCGACTCCTAGCGGTGAACCCCCGCCGCTTCGCTGCCGGTGCGTTCCACGAACTCCACGTACGTGCCGGGGTATTCGAGCGGCGGCTCGGCCGGCACGCCGTTGCCGTCGCCGGGGCGCAGCTCGAGCACGCGATTGCTCAAGCCCCGCAGGAACGTGCGGTCGTGGCTCACGAACAACATCGTGCCCTCGAAATCCTTGAGAGCTTCCACCAGCATCTCCTTCGTCTCGAGATCAAGATGGTTCGTGGGCTCGTCCAGGACGAGGAAGTTGGGCGGGTCGAACAGCATGCGCGCCAGCACGAGACGCGACTTCTCACCGCCCGACAGCACCCGGATGGGCTTGTCGACGTCGGTGTCCGAGAACTGGAACGCGCCGAGCAGGTTGCGCATCACGCCTTGCGACTCGAGCGGGAAGTCGCGCTGGATCTGTTCGAACACGGTCAGCCCGGGATCCAGCAGGTCGAGCGCCTGCTGTGCGAAATAGCCGACCTTGAGCGAAGCGCCGAGCCGCAACGTCCCGGCGTCCGGCTGCACCGCACCCACGACCATCTTCAAGAGCGTGCTCTTGCCCGCGCCGTTTCGTCCCATCACGCACCAGCGTTCGGTGCGGCGGATGTTCAAGTCGAAGCCCTTGTACACTGCCTTGTCGCCGTAGGCCTTGCTCACGCCCTTCATCTCGAGCACGTCCTCACCGGAACGCGGCGGCTGGCGGAATTTGAACTCGACCACCTTGCGCTGGCGCGGCAGTTCGACGATCTCGATCTTCTCGAGCTT
This sequence comes from bacterium, assembly GCA_031408715.1. Classification (GTDB taxonomy): domain Bacteria; phylum Eisenbacteria; class RBG-16-71-46; order RBG-16-71-46; family RBG-16-71-46; genus JAIOPA01. Next base: position 1,053 of record JANNWR010000152.1, read on the forward strand.
CTTCACCCGGCTCTGCACCTGCGCGGCCTTGGCGGCGTGCTTCTGGAAACGCTCGATGAAACGGCGCTCCTTGGCGAGCATGGATTGCTGGCGGGCGTGCTGGGCCTCGCGGTTGGCATTGGCGATGGCGCGCTCGCGTACGTAGAAGTCGTAGTCGCCGGTGTACGTGGTGAACTCGCCGCCGTCGATCTCGATGATCCGGCTGACGATGCGGTTCATGAAGTCCTTATCGTGGCACGTCATGAGCACCGCACCCGGGTAGTCGCGGATGAACTTCTCGAGCCACAGGATGCTTTCGATGTCGAGATGGTTCGTCGGCTCGTCCATGAGCAGCACATCGGGCCGGCCGAGCAGGATGCGCGCCAGCCCCACGCGCATCTTCCAGCCGCCCGAGAGCGCACCCACATCGCCATCCATCTGCGACTGCTCGAAGCCGAGCGCGTGCAGGATCTCGCGGGCGCGTGCCTCGATGTCGTAACCGCCGCCGCGTTCGTATTCCTCCTGCACGTGCCCGAAGCGCTCGAGGATCTTGTCCATGTCGTCCGCTCGCGCGGGATCCGACATGGCGTGCTCCAGGTCCTTGAGCTCGTGGTGCAGTTCGCCCAGGTTGCCGCTACCAGCGATCGCCTCGTCGAGCACGCTGCGGCCACTCATCTCGCCGATGTCCTGACGGTAGTAGCCCATGCTCATGCGCTTGGGGGAGGTGACCTCGCCCTCGTCCGGGGATTCCTCACCGGTGATCATGCGGAACACGGTCGTCTTGCCGGCACCATTCGGCCCCACCAGCCCGGCCTTCTCGCCGGCGTT
>JANNWR010000153.1:0-69074 GCA_031408715.1 bacterium
GGCGATGCGGTCGATCAGCTGGCGGTTGGTCCCCGTGGGCAGCGAGTGACAGAACGAGCACGTGCGGCCGCCGTCCACGGGGGTGGTGGTGTAGAACACGCGGCCGCGTTCGGCGCTCGGCTGGCCAGCCGGGGCGTTGCGGAACGTGCGGTCGAGGAACTGATTCGGGTTCGGCGGATACACGAGCGGCAGCGCGAACTGCGACATCGCGACCATCTCACTGTCGGCGATGGGGGCGGAACGACCGAGCAGGCTGCTCGTGGCTCCCTTGAACGCGAGGAAGTCGGCGCGGTCTCCCCGCCAGTGCAGCACCCCGGTGTTGTTGAGCCCGCGCAGGCTCTGGGTGACCATGGGCCCCTTCATCGGGTGCATGGGAATCAGCAGCGGGTCGAGCATGCCCGGCGGCACCGGGGCCATGTCCCCGGTGGGATCGCCGAGGTCCCATGCGAGGTTGTCCATGTCGCCGAACAGGTGGCAACTCGCGCACGACTGGTCGCCGTGACCGGAGGTGAACCCGCCATAGAAGAACCGCCGCCCGTTCACGATGTCGTCGGGCGTGGGGTCGAAGCCGAGCGGCGCGACGGCGATCGAGTGGAAGTCCGAGGTCGCGAGTGTCTGCAACTGCTCGCGGTTGCGGCCGAGCACGTACAGGCGCTGCCGGGGTCCGTCGACCACGATGCCGGTCGGTCCGGCGACCGTCGGCACGCGCGCCAGCAACACGCCGCTACTGTTGAGCACCGCGATCCTGTCGGAGCCGAGCGCACTCACGTAAAGCCGCTGGCCATCGGGGGACCACGCCACGCCTGTCGGCATCGACAGCGCGGAGTCCCGCTCGGCCGCCGTGCCTGTGGGGACTCCATAGTTCACGTGCGGATTGAGCCCGGTGAGCGTGCGGCCGCCACTGGTCGGCAGGATCGCCACGCGGGACTCCGTCACGTGGCCGCGGATGTTCGGCTCGAAACGCAGTTCGAGCAGGGAGTAGGTGCCGGTCACCGCGCATGCTCCGGTGATCGGATTCACGTCGGTGCCCAGCATGGTGGTGGCGAGGTCGCCGCTCACCCGGGTGATGGCCCGAGTGGCAGCGTCCAGTTGCACGACGTCGACGAGCGGCACGGTGTAGGGGAGCTTGCTGTCCCAGAGCTTGCCGCTCAAGTCGCGCCAGTGTCCGGCGGAGAAGTTCACGATCAGCCCGGCCCGCGGGGCCGCGGGCAAACCTGCTCGCATGGCAGGCACCGGCGCGGGCAACGAATCACCCGCTTCGGCTTCGGACAGCACCGTGGCGCCGTGACTCCCGTGGAACGTGGCCGCATAGACCTTGGAGCCGTCGGCGCTCACCGACAGCGAGCGCGGCTTGCGCGCCGGGATCGCGATGACCTGCGGAGCAGCAACGAGGTTCACGGGGTCGAAGACCTTGACGGCGTCCTCCTGCGAGACGCTCACCCACGCCCGTTGCGGACTGCCTGCGAATACCACGTCGCTCGGCTCATCGCCGACCTTGAGCGTGGCGCGCACGTGCAGTGTCGTGAGGTCGACGACGCTGATGTCGTCCGACAGGTGGTTCACGACCCAGGCTTCGCCGTTCCCGCGCACCGCGACCGAGATGGGCTCCAAGCCCACCGGGATCTCGGCGACCCGGACCGGAGAGGGACCCGTGAGGTCGAACACGGCGAGCCTTGCATCCGGCGTCTCGACCGCCAGTAGCCGGGTGCCATCTGGAGTCATGGCAAGCGGATGCACGTGCCCGCTCTCGAAGTGCACGAAGTCGTTCGCGGCCTGGGTGCGGGTCGCGGCGCGACGCGGGCCGAGGGCCAGGGCGATGCTGGTCATCGCGAGTGCCACGAGCAGGAAGGCGAGTGGACGGCGCATGGGCGGGCTCCGTGCGAGTTGGGGGCGGGACGGCGCTGGCGGGACTTCGGGGCCGGCACCGTTCAGGGTGTCAGCCAAAGGGTACTCATGATGATGGCCCTTTCCACCCGGCTGTGGTCAAGCACGAATCTCGTGCGGTCCTGCGAGTCCTTTGGCCACAAGGCACTAGCGGCGTTCCTGAAACAGGTTCTTGAGCTCGGTTCGTGCGCATCTGGAACAGTCAGGTGACGCGGGCCGGTCTTTGACGCACGCTTCGCGGCCCCCTTACACTCGCGCCCGCTTTCTGCTTCGGGGCGGGGTGAGAAGTCCCCACCGGCGGTAGAGCCCGCGAGCCTCGGTCCGCAACTGGACCGCGGCAGACCCGGCGAGATTCCGGGGCCGACCGTGATAGTCGGGATGGAAGAAGGGAAAGCGCGCGACTTGTCGAGGGTGCCCGGCTCCGGGCGCTCTGGCCATGCCGTGCGCGCGACTTAGCCCCGTGTGAACTTTCCCGATGGGGTCCGCGTGTCCGCCAAGGCAATCGCGATATCGAAGTCGTCGGCCGAAGACACGCGCTTCATGCGCCGTGCGCTCCGGCTGGCCGAGCGGGGCCGCGGCCGTACCGCTCCGAACCCGATCGTCGGCGCCGTGCTCGTGCGTGCCGGGCGCATCGTCGGGGAGGGTTGGCATCGCACGATCGGCGGGCCGCATGCCGAGATCGAGGCGCTGAGCATGGCCGGACGCCGTGCCGCCGGCGCCACGTTATATGTGACGCTCGAACCCTGTGCGCACTGGGGGCGCACGCCGCCGTGCGTGGACGCCCTGCTCGCAGCGGGCATCACGCGCTGCGTGGTCGCCGCGCGCGACCCCGACCCGCGCGTCAACGGCCGCGGACTGCGCAAGCTGCGTGGCGCGGGCGTGGCGGTCGAGGTCGGATTGCTGGCGATGGAGGCGTGTGCGCAGTTGGCGGGCTATCGCCGGGCACAGCAGCACGGATTGCCGCGCGTCACATGGAAGGTGGCGGCTTCACTCGACGGGCGCATCGCCGATGCGCGCGGTCGTTCGCGCTGGATCACGGGCGTGGCTTCGCGTGCCGACGGCCACCGGCTACGCGCGGCGAGCGATGCGATCGTCGTGGGTGCCGGCACCGCTCGCGCCGATGATCCGCGTCTGACCGCGCGCGGCGTGCCGAACTCACCGCAGCCGTTACGGGTGGTCGTGGACTCGAGGCTGGCGCTGCCGCGCACACTCAAGCTATTCGAGCCGGCGCTCGCGCGCGGCACCGTGGTCGTGTGCACCAGCGCCGCACCTGCGGCGCGTGAGCGTGCGCTCGCCGCACGCGGCGTCACGGTGTGGCGGCTGCCCTCCGCGCGCGGCCGCGTCTCGTTGCGCTCCCTCGCGCGGCGGCTGGCGCACGACGGCCGTCACGAGGTGCTGCTCGAGGGCGGGGCCACGCTCGGTGCAGCGTTCGTGCGCGAGCGTCTGGTGCAACGCATCGTGCTCTATACCGCGCCCTTCATCCTGGGTGGCGGACTGTCATGGTGCGATGGCCTCGGGCTGCCGCTCGCGCGCGCGGCGCGCGGACGGCTGGTGAATGAGCGCCGCACGGGCGATGACCTGCGGCTCGAGTTGGAGCTGGAGTGCAGGCCGAAACCGAAACGGGATCGGGGGGAGTGATCATGTTCACCGGCTTGGTCGAGGAGATCGGCCGTGTTGCCGCGGTCGAGGAGCGTCCGGCGGGCCGGCGGTTCTGGATCGCTGCGACCGAAGTGCTCGGTGATGCGCATGTCGGCGACAGCATCGCGTGCAATGGCTGCTGCGTCACGGCGGTGGCGATCGAACCCGGGCGCTTCGCGGTCGAAGCCGTACCCGAGACACTGGCCCGCACCACGCTCGGGCTCTGGCAGCCGGGCACGCCGGTCAATCTCGAGCGCTCACTGCGGCTTTCCGACCGGCTGGGCGGGCATCTGGTCCAGGGGCACGTCGATGCCGTCGGTGAGGTCGCGCGGGTCGTGCCCGAGGGCGATGGCCGGCGGATGACGCTGGTGCTGCCGCGTGAACTGCACCGTTTCGTCGCGCTCAAGGGCAGCCTGTCGGTCGATGGCGTCAGCCTGACCGTGGCCGGTCTCACCGACGCGGGCTGCGAAATCGCGTACATTCCCCACACACTCGCGAACACCACGGCTGGTGACTACCAGCCCGGCACGCGAGTGAATCTCGAAGTGGACCTGTTGGCCCGATATCTCGAGCGCATGCTCGAGACCACGGGAGAGGAAGCCGGATCGTGACCCCCGTGAAGAGTCCCGCACGCCCTCGCCGCACCCGCCCGAGCGCTCCGCGCCGGAAGGCGACAGCCCGCCGGCCTGTTGCTGCCGCGGCCCCGCACACGAACGGCAAGCGTCCGCCCATGGCGCGACGCAGCAGCGCATCGGTCGATCACGACTCGGTCATGATCGGGGTCGAGGAAGCACTGCTGCGCATCGCCGCCGGCGACATGCTGATCGTCGTCGATGACGAGGACCGCGAGAACGAAGGCGACCTGGTGTTCGCGGCCGAGAAGGCCACGCCCGCCAAGGTGAACTTCCTGCTCAAGCACGGCCGCGGCATCCTGTGCGCGCCGATGGCACCGGAGATCTCGGACCATCTCGGTTTGAAGCCCCTGGTCTCGGACAACACCAGCAAGTACGGCACGCCATTCACGGAGTCGGTCGATGCGAAGCGCGGCACGACCACCGGTGTCTCGGCATTCGATCGTACGCGCACATTGCTCGCGCTCGCGAAGCCGCGCGCCGCGGGCACCGACTTCGTGCGGCCCGGGCACGTCTTTCCGCTCCGCGCCGTGCCGGGTGGCGTGTTGCGCCGTGCCGGCCATAGCGAAGCGGTGCCGGACCTGTGCCGGCTCGCCGGGTTGCGGCCCGTCGGCGTACTGTGCGAGGTGCTGGCCGAGGACGGGCACATGATGCGGCTGCCCGAGCTCAAGCGCTTCGCCGCCGAGAACGGGCTCGGGATCCTGACCATCCGTGCGCTCATCGAATGGCGCCGGCAGCGCGAACAACTCGTGCGTCCGCTGCTGCAGGTGCCTCTGCCGACCGCGGAAGGCGAGTTCCAGCTGCATCTCTATGAGAGTGTTCTCGACGGCGACCACCACATCGCGCTCGTCAAGGGCCGCATCAGTGCGAGCAAGCCGGCGCTCGTGCGCGTGCACTCGCAGTGCCTGACGGGCGATGTGTTCGGCTCGCAGCGCTGCGACTGCGGCTCCCAGTTGCACGCCGCGTTGCGCGCGATCGCCCAGCGCGGTTCGGGCGTGCTGCTGTACCTGCGGCAGGAGGGCCGCGGGATCGGGCTCGAGAACAAGCTGCGCGCCTACCAGCTGCAGGACAAGGGCTATGACACGGTGACCGCGAACCTGAAGCTCGGTTTCGCCGCCGACCTGCGCGATTACGGCATCGGTGCGCAGATCCTCGCGGATCTTGGGGTGCGCCGCATCGACCTGCTCACGAACAATCCGCGCAAGGTGGTCGGTCTCGAAGCGTATGGCCTGACGATCGAGAAGCGGGTCGCCGTCCAGATCAAGCCGAACAAGTACAACCGGCGCTATCTGTCGACCAAGCGCGATAAGCTCGGCCACCTGCTGGACCTCGCGAAGGAGGACGCTTGACCGCCTCGGCATCGCGCTTCGCCATCATCGCCGCGCGCTGGAACGAACAGTACGTGCAGCGCATGGTCGACGCCGCGCTCGAGACGCTCAAGCGGCAGGGTGTGCCCGACGAGCACGTCACGCTGACCTGGGTGCCGGGGAGCCATGAACTTCCGGTCGCGGCCGCGTGGGCCGCGGACTCGGGACGCGCCGATGCCGTGCTGGCGTTCGGCGTCGTCATCAAGGGCGAGACCGAGCACTTCCGGCTCGTCTCGGATGGTGCCATGCAGGGCCTGCAGCGCGTCGCGCTCGATACCGGCGTGCCCGTGCTGAACGGCGTGTTGTCGGTGTACGACGCCGCGCAGGCGGACGCCCGAACGGGCGGCACGCACGGCAATACCGGTTCGCAAGTGGCACTGGCCGCGCTGACGATGGCCAAGCTGTACACCGAGCAGCGGGGGGACTCATGAACGCTCCGACCGGGGCCCGGCGGCGGGCACGTGAAGTGGCCTTCCGGGTCGCGTACCAGGCCGACATCGCCGGCGACTCCTATCCGGTGGCGTGGGAGCTCCGGAAGGAACAAGAAGAGGAGAAGCTCAACTCCGACCAACTCGAGCTCATCGGCGACATGGTCGCCGCGCTCGAGGCCCGGGGGCCGGAGATCGACAGCGCACTGCAGTCCGCGCTCGACGATCGCTGGACCATCGCGCGACTCGCCGCGACCGATCGCGCGGTGTTGCGCGTCGGGGTGGCGGAGCTCATGAGCCGGCCGGGCTCTCCGGCACGCGTCGTCATCGACGAGGCCATCGAGATCGCACGCACCTATGGCAGCGAGGAGTCCGGCCGGTTCGTGAACGGCGTACTCGACAAGGCCGCACGCGCCCAGCGTCCCGGCGAGTTCTGATGCTGCACGCGCTCGTCAGTGACATTCACGCGAACCTCGAGGCGCTCGATTCCGTGCTCGCCGATATCGAACGGCGGGGCGCGGACGACATCGCGTGCCTCGGGGATTTCGTCGGCTATGGCGCCTCGCCGAACGAGTGCATGGCGCGGCTGCGTCCGCACATCGAGCTCGCCGTGCTCGGCAACCACGATCAGGCTGCCATCGATTCCACCGTGCTCGTCGACTTCAATCCGGATGCCGCTGCCGCGGCGCGCTGGACCGGCCGGCAACTCCAGCCCGAGAACGCGGCGTGGCTGGCGGCCCTGCCGTACTCGGTGGTCTGGCATGGCGCCCGGCTGGTGCACGCCGCTCCGGCCGATCCCGAGGCCTGGGACTACGTGCTGTCGCCCTATGCCGCGGAGACCGAGATGGCACACTGCGCCGAGCCGGTGTGCTTCGTGGGCCACTCTCATGTGCCGTGCACGTTCGAGCTGCAGGGCGAACGCGCGACCGTCTTTCGCGATCCGCTGGTGCAGGGTAGCCGTCATCGGCGTTACTTGATCGTGGTGCCGAGTGTGGGGCAGCCGCGCGATGGCGATCCGCGCGCGGGGTATCTGCTGTGGGACGATCAGGCATGGACGTTCGAGCACGTGCGGCTGGCTTACGATCTCGAGGGCGCACAGACGCGCATTCTTGGCGCCGGCCTGCCGCCCTCGCTCGCGAACCGCCTGCGCTGGGGCGAATAGGGGGAATCCGGATGGCTCGTGTCTCGACACTCGATCACTGGGAGTCCTATTGGAAGGGACACCAGCAGGATATCGACGACACCTACTCCACGGGCGGACGGCTCGTGCGCGAGGTGCTGGCGGATGGTCCCGTGGCAGGCAAGCTCGTGATGGAGATCGGTGCCGGTTCCGGCCGTGACCTCCTGGAGCTCGCCCGCATGGGCGCGCATGGCATCGTGCTCGATTATTCGCCGGCGTCGCTCGCGCTCGTGAAGCAGCAGTCGGTCGCACAGGGCATCCCGGTGATGTTCGTGCAGGCGGACGCGACGCGCATGCCGTTCCGCGATGGCGCGATCGACGTGTCGTTCCATCAGGGATTGCTCGAGCACTTCCGGGATCCGCGGCCGCTGCTGGCCGAGAACGCCCGCATCACCCGTTCGGGTGGGCGGGTGCTGGTCGACGTGCCGCAGACGTTTCACCTTTATACCGTCATGAAGAACGTTCTCATCCTGGTGAACCGCTGGTTCGCAGGCTGGGAGACCCAGTTCACGGTGTCCCAACTGGAACGCCTCGTGTCCGAGTCCGGCCTCGAGGTGAAGCGCACCTATGGCGACTGGATGGTGCCGGGATTGTGGTATCGCGTCGTGCGCGAGGTGCTGAAGCGCGGATTCCAGCTCCGACTGCCGCTACATCCCGCCGGTCCCGGGTTCTGGGCGCGTGGCTGGGAGGGCTGGCGCGGCTGGCTGCGCGCTCAGCGTTGGGCGCTCAACACCTGTCACGTCATCGGCACTGTGGGCCGGCGCCGGTGAGGCGCTGAGCGGTGCATCTGCTCGCCATCAACTTCCGCGACCCGGGCCATCCCGAGGCGGGCGGGGCCGAACTGCACCTGGAACACGTGCTCTTGGACGCCGTGCGCCGAGGCTGGCGCGTGACCTGGCTGGCGAGCGGGTTCCCGCTCGGGGCGGCCGAGAGCGAGCACCGGGGCATGCGAGTGCTGCGCCGCGGCACCTGGTGGAACTTCAACTTCATGGTGCCGGGTGTGCTGAAACGGGAGTTCGCGGGTGCGGCCACCCCCGACCTCATCGTCGAGGACGTCAACAAGGTGCCGTGCTTCACGCCGTGGTTCACACGCGTGCCGGTGGCCGTGATCATCCCGCACCTGTTCGGGACCACCGTGTTCCGCGAAGCCAACCCGCTCGTCGCGGCCTATGTGCTCGCGCTCGAGGCACTGTTGCCGTTCGCTTACGCGCGCTGCCGGTTCGTGGTCATCTCGGACAGCACGCGTGACGATGTGGTGATGCGCGGTATCCCGCGCGAGCGTGTGCGGGTGGTGGAGTGCGGGCTCGATCACGCTCGCTACCGCACCGACGCCAGCGTGGCGAAAGCCGCGCGGCCGACGCTGGCGTTCGTGGGCCGGCTGCGGCGCTACAAGGGACTCGACTGGGTCCTGCGTGCGCTGCCGGGTGTGCTGGCGCGTGTGCCGGACGCCCGGTTGCTGGTCATCGGCGACGGGCCCTACGGTGACACGCTGCGCGCGCAAGTGGTGCAGAGCCGGCTGGCGAACGCGGTCGAGTTCCTGGGCTTCGTGCCCGGAGCCGAGAAAGTGAAGCATCTGCAGTCCGCGTGGGCCGTGGTTCAGCCGAGCCCCAAGGAAGGCTGGGGGCTCACCGTGGTCGAGGCGTCGGCGTGTGGCACCGCCGTGGTGGCGAGTGACGCGCCGGGGCTGCGCGACTCGGTGCGCCGCGACGAGACCGGATTACTGGTGCCCTACGGCGACACCTCGTCGCTCATCGAGGCGCTCGTGCGCATTCTCACCGACACATCGCTGCGGCAGCGCATGGAATCCGCCGGAGTGCAGTGGGCGGCGCGCTTCCGTTGGGACGACTGTGGCAGGCGCACCATCGATGGCCTCACGGGCGAGGGGGCGAGATGAGTGCCGTGAAATCCCCGAAGACCGTCGCACTGCTGGCGCTCAAGGTACTCGTGAGCGTGGCGCTGTTCTGGTGGTTGTTCCACCGCCTGCAGTGGTCGACGATCGCACCCGTGCTCGGCCACGCCGATCCGGCATGGGTGAGCGCGGCCGCCGTGTTGTTGCTCGCGAGCCACCTGCTCGCCTCGTGGCAGTGGGGCCGCCTGCTCGATGCGGCCGGGATCGACCTGCCGTTCTGGAAGGTCGCGTCCTACTACTATGTCGGACTGTTCTTCAACAACTTCCTGCCGGCGAACGTCGGGGGGGACCTGGCGCGCACGCTCGACGCGTCGCGGGCCGGCTCGACGCGTCCCACCGCGCTCAGCACCGTGTTGCTCGACCGCCTGATCGGCACGGTGGCGCTCGGCGCGATCGCCGTGTTCACCACGCTGCCGGCGATCGACCACTTCCATCTGGCCGCCGCGTACGCGGGCGTGGTGGCGTTCTTCGCGCTCGCGGTGCTCATGTTGCGCGCCGTGCTCGAGCCGCGGGTGCTGGCCGCGCTGGAGCGTCTGCTCGCCCGGGTGGGTCTGGCGCGCATGAGTCCGGCGTTGGACGAGCTGTCCGGGCGCCTGGCGGCGTTTCGCGGGCGGCGCCGGTTGCTGTTCGAGCTGCTCGGTGTCGCGCTGATCGTCCAGGTCATGCGTATCGGTGTCCATGTCTTGTTCAGCCGCGCACTGGGGCTGCACATCGACACCGCCTACTTCTTCCTTTTCGTGCCGCTGCTGGCGGTGATAGTCTCCCTGCCCATCTCATTGAATGGCATCGGGGTACGTGAAGGGGCCGGGATCGTGTTGTTCGGCCTCGTGGGGCTCGACCGCACGAACGCGTTCGCGCTCCAGTTCGGCACGTATCTCGTCGCTTTCGGGGTCAGCTTGATCGGCGGGGTGGTATTCCTGGCGCGAATCCCCAGCCGCCGGGCCCAATCCCGTCATCCACGGAGGTCCACCGAATGATCCCGACCCAGCGCTCTGCGGCGCTGATCTCGGTGTTCGTGCTGCTGTTCGCCGCCACCGTCTACTTCCTCACGCTCACGCCGACCGTGCCGTTCTGGGATTCCGGCGAGTTCATCGCGGTCGCCACGATCCTCGGCATCCCGCACCCGCCGGGCACTCCTTTCTATGTGCTGCTGGCGCGCATCGCGACGCTGGTGCCGTGGGCGAGTATCGCGCAACGCGTCAATGCGCTGTCGGCCGTGGCCGCCGCGCTCACCGTGTGGCTCACCTACCTGAGCACGCTGCGCTTGATCCGGGTGGCGCAGGGCGACGACCGCAAGCCGTGGCAGGAGTGGGTGGCCGTGCTGGCCGCCGCCGTCGGTGCGCTCCTGCTCGCGTTCTCGGATGCGTTCTGGGGGAACTCGGTCGAGGCCGAGGTCTACCAGCTCATGAGCCTCGCACAGATCCTCGTGTTCTGGCTCGGGCTCAAGTGGTGGGAGGCGCACGGCAGCAAGCCCAGCGTCGGTCCGCTGCTGGTCGCGACCTACGTCATGTGGCTGTGCGTCGGGCTGCACCTCGGCGTCGGCATCATGGGCCTGCCGCTGTTCGTGTTCCTGCTGTTCGTCGATCGCACCATCGCGCTGCTGTTCCTGATGCCGTTCCTGTCGCTGCTGCGCGTTCCGGCCGGCCTCGAGAAGATGGCCGGTGCGGTCATCATGCTGAGCCTGGCGACCGCCGCCGGCATGGTGTGGAAGAAGAAGCTCAACGGCTGGGTCGTGCTGGGCGCGGCCGCACTCGCGCTGCCCGGGCTGCAGGCCTCGTTCTCGGACGCCAACTTCTCGATGCAGACGGCGATCCTGACGACGCTCGCGGTCATCGGGCCGATGGTGTGGCTGGCGCGCGGTCACCGCGAGGGGCGCGTGCTGTTGCTGTCGCTGTTCCTCATGGTGGCGGGCTATTCGACGCATCTCTACCTGCCGATCCGGGCCGCACAGCACCCGGCCGTGAACGAGGGCGCGCCTGCGACGTGGGACAAGATGCGCGACCTCCTGGAGCGCAAGCAGTACGGCGAGATGAACCCGCTCGTGCGGCGAGCGCCCTTGATGGCACAGCTCGACAAGGAGTTCTGGCGCTACTTCCAGCGCCAGTGGCCGCTGTTCCCGACGAACCGGCTGTGGGGCGCGCTGCTGCCCATCGCACTCGGCCTGGCGGGCGGCTTCTGGCAGTTCCGCCGTGAGAAGAAGTCGTTCCTGCTGACGTTCACATTCCTCGGGCTCTCGACCGTTGGCATGATCGTGTTCTTGAACTTCACGGACCACGAGGTGCGCGACCGCGACTACTTCTTCCAGAGCGGATTCCACGCGTACTCGATGTGGATCGGACTGGGCGTGGCGTGGCTCATCCACTGGGTGCGCGAGTCGTTCGAGGGCAAGGACGCGCAGCGCATGGCCACGCTCGGCATCTCGGCGTTGCTCGGTACCATGCCGGTGCTGCTCTTGGTGAACCTGTATCACACGCACGATCGCAGCCAGAACTACATCGCCCGCGACTACGCCTACAACATGCTGGCGAACCTGAAGCCGAACTCGTTCATGTTCACGAACGGCGACAACGACACGTTCCCGCTGTGGTACATCCAGCAGGTCGAGGGCTTCCGCAAGGACGTCCGCATCGTGAACCTGTCGCTGCTCAACACCGACTGGTACATCCGCCAGCTGCGTGACGAAGAGCCCAAGGTGCCGATCACGCTCGACGACCGCACCATCGACATGCTCGGCGCCGGAGCGTTCCAGGACGAGAAGGGCAACATCACCTACACGAACGAGTTCATGGTCCACCATGTCCTCGAGCAGGCGCGCCGCGATTCCGGCTGGGTCAAGCAGCCGTACTTCGCAGTCACCGTGCCGCAGGACTTCGGCTACGGCGGTTCGTTCCGTCAGGAGGGCATCGTGCAGCAGGTCATGCACGACAGCACGCTCGCCGGCTTCGACGAGCCCGCGACGCACAAGGCGCTCTACGAGACCTACCAGTATCGCGGCCTGTTCAACCCCGACGGCTCGCTGGAGCCCAAGGTGTACAAGGATGACAACGCCCAGAACCTGTCGCGCAACTACGCCTTCGCGCACATGCAGCTGGCGCAGCATTACCGCCGCATCAAGGACTACCCCAAGGCCATCGCCGAGATGGAGCGCGTCACGCGCATGTTCCCCGACTGGGTCGAGATCCAGGCCCCGCTGGGCGGCATCTACCTGGCCGCGGGCGACAGTGCGAAGGCATGGGAGTTCTACGACGGACTGACCAAGCGCGCGCCGGGCAGCGCCGAGGCGCACTACTACCGGGGCGCCGCGCTCGGCTATCGCGGCAAGCCCGAGGAGGCGGTCGAGGAGTTCCGCCTGAGCCGCAAGCTCGACCCGAACTACGGCTATCCCTACTTCGACGAGTTCGGCACGCTGTGGGACATGGGACGGCGTGAGGAGGCGGTGCAGGTCCTGCAACTCTGGGTCGACCGCCATCCCAACGACGCTCAAGCCGCAGCCCAGTTGCAGGACGCGCGCGCCCGGCTCGGCATGGGCTCCGGCGGCTTCGGCTCTCCACCCGTGACCCGGCCCCGCTGAGCCCGCGATCATGACCCACGCCCTCGTCACCGGCAGCGCCGGCTTCATCGGTTCGCATCTCACCGACCGCTTGCTCGCGGACGGTGTGCAAGTGACCGGAGTGGATGCGTTCACGGACTACTACGACCCGGCGCTCAAGCGCCGGAATCTGGAGTCCGCTCGCCGGCAGGCCGGCTTCACGCTGCTCGAACTCGATCTGGGCAGCGCCGATCTTGCCGCGTTGCCGGCGGTCGACGTGGTGTTCCATCAAGCAGCGCAGCCGGGTGTGCGCGCGTCGTGGGGCCGGGAGTTCGCGACGTATACGCAGCAGAACGTGTTCGCCACGCAACGACTGCTCGAACGCTACAAGGACACGCCGCTCGAGCGCTTCATCTATGCGTCATCGTCCAGCATCTATGGTGATGCCGAAAGCTATCCAACGTCCGAGAGTGTGCTGCCGCGGCCGTTCTCACCCTACGGCGTCACCAAGCTGGCGGGGGAGCACTTGACGATGCTGTATGGACGCAACTTCGGGCTGCCGGTGACCGCGCTGCGCTACTTCACGGTCTACGGACCCCGGCAGCGCCCCGACATGGCGTTCCACCGGTTCTGCCGTGCGATGCTCGAGGGCGAGCCGATCACCGTCTACGGCGACGGCCGGCAGTCGCGCGATTTCACCTACGTCTCGGATGCCATCGAGGCGAACGTGCGCGCCTGGAAGCAGGCCGCGCCGCAGAGCGTCTACAACATCGGCGGGGGTTCGCAGGTCGAGGTCGTCGAGGTCATCGCGCTGCTCGAGGCCAGCCTCGGAATCAAGGCACAGGTGAAGTTCGAGCCCCGCCCGCCCGGGGACCCGCTGCGCACGCGCGCCGATGCGACCCGGCTTGCCACCGATCTTGGCTACCGCACGACCGTGCCGATCCACGAGGGGCTGGCGTCCGAAGCCGAGTGGGCCCGCACGCTCTATGGCGGCGAGCGATGAACACGGCCGTGGCACCGCGCCTTTCGGTCGTCGTCCCGGCTTACAACGAAGCCGAGAGCCTGCCCGAACTGCACCGCGAACTGGTGGTCGCACTCACGAACCTGAACATGACGTGGGAGATCCTGTACATCGACGACGGCTCGCGCGATGGCACGGACCGCGTCATCGAGACGATCTGTGCGGCTGAACCGCGCGCGATCGGCATCCTGCTGTCGCGTAACTTCGGTAAGAGCGCGGCGCTTGCCACCGGCTTCAAGTCGGTGCGCGGGGAGTTCGTGTGCACCATGGACGCCGACCTGCAGGACGACCCGAACGAACTGCCGCGGCTGTTCGCCGCGCTCGAGCAGGGACTCGATCTGGTCTCGGGCTGGAAAGTGAAGCGCCTGGACCCGATCACCAAGCGCTGGCCGAGCAAGCTGTTCAACCGGGTGACGAGCCAGGTGGCGGGTGTGCGGCTGCACGACTTCAACTGCGGCTTCAAGCTCTACCGGCGCGAAGTGGTCGAGGCGCTCGAGGTTTACGGCGAGCTGCACCGCTTCCTGCCGGCGCTGTCCCACTGGCGCGGTTTCCGGGTCGGCGAGGTGGGGGTGAACCATCGCGCCCGTCGCTACGGCCAGTCCAAGTTCGGCGCGTCACGCTTCGTGAACGGGTTCCTGGACCTGCTCACGGCGGCGTTCATCTCGACTTCGGCCCTGAAGCCGCTGCACGTCTTCGGCCGTATCGGGTTGCTGTTCCTGCTCAGCGGCTTCGGGCTCGCGGTGTGGTTCGTGGCGCAGTGGCTGCACGGTGATCCGTTGCGAGTGCGCCCGCTCATGCTGCTCGGTGCAGCCTGTGTGCTGCTGGGCATCCAGTTCATCCTGATGGGGCTCCTGGGCGAGATGATCGCGCACCAGTCGGCGCGCAACGACTACCCGGTGCGCCGCCGCTTCAACGACGACCGCGCATGAAGGCCTTCGTGCTGGCGGGCGGATTGGGCACACGCTTGAAGCCGCGATTCGGCGAACTGCCGAAGCCACTGGCCCCGATCGGGGGTGAGCCGTTCCTCGTGCGGCAACTGGCGTGGCTGGCGTCGCATCGCATCACGCGTGCCGTGGTGCTGGCGGGCCATGGCGCCGACCAGCTGCGCGCCGAACTGGGCGAGCAGGCGGCGGGCGTGACGCTCGAGTGGTCGGTCGAGACCGAGCCGCTCGGCACGGGCGGTGCGCTCAAGCTCGCGGAACGATTCGTCGACGGCCCGGCACTTGTCGTGAACGGAGACACGCTGGCCGAGGGCGATCCGTGGCTGCTCGAGCGCGACCGCTGGGAGCACGGCGCACTGGGCACGGTGGCGCTCTATCAAGTGGCCGATGCGCGTTCGCGTGGCCGCATCGAGGCGAACTCGGCTGGCGTGGTCGCGCGTTTCGTCGAGAAAGACGACGCCTGGACGGGCCCGGCGTGGGTGAACGGTGGGGCTTACGCGTTCAAGCCGTCGTTGTGGCGGGAGATCCCGGGCGGTAAGTCGTCCCTCGAGCGCGACGTGCTGCCGGCGATCGCCGCGCGCGGGCTGCTCCATGGCCGGCGCTGCGCGGGGAAGTTCTGGGACATCGGCACGCCCGAGGATTGGGAACGCGCCGAACGGGAGCTGGCTCGATGAAGAGCGTGATCCGTTACTACCGCGCGCGTGCACCGCTGCGGCTGTCGTTCTGCGGCGGTGGCACCGATGTGTCGCCCTATCCCGAAGAGCACGGGGGCTGTGTGCTGTCGGCGACCATCAACCACTATGCCTATGCGTCGCTGCGCCCGCGCCGGGACGCGCGCTTCAAGCTGGCCTCGCTCGACTATGACGTCGTCGCCAAGTACGAGCACGCCAAACGCATCAAGTTCGACGGCCAGTTGGATCTGCTGAAGGCAGCGGTCAAGGCACTCAAGGTGCGCCGCGGCGCCGACCTGTGGACGCACTCCGATGCGCCTCCCGGCTCCGGACTGGGGGCGTCCAGCACACTCATGGTGGCGCTGCTCGCGGTGTTGCGCGAGTGGCTGAAGCTCGACCTGTCGCCCTATGAACTGGCTGAACTCGCCTACCGTGTCGAGCGCGTGGACCTGAAGCTCGCGGGCGGTCGGCAAGACCAGTATGCGGCGTCGTTCGGCGGTTTCAATTACATCGAGTTCGACAAGAACGGCACCGTGGTCACTCCACTGCGCCTGCGCCGCGACACGCTCGAGGAACTCGAGTACCGCCTGCTGCTCTGCTACATGGGACAGACTCGCCAGAGTGCCAAGATCATCGAGCGCCAGACCAAGAGCTACACCAGCGGCCGCAAGGACACGGTGGACGCATTGCAGGCCCTGAAGGCGCAGACGGCCGAGATGAAGCGGGCGCTGCTGCTGGGCCACGTCGACGGCTTCGGCGAGCTGCTGCATCAGGCTTGGCTGCACAAGAAGAAACTGGCCGAGGGCATCTCGACACCGCACGTCGACGAGATGTACAAGGTCGCCCGGAAGGAAGGCGCCCTGGGCGGCAAGATGACGGGAGCGGGCGGCGGTGGCTACTTCCTGTTCCTGACACGCTTCGACCGTCGGCACCGCGTCGCGGCCGCGCTCGAGAAGCTGGGCGGTCAGGTCGTGCCGTTCCAGTTCGAGGCCCGCGGCGTGCAGACGTGGCCGGTGGCACGCGAGCGCTGACCCGCGTATGCGCCCCGAATCACGAGTCGCCCTGTCGATCCGGCCTGTCGGCCGCGGGAGCCGCGCGTGAGAGTCGTATCCGAGACGGGTTCGCCGCGGCGCATCGGACTCGTGGGGCCGGTGCATCCGTGGCGCGGCGGACTGGCGCAGTATCTGCAACTGCTCGGTGAGACTCTGCAGTCTCACGCCGAGGTGCGCGCCGTGACGTTCACTCGCCAGTATCCGGACTTCCTGTTCCCGGGCAGCAGTCAGTTCGATGCCGACGCGCCCAAGCCGCGCTTTCCGACGGCCGCCTTGCTCGATTCGATCGGCCCGTGGAGCTGGCGCTCGAGCGCGGCGCAGCTCGAACGTTTCGCGCCGGGTGCGGTTGTCCTCAAGTGGTGGATGCCGTTCTTCGCTCCGTCCTTCGCGTCCACCGTGGGGCCGCTGCGCAGGCGCGGCACGCGTGTGATCCTGGTGTGCGACAACCTGATCCCGCACGAACCGCGCTTCTACGACTCGGCGTTCTCGGCCTGGATGCTGCGCAACTCCGACGGCTATCTCGTCATGAGCGACTCGGTCGAGCGCGACCTCGACACGCTGAAGCCGGGCGCTCCGCGCCGCCGCGTGCCGCATCCGTTCTACGCTCAGTTCGATCGCGGCCGTCACACGCGCGAGAGCGCGCGCGAATCGCTGGAGTTGAGCGGCGACGTGGCGCTGTTCTTCGGCTACGTACGGCATTACAAGGGCCTCGACACGCTGCTCACGGCCTGGAAGCGCGTGCGTGCCGAGCGTCCGGGCGCGACGCTCGTGGTCGCGGGGGAGTTCTACGAGAAGGCGGAGCCCTACGAAGCACTCGCGCTCGAGGCGGGCGGGGTGCGGCTGCTGAACCGTTACATCGCCGATGACGAGGTGGAAGCGTTGTTCCGCGCGGCGGATGTCACCGTGCTGCCATACCGCTCCGGTACTCAGAGCGGGGTGACTCACGTGGCGTACGCGCTCGGTTCGCCGGTCATCGCCACGAATGTCGGCGGCATCACCGAGACCGTGCACGAAGGCGAGACCGGGCTCACGTGCGCGCCGGAGGATCCCGAGGCACTGGCGCGCACGATCGTCCGCTTCTTCGCGGAGGGCCTGCGCGAGCAGATGGCCGCCCCGATCGCCGCGCTCAAGGCCGAGCACTCCTGGGAGGCGCTCGCCGACTCGACCATGAGCCTCATCGACGAACTGAAACCGGCGCGGGGGTGGGCATGAAGTCCGGACGCACCGCACTCGCTCTTGCTCTCGCCGCGATCCTGACATTCGCGCTCACCGGCGGCGGGCGCATCGTCGGCAGCGACGAAGTCACCATGTTCGAGCTGGCGCGCGCCATGGCGCACGGCGGGATCGCGGTGCCCGAGGGAGCGACGCTGCAGGGGCCCGACGGGCGCTTCTACAGCAAGAACACCGCGGGTCAGGCGCTGCTCGCGCTCCCGCTCGTCGTCACGGGGGACGTCGCCGCGAAGGCGGGTGGTTTCACGGGCGAGCGCGCACAGCTCGCGGCGCGTTTCATCGCGTCGTTCTTCAACGCCATCGTGGCGTCGTGGTTGATCGCTGCGCTCTACCTCGGACTGCGCTCCTTGCGTGTGAGTGCGCGGGCCGCACTCGCCGCCGCCGTGCTCGTGGGCTTCACGACGCCGCTGTGGGTGTATGCCAAGAGCTTCATGGCCGAGCCGCTGGAAGCACTCGGCCTCCTGCTCGCGCTCACCGGTTCCGCGCAGGCAGGTGCGGCTCCGGCGGTCGCGGATGCCCGGCGTGGCGGGCGACTCGCGGCACTCGGCGCGTTCCTCGCCATCTCGGCGAAGCTCGGCGTCGCACCACTCGTGCTCGTGTGCCTGTGCGCGGCGGGCTTTCGGAAGCCTCGCGCGTGGTTGATGCCGATCGCCGGAGTCGTTGCCGCAGTGGCGGGCCACGCGCTCTACAACTGGGCGCGCTTCGGCAACCTGCTCGAGACCGGCTACGGCGCGCAGGCCTCCTCGAGCGCGTTCACGACGCCGCTGCTCGTGGGCGCGTACGGTCTGCTGCTCTCGAGCGGCAAGGGCGTGGCGTGGTTCGCGCCCTTCGTGTGGCTGGCACCGGCCGGTATCGCCGCCATGGTCCGTGCGCGTCAGCACAGTGACGCCGCCAAGCGCGGTGACGACGCGCGCCGCGCCGGCGGGGCGATCGTCGCCACGTTCAGCATGGCGCTCTTCCTCTATGGCCGCTTCCAGCATTGGGGCGGTGACGGTTCGTGGGGGCCGCGCTACCTGGTGCCGTTGCTGCCGCTGGCCGGAGTGGCGGTGGGTTTCGCGCTGGATGGGGCGTCGCGCATGCGCAAGCGCGTCGCGTGGGCGCTGGGCGTCATCGGGCTCGTGGTGACGCTCGGGGGTGTCGGCATCTACTTCGGCGCCCAGATGCGCGAGGCGGGCGACTATCCGTACACGCTGGCACTCGAGGATCCGCACTTCATGGAAGCGAGCCACTGGAACCCGCGCTTCACGCCGATCGCGGGCCACTGGCGCATGCTGTCGCGCAATATCGGCGAGCACCTGAACGGTGCCGCGCCGGTGCTCGGCCAGAGTGGTGCGATCGATCCGCGCACCGGGATCACGCCCGGAGAGCAGTTGGTGCTGTTGCACGCCATCGACGTGTGGTGGCTGTACGCGGGCTACGCGGGGCTGCCCAAGGCACCGCTGTACGCGGCGGCGGTCTTGTTGCTGCTTTCGAGCGCTTGGGCCTGGTGGCGTGTGCTCGCCGCACTGCGCGAGGAGTCGCGCGCGTGAAGTCGCTCGCGGTCATCGTGCTGTCGTGGAACGGTCTGGCGCTGACGCGCGACACGCTCGCGTCGTTGGCCGGGTGCCGGATCCCCGCGGGCTGGAAGTTGCACACGATCGTCGTCGACAACGCCTCGAACGATGGTTCGCCTCAGATGGTGCGCGACGAGTTCCCGGCCTGCGAGTTGCTGGCCCTGAGCGAGAATCGCCGCTTCGCGGGTGGCAACAACGTCGGGCTCGCGCGCGCGCTCGAACAGGGCGCGGATGCGGTGATGCTGCTCAACAACGACGTCATGGCCGACCCCAACCTGATCGTGAAGCTGCTGGCGGCGCTGGCCGAGAACCCGCACGCCGGCGCGGCCGCCCCACTGATCTACTTCGCGCCGCCCAGCGACCGCATCTGGTACGCCGGCGGGCGCTGCGAGCCGTGGCTGGCACACAGCTCGCACCGTGCGATCCGCGAACGCGATCGGGGCCAGTTCCGCTCCGTCGAGCCGACCGGGTACCTTACCGGTTGCTGCCTGCTGGCCACCGCGGATGCCTGGAGCAAAGTGGGTATGCTCGACGAGCGCTACTTCATCTATGCCGAGGACGCCGACTGGTGCCTGCGGGCCCGCGCCGCAGGATACGAACTGCTGTTCGTGCCGACCGCGCGACTGTGGCATCGCGTGAGTGCGAGTTCCGGAGGAGCGATGAACCCGTGGAAGGTGTACCAGCGGCTGCGCGCGAACGTGACGCTGTGGTCGCGCAACGCGCGCGGTTTCGCCCAGTTCACCTGGCTGCCCGCACTGCTGGCGCAGCAGGCGGCTTACGCTCTGCTGCTGCTCGCGCGCGGCCACACCGCCGCCGCCGCCGCCGTGCCGCGCGCACTGGCGGATGCGCTGGCGGGGAAGGACCCGGCGGAGGTGAAGCTGTGAGCCAGAGGACAGCCGCCAAGCCCGTGCGCGCACCGCACGAGCGGCCGGTGTTCCTGCGCGAGGTCATTGCGGCACTTCCCGAGGGGGCGCGCGTGCTCGATGCGGGCTGTGGCCCGGGCTCGTGGCCGTATGCGCTGCGCGACGATCTCGATATCACAGGCTTCGATATCAAGTTCCCGCCCGGGCCGCCGCCGCGGCACGAGCGGATGCGGGTCTTTCGAGGCGACTTGGCAAGGCTGCCGCTGCGCGAGAACCTGTTCGACCTCACCGTGTGTCACTACGTGCTCGAGCACGTCACCGAGCTCGAGGCGTGCTGCGATGAACTCGCGCGCGTCACCAGGCCCGGCGGTCAGCTCTACCTGAGCGTGCCGCGCGCCGCGGCGTTCGACGACCGGCTCTACCGGTTCGCCGGCTACTTCGCCAAGTACGCGCTCATGAAGTTCAAGAAGCGCGTCGAGCATCAGCAGCGATTCGACTTCCACACGCTCATCGACCTGTTCTACGCGCGCGGCATGCGGCTGACCGCCAGCGCACGCGTGCCGGCGGGCTTCAGCTGGATGAACGATCCACGCACGAAGCCGCTGCAGGCTGCATTCACCGACACGCTGGCCGGCATCCACCGTGCATTCGGCCTCGACCTCGCCAAGGACGCCAACTTCGTTCTGACGTTCGACAAGGTCGGCGACGTGGGACTTCGCACGGTCACGCATGTCTGCCGGGAGTGTGGCGAGCACAGCGTCGTGACCGGATCCGAGGGTGAGGTGTGGACCTGTCCTTACTGCAGCCAGCCGAACCCGTACGGGCGGCCGCGTTGAGCGCTCGCGCGGGGGAGCGGTGACCATGCGCGTCCTGCACGCCCCCTCGGAGATCGCTGGCCAGCCCAGCATCCTGGCGCGGGCGCTGCGAGACCTGGGTGTGGCGGCGTGGTCGCTGGCCACGAACCCGAGCTTTGCGCAGTACCGGCCGGATGAGGCCCCGGGGTTCGACGACATGCCGCCTTTGCCGCGCTATCTCGGATACGCCGGGCTCGTCGCCAGGCACCTCACGAAACACGATGTGTTCCATTTCCATTTCGGGCGCACGCTCATCCCACCACACAACCTCGACCTGCCGCTCTATCGAGCGCTGGGCAAGAAGCTGGTGTTCCACTATCACGGCTGCGACGTGCGCAATCGTGCGCACATGCTGGCGACGCACCGTTGGTCCACGTGCACCGAGTGCGCGCCATTCTGCATCCCGAAACGTCAGGAACGCATCCTGCGCGAGGCGCGTGCGAACGCGCATGCCGAGCTCGTGTCCACGCCGGACCTACTGGAGAGTGTGCCGAACGCCGAGCAGGTGCATGTCGCCGCGTGGCTGCCCGACTACGAGCCCAAGCCGTTCCGCGACACTCCCCGGTTGGTGCTGCACGCACCGACCAACCGGCTCATCAAGGGCACGAAGTACGTCGAAGCCGCGTTCGAGCAGTTGCGCCCGCAGTTCCCCGGGGTCGAGTTCCGCACCGTCGAGCAGATGCCGTGGCAGCAGTTGCGCGACCTGATGTCCGAATGTGACGTGTTCGTCGATCAGGTGTTCATGGGCTGGTACGGCATGGTGAGTGTCGAGGCGATGGCACTCGAACGTCCCACGCTCACGTACATGCGCCCCGAGTTCGAGCCGCGCGCGCATGGTGCTCCGGTCGTGCGTATCACGGTCGAGACGCTGGCCGACGAGCTCGCGGCAGTGCTGCGCGACACGCCGCGCCGCCGCGCACTGGGGCAGGAGGGGCGCGCCTACGTCGAGCGGGAGCACGAGGCGCACGTCATCGGCAAGCGGTTGCTCGCGCTCTACCAGGGCATCGGCGCGTCATGAACCTGCGCGAGTCGCTGAAGCGCCTGTCGGGCGAGTCACTCGTGTATGGCCTGGGCCAGGTCAGCGGGCGCGCGGTGAACCTGCTGCTCGTGCCCGTGCTGACCCGCGTGCTCTTGAAGCAGCAGTTCGGTGTGGCCGAACTGGTGACGGGATACTCCGCGAGCCTGTTGCTCGTGCTGGTGTTCGGCATGGATGGCGCGCTGGCGCGGTTCTTCTACCAGCAGCCGGATGTCGGGGCGCGCCTGCGCATGACGTCATCGTCGTTCGCGTTCCGGCTCGTCACCGGTGGCAGCGTCGCGTTGCTGCTGACGCTTGCGGCCGGCCCACTCGCCGAACACCTCATGGGCGGTGCCGTGTACGCCAAGTACCTGCGGCTCGGCGCGCTCTCACTGCCGTTCACGCTGGTCGTGCTGTGGTGCAACGACGTGTTGCGTGTGACGTTCCAGCCGTGGAAGTTCGTCACGCTCAATGTCAGCCAGACGCTGCTCGTGGGCGGGATCACCATCTACCTGGTGCTGGTGCAGAAGCTCGGGGTGGCCGGTGTGCTGTACGGCAAGCTCGCGGGTGATTCGATCGCCGCGCTGCTCGGCGTGGCGCTGTGCCGGCACCACATCCGGCCGCGCTTCGATTCCGTGCTGCTCCGGCACATGCTCGGCTACGGCCTGCCGCTGGTGCCCGTGGCGTTCGCCTACGGCATCATCGGCTCGGCGGACCGCTGGGCGCTCCAGCACTTCGCGTCGCTCGATGAAGTCGGCACCTACGCGCTCGCCATCAAGTTCTTCGCCGTCGTCACCATGGGTGTGTCGGCGTTCCAACTCGCATTCATGCCGTTCGCGTTCGCGCGCGCCCAGGACCCCGACGCCCCGAGGCTCTATGCGCGGGTGCTCGGTCTGTACGTGGCCATCGCCACCGCCGGCGCGCTGGCGTGCGCGCTGCTGGCCCCGCTGGGAATCCGACTATTGGCGACCCAGGACTACGCTGCCGCCTCGCGCCCGGCCCTGTGGCTGGCTTTTGCCGCGGTCGCGCAGGGCGCTTACTATGTGGCCGCTCTGGGCATCAACCTGTCGCTCAAGAACGCTTGGCTCGGATTCTCGGCGGGTGGCGCAGCACTGGTGGCGGTCGCGACCAACCTGTTGCTGGTGCCGCGGCTGGGTGCGGAAGGGGCGGCGATGGCGACGTTCGCGGGCTACGCCGGCTCGGCCGTGCTCACGTACCTCATCGCGCAGCGCGTGCATCCGTTGCCCTACCGCGGCGCAAGGCTCGCGGCGCTGTTCGGCTGCGGACTGGCGCTCGGCGTCGTGGCGGTGCGATTCGCGCCCGAGGGTGCGGTGGGAGTGGCATGGCGGTCGGCGGCACTCGTGATCTATGGGCTGCTGGCCTGGAAAAGTGATGTGTGGAAGGACCGAGGCGCGATCCGGCACCGGCCGGTCGCGGATTGAGCACGACTCAGGCTGACACGCGGAAAGGCAGGAAGTCATGTGCGGCATCGCCGGACTCTACGACCGACACGGACGAGCGGACCTGGGACGGCTGCAGGCCATGGCGGGCCTGCTTCGGCAGCGCGGGCCGGACGATGAGGGCCTCGTGCTCGTCGACCCGGTCGGTGGTCAATCGTTCACACATGGCGGCGCCGACACACCGGCGAACGTGTTCAAGTCCGGACTGCCGTGGGCCCCGGGTGTCGCGCGCGGCGCCCAGCCGACGGCGCGCTACGGCGTCGCCCTCGCGCATCGCCGCCTGAGCATCGTCGACCTCGAGCCGACCGGTCACCAGCCGCTGTGCGACGCCGCGGGCCGCAGTTGGATCGTGTACAACGGTGAGGTCTACAACCACATCGAGCTGCGCGCTGAACTCGAGAAATCGGGAGTGCGCTTCGTGGGGAAGAGCGACACCGAGGTGATCCTCGCGGCTTACAAGGCCTGGGGCACCGACTGCCTGTCGCGTTTCAACGGCATGTTCTCGCTCGCCATCTGGGACGCCGACCAGCAGCGCCTGTTCTGCGCGCGCGACCGCATGGGCGTGAAGCCGTTCTACTACCAGTACGATGGCGAGAAGTTCGCTTTCGCCTCCGAGGCGCGTGCGCTGGTGCTCACGCAGGGCTGGCGCATCCAGCCGAACCTCGCCGCGGTGCGTGACCTGCTCGCACTCGACTGGGTCGACCACGAGACGCAGACATTCTTCGAGGGCCTGCGTCAGTTGCCAGCCGGACACTGGATGTCGGTCGGCGAGGGTGGTTTCCAGATCCAGCAGTGGTGGCGGCTCGATCCCGCGCGTCGCGCCAGTGGGAGTGCCGCCGAAACGGCCGCTGAGTTCGGCGAACTGTTCACGGACTCGGTGAAACTGCGCCTGCGTGCCGATGTCGAGGTCGGCTCCTGCCTCTCGGGCGGGCTCGACTCGAGTGCCGTGGTGACAACGGCCGCCAAGCTTTCGAACAAGGGCCTGCACGCCTTCACCTGTGCCTACGACGAAGGCCCGGCGTTCGACGAACGTCCTTACGTACGCGCGGTCGCCGAAGCCACCGGTGCCACGTCCCATGTCGTGGTTCCCGATGGTTCGGATTTCTGGAGTGTGTTCGACACGCTTGCCGACCAGCAGGGGGAGCCCACCGCTGGCCCCGGCGTGTATTCGCAGTGGCAGGTCATGAAGCTCGCCGGCAGCAAGGGACTCAAGGTCCTGCTCGACGGTCAGGGCGGCGACGAGACGCTCGCGGGTTACTTCCGCTATCTGCCGACTCGCCTGCGTGACCTCGTCACGGCCGGCGACTGGACCGGGTTCGCGAGCTTGTGGGGACCGGTCTGCGACCGCCTCGGTTTCGCCACCACGCTGCTGCACACGTTCGAGCCCGCGATGCCTGCGGGTGTCGTCGCGCAGCTGCGGCGGCGTTTCGGTCAGGGCAAGGACCGCGTGCTGTCCGGCAAGCTGGCGAAGCTCGGCTCGCATGTGCCGCGCGCCGCCAGCTCCACGCGCTCGGGGCTCTGGGATCAACTCGCGTTCGACACCACCGTGCGCCAGTTGCCCAGCCTGTTGCGCTACGAAGATCGCAGCAGCATGGCGTTCGGCATCGAGACGCGCCTGCCGTTCCTCGACTACCGGCTGGTGGAGTTCGCGTTCTCGCTCCCCGACACGCAGCGCCTTGATGGCGTCGTCACCAAGGCGATCGCGCGCCGTGCGCTCGGGGATCGGGTGCCGAAGACGGTGCTCGAGCGCCGCGACAAGATGGGATTCGAGACTCCGACCGACCTGTGGTTGCGCGGCCGCTATGCCGCGGAGGTCCGCCGCCGCTTGAGCCGCAAGGGCCCGTTCCAGGACTGGGTCGAGGCCGGCGTGGTCGAGCGTGCGCTCGACGACTACCTTGCCGGAAGGCGCGAGATCGGGCTGCAGATCTGGCGCTGGCTCTCGCTCGAGGCGTGGTCGCAGCACTACGTGGCGCGTGATCCGCGCACGATGGGGCGCGCTGCCGACCCGTCGGTCTCGGCGGGCCGGCATCTCGGCTACGTCGAGGCGGTCGCGCATCACGCGTCCGAGCTCGCGGCAGGCGTCGCGGCGGGCTGATCCGCTTGGACCTGCTCGTCCTGTCCGAGGTGCGCTGGGGGTACTTCCGAACGCGGAAGCAATTCCTGCTGTCGCGCTTTCCCGCACCTTGGCGGGTGTTCTTCGCGCAGCCGCCGGCGTTCGGGGCCGATGATCCGTGGGAGCCTCGCCGGGAGGGGCGGGTGACGGTGTTCACCGTACCGTTCCTGAAGCCCGGGACGACCAGCCCGCTCTACAATCGCGTGAGCGGGACGGCGTGGGGGCGGGCCGCCATCGAAATGGGGGCGGAGCTCCACCTGAACCGCATGCTGGCGCGGCTCGAGGTCGACCCCGAACCCGTGGTCATGGCCTCCAACATCTACGCCCCGGGACTGCTTTCGCGGCTCCGTAAGAAGCTGCTACTCTATGACTTCAACGACCACCCCCTGCAGTTCTCGGCCTCGCCCCCGTGGGCTCAGGCCTACCTGCGACGCACGCTTGCGCAGGCGCAGGGGGTGTTCGTCGTTTCGGAGTACTACCGTCGCCACCTGGTCTTGGAGACCGATCGCCCCTTGATCCTGCTCGGCAATGGAGTGGAGATGTCGCACTTCGAGGCGCCTCGAGCGCTACCGGCCGATCTGGCCGCGTTGCCCCGGCCGTTGATCGGCTACGTGGGGCTGCTCTCGCATTTCCTCGACTTCGACCTGCTCGAGACGGTGCGACGGAACCGGCGCGGGGGCACGGTGGTATTGATCGGACCGGGCTCGCCTGCGACGGATGCGGCCGTGTCCGAGTTCAGCCGCCGCGAGGGTGTCGCGGTGTTGGGCCCGCGGCCCTACGCCGACATCCCCGCCTACATGCAAGGTCTGGATGTGGGCCTGATTCCGTTCCGGGCTCAGGATCCGTTCGTGCAGGGGATCAATCCGAACAAGGTCTACCAGTATCTGGCCGCCGGACTTCCCGTCCTCACCACGCCGTTGCTCGATCTGGAAGAGAGTCCGCCGGACCTGATGTTCGCTGCCACGCCGGACGAGTTCGTGCAGGAGCTCGACCGAGCGCTCGCCGCCGCACCCGAACCGTCTCGCCGCCGTGCGCTGGCGCGTTCCCATGACTGGGACGCGCTTGCCGTGCGCATGGTGGCGGAGATCGAGGCGCGGCTGCCCGCCGCGTGAGACCCGGAGAACCCCGCATGAGCCGCAGCAAGCCTGAGACTCCCAAGGCACCCGGTAAGGGCTTCACGCTCACCACTTCGTGGGTGGCCGTGTTGCTGGCCTTGCTCACCATCGTGTTCTTCCACGACGTCGCACTGCCACCACCGGGCGGCGACACGAAAGTGTTCATGTCGCCCGATGCCACGGCACCGGTCGGCTTCGTGCGCATCGGCGAGCAGTCGCTGTGGAAGGACCACGTCTACCCGCTGTGGAATCCGTTCGTGTTCCTCGGCATGCCATCGTTCGGTTCGGGCGGCTACAACCCGCTCATCTACCCACCGGACTGGCCGCTCGCGCTGCTGCAGAAGGTACTGCCGCTGCCCGAGATGACCTGGCTGCTGCTGTATTACTTCCTGGGCGCGCTGTTCACTTACCTGCTCGCGCGCGAATGGGGAGCACGTACCGAAGGCGCATTGCTCGGCGCGATCGCATTCGTGTTCCAACCCAACCTGGTCGCCGTCGGTGCACACGGTCACGGCAGCCAGTTGGTGGACTCCGCCTACTTGCCGCTCATGGTGTGGCTCGCAGCGCGCTGGTTACGGAAAGGCACGTTCGCCGAGCTCGGATGGCTGGCGCTGGCGGGTGGCTTCCAGTTCCTGCGCGGTCATATCCAGATCTGCTTCTACACCTGGATGGCGGTCGGGCTCTACACGCTGGTGGCAGTCGGGATGACCGCGCGCCGGCCCGAGGAACTCAAGACCATCGCGTTGCGTGCGCTCGGTGTCGCCGGAGCCGCGGCCCTCGCATTCGGCATCGCCGGCGTCTACAACCTGCCCCTCCGTGACTACGCGCAGTATTCCATGCGCAGCTCATCGGCCACGGGTGGCGCGCCATTCGAATACGCGACCGGCTGGAGCATGGCGCTCTATGAACTGCCGAGCATCGTGTTCCCCAACTTCGTCGGATTTGGCGGCGGGACCTACTGGGGCGGGATGCCGTTCACCGATTACCCGAACGGCTTCATCGGCATCATCATCACACTGCTCGCGCTGGTCGGGTTCGTGGCGCGCGGGCAGGGCCCCGCCACCGCGAAGCTGTTCGCCGGCGTGCTCGCGGTGTTCGCGCTGCTGGTCGGGCTCGGGCACAACTTCCCGCTTTACGGCTTCCTCTACGACCACCTGCCGATGTTCAACAAGTTCCGCATCCCGGTCATGATCCTGCTGCTGTTCCAACTCGCCATGGCGGTCGCGGCGGCGTGGGGCTGGGGCGCGCTCGTCACGGTCGGCGCGACGAAGGGGAAGAGCGACCTCGTCGACCGAGTCATGCTCGGAGCCGGCATCGCGCTTGCGGTAGTCGGGTTGCTCGGTCTGTTCGGGACCGAGGGCCTGCGCGCCGGCTACGTGAACATGGCGCTCGAGCACAAGCCGCAGTTCGCCGGCGAGGCCGCGCGTGTCGCGTTCGGGGCGTTCACCGGGGATCTCGCCAAGGTCGCGCGCCTCGGGCTGGCACTCGTCGCCGTCGCATGGTTCGCGCGCCGCGGGAAGTTCCCGGTCGCGCTCGCATCGGTCGTGGCGTTGCTCCTGCTGCTCGTCGAACTGTGGCCGGTCAGCGGTGCAGTCATGGCGCCGACCATCGGGGACCCCGTGCAACGCAACCTCGAGGCCGGCCGCGACGACGTCATCGACTGGCTCGAGAAGGCGGGGCCCGCCGGATCGTTCCGAGTGTTCTATCCCGAGGACCAGTGGTTCACCGACAACCGGCCCGCGGGCTTCGGCATCGGCGTGCTCGGCGGCCGGCACTCGGCCAAGACCAAGCTATGGCAGGACCTTTACGAGACGCGCTCGCTTTACCGCCTGCCGTGGCTCGCGCTGCTGAATGCGCGCTACTGGGTGTTCTCGCGCCCGGTCTCGCCAACGGACATCCCGCCGGACTGGTACGCCCTGCTGAAGCAGGTCTACGTGGGCAGTGCCGGCGTGGTGTACGAGTTCGCACTCACCATGCCGCGGGCCACCCTGCTGGGAGCGTGGAGCGTGGTGCCCGACACCGGACGCGCGGTCCTCGACTCGGTGAGCTTCGTGGCGCACGACCCACGACGCTTCACCTATCTCACGCAGGAACCCGGGATCGCATCCGGTGAGCCGGATTCCGTGGGCACCGCGAAGATCACCAAGTACGGGCTGCACGATGTCGAGGTCGAAGTCGAAGCCTCGCGTCCCGCGGTGTTGCGACTCGCCGATCTGTATTACCCGGACTGGAAGGCCACGGTCGACGGAAAGCCGGCGAAGGTGCTGCGCGCCGACCATGCGTTGCGTGCCGTGGCGGTGCCCGCCGGGAGACACACCGTGAAGTTCCGCTTCGCCTCGACGGCATTCATGGCCGGACTGTGGACCAGCCTCATCAGCACGCTGATCGCGGTCGGTCTCATGGTGGCGGGGTGGTGGTTCTCACGCCGTCCGTCGTCGGCCGCACCCGCGGCGGAGAGTGAGCCGGCCTGATGGAGAAGCTCATCATCGTCCCGACCTACAACGAGCGCGAGAACATCGATCCGCTGCTCGAACGGCTGCTCGCGCTGCCGTTCGGGCTCGAGGTGCTGATCGTCGATGATGGCTCGCCGGACGGGACCGCCGAACTGGTCAAGGCCTGGCAGGCGAAGACGCCCCGCGTCCATCTGTTGCAGCGTCCCGGCAAGATGGGGCTGGGTTCGGCGTATCGCGAGGGTTTCCGATTCGCACTCCGGCACGGTGCCGAGTACATCTTCGAGATGGATGCGGACTTCTCGCACGACCCGGATGCCATCGGGGACTTCTTCGAGGCGGCGAGGGACGCCGACATCGTGCTTGGCTCGCGCTATCTGCACGGCGTCACGGTCGTGAACTGGCCGCTGTCGCGCCTCATCCTGTCCTACTCGGCCAACGTCTACACGCGCATCGTCACGGGCATGCCGCTCGCCGATGCGACCGGCGGGTTCAAGTGTTTCCGTCGCCGGGCACTCGAGAGCGTCAACCTCGAACACGTGAAGACCGAGGGCTACGGCTTCCAGATCGAGATGTCATTCCGGTGCTGGAAGAAGGGCTTCCGGATCAAGGAGATCCCAATCGTGTTCGTCGACCGCCGGGCCGGTGTGTCGAAGATGAACAAGAAGATCATCTACGAGGCCGCGTGGATGGTGTGGAAGTTGCGCGTGCTGGACCTGTTCGGCCGATTGGAGTGATCCCATGTCCCGACACCGCCGTTCTGTCCCGCTGTTCGTGACTCGCTCGATCGCGAGGCTGTGCGCCACGCTGTTCGTCACGTGGTCCGTTCTGGGATCCGCGGCGGTGGCGCATGCGCAGGGGCAATGGACCTCGTACATCCATCACTCTTCGTGCAACGATCTCATCGTGCTCGGCGACACGGTCTGGGTGGCTTCGGGGCAGGCCGGCCTGCTGCGCTATTCGCGCCGCGATGGCACTTGGAGTTCGCTCACCCGCCAGCCCAGTGGCATCGCCGGCAATGACGTCCGGGTCCTGACTTACGACCGCACGGGCAACCTGTTCGCCGCGATCCCGGGCAAGGGCCTGAGCCGGCTCGACACCGACGGCCGATGGTCGCTGATCAATGCTTTCGATGGCCTGCCGTCGGACACGGTGCTGTGCATGCGTGCGCAGGGTGACACGGTGTGGATCGGCACGACGCGCGGACTGGCCATCTATGACGGCAAAGCGCTCGCGGGATCGATCCCGGACCTCGGTACCACCTCGCCATTCCTGGATGACCACATCAATGGGGTCGAGATCACCGGAGACTCGCTGTTCGTCTCGACTGCGATCGGCGTGCAGTTCGCGCGCCTGTCGGAACGGCTCCGGAACTGGACGACGATCAACCTCGGGCTGCCGGTCTTTGCCCCCCGTCCGAACAACGGCAGCGTGTCGCTGCAGATGTTCGGGATCGTGAGCGACGGCCGCACGGTGCTGGCGCTGGCCAGCGGGGCGAATCCCGACAATCCGGTGTTCAACACTTTCACGACGTTCCGCTGGTCTGGTTCCGAGGGGCGCTGGCGTTCCGACTTCCCGGCGAATGCTTCGGTACGCCGGCTGCGGGATGACTTCGGAGTGTTGCTCGCGACCACGCCCGGGGGTGTGTTTCGCTGGAACTCCCCGGGAGTCTGGACACTGCTGGCGGGTTCGCCGGCGACCGACAACGGCGACGCGGCCCAGTTGGAGGTGGCGGCGGACGCGAGTGGGCGCGTGTTCGCATCCACTGGAGGCCGATTGCTCGAGCAGGGCACTCCCGCTTGGCGGACTATCACGCCGCCCGGCCCCCCGGGAAACGACTGCCGCAATGTCGCGAATGTCGGGGGGACCGTGTACGCCTGCTTCGAAGGCAATGGCGTGGGCCGGTTGCGCGGCGGTGTGTGGCGCACGTTCCCTGGCGGGGTACAGTGCCAACTGCCGGGTTGCAACCCGGACACCACGTTCCTGAGTTCCAGTTTCCCCAAAGTCCTGCTCGTGGATCCGCTGGGTCCCAAGTGGATCGGGATCTGGGATGGCCCGCTGGCGAAGTTCGACGACACGGTGGAGCCGCCGCGGTTCACGAACATCCTGTTCCAGTCGGGCGACAACATCACCGTGCACCTGCACTCCACCACGCATGGCTACGCGGCCGACCTGAACCACCTGACGCCCGGCAAGGAGCCGGGCCGCTGGTTCGGGCTCGACACCGACGTCCAAGGAGACAACGCGTACAACCCGCTCGGGTTGGACGTGTACGACACGACCGGCACGTTCATCCGGAACTTCGGCACGACCTATCCCGGGATCTACGAGGGCCTGATCCGCGCGCTCGTCGTGGACCGCAGCAACCAGATGTGGATCGGCTTTCGCAAGAACTCGACCGCGGGGCTGTCGACGTTCCCGGTCCCGCCGAGGCTCTCGGATCTTCCGACGATCACCGCCGTTCCGGGTTCGGGGGCGCTCAACGTGTTCGGGCTGGCGGCACACGGGGACTCGGTCTGGGTGCTGGCGGATGACGGGCTGCACCGCTTCGATCAGTCGGCCCGCTCATTCGTGACAACGCTGCAGATCGCTGCGCCTCCGGCGCTGTTCAGTGTGCATCCGGTCGACGTCGGTCCGGACGGCACGGTCTACGCGGGTACGACGGGTGGTCTGCGCATGCACCGGCGCGGCGTCCCGGCGGTGGACTTCAATGCCGACAACTCGCCACTCGCGGATAACGAGGTGCGCAGCGTCTTTGTCGACAGCAAAGGGGTGGTGTGGATCGCGACCGCCGGCGGCCTGAACAGCTTCGACCCGGACTATCTGCCGCCGCCTCCGCCGCGGCTGAGTTCGCTCCGGATCCAGCTGTATCCCAATCCGGCGTGGGTCACGGGCATCGGGGCCGAGTTGCACCTGTCGGGCGGCGCCACTGCATACGAAGGCGAGATCTACGACCTGAACGGCCGCATGGTGCATCGGTTCAAGAGTGGAGGGAACGGCCGGGTGATCTGGAACGGCCGGGACCTGGACCAGCGCTGGGTGGATCCAGGTGTGTACTTCGTGCGCGCGCGCGCGGGTGGCGCCGAGGCCACCGCTCGCGTGGTCCTGCTTCGGTAGCCGTCGCGATCGTGACGGCGCTCGCGCGCGGGCGCGGCTGGACCGGGGGGCAGGAGGCCCCCTGCGACATGGAACCACACGACCCGGCGGATCCTCGATGAGCACCGGGGCCGCCACCGTGGTCGACCACGTTCCCGCCGGCTGGGACGCGCTGGTTCGCGCGGATACGTCGTCTTCGCCCTCACACCAGCCGTTGGTCTGGGAGGCATTCGCCGCCGTGTTCCCCGGATTCGAGTGGCAGCTGCTCGTGCACCGCGAGGCGGGCGTCCTGACCGCTGGAGCGCCCGTCGTGCTGTCGCGCCGCGGGCCGTTCCGCTGGTTGCACGCGCTGCCGTGGTTGCTGAGTGCCGCACCCGTCGCGGTCGCCGGCGCGCATGCCCGCAGCGATGTGGTGCTGGCGCGGAGCTTCGCCGAACTGGCGCGCGCACAGCGCGTGATCGGCGGCGAGTGGTCGTGCTATCGCCCGTGCGGCGATCCCGTCAGGTCCCAAGCGCTCGCCCACATACCGGGTACCACGCGGTGGGTCGCGACCGCGCTGATGCCGCTCGAGCACGGTCTCGAGCCGCGCCGTGTCGCGATGGGGCGGAAGGCTCGCCAGGCACTCGATCAAGCGTCGGACCGCGGACTCGTGTTCGCAGAGGACGCGGACGCCCTGGAAGAAGTGTACGCGCTGCATGTCATGCAATCGCGGCACTGGCCGGGGCACCGGCCGTTGCCGATCGAGCTGTCGCGGCGATTGCTCGCAGCGAGATCCGCGGGTGAACCGGTGGCGCGACTGTTCACCCTGCGCTCCGCGCGCGGACTGGTGTCGGGCACACTGGCTCTGGACGGCGCCCACGAGACATTCCCGTGGTGGGCCGGGACGCACTCCGAAGGGCGGCGGCTGCAGGCGTTCACATTGCTGCTGTGGCGCGTCGCGGAGTGGGCGGCGGCGCACGGTCGGCGGCGAGTGAATCTGGGCGCCAGCACGGGTCTCGAAGGCGTGTCGGCATTCAAGAAAGCGCTCGGTGCCGAGATCCTCGAGTACCCGGTGCACCGGCTCGATGCGGGGAACGCGAACGCTGCCGGCCGTCTGCTCGCGAGCGTGCAGGCGTGGCACCGCCGCGGCCGCACGAGCGGTGGAGCGGAGCCCGCGTGAGGATCGCGACCTTGTCGAACGCCGCGGTGGTGCACACGACACGCTGGGTCGAGCACTTCCGTGCGCGCGGTCATGACGTGCGCTTGTTCTCACTCGAGCCCGGGCCGGCGCTTGCGTACGATGTGCGACTGCCGAGCGCTCCGCTGCCCGGTGCGTTGCGCTACCCACTCGCCCTGCCGCGGTTGGTGCACGAGCTCGACCGCTTCGCTCCGGACCTGATCGACGCGCACTTCGTGCCCAACTACGGTCTGCTCGGCGCGCTGTGCGGCCGCCGCCCGCTGTCGGTGGCGGCGTGGGGGAGTGACCTGCTGCTCACCGCCGGCCGGGACCGGTGGCAGCGCCTGCGCGCACGTTTCGTTCTGCGTCGCGCCGATCTGGTGTTGTGCGACGCTCGCAATCTGGCGGCCGCCGCGCTCGCCGTGGGAGCGCGGCCCGCCAGCGTGCGCGCGTTGCCGTGGGGAGTGGACCGGGCGCGTTTCGTCCCGGCGAACCATCGCGAACGCGGACTGCTACTCTCGACGCGCATGCACGAGGACATCTACGACATCCCCACGTTGCTGAGAGCCGTGGCCCCGGTGCTGGCCGAGCACCCGCACGCCCGCTTGGTCGTGGCCGGAGAGGGTTCGCGCCGTGGCAGTCTCGAGCGGCTTGCCGCCTCGCTGCTTCCCGCTGGACGCTTTCAGTTCGTCGGGCGCATCTCACCCGTGGACCTCGCGGGCTGGCTCGGACGCGCCGAGGTCTTCCTGTCGGCCTCGCTTTCCGATTCCACGTCGCAGTCACTGTTGGAAGCCATGGCCGCGGGTGCCGTGCCGGTGGTCAGCGACATCGAGGGCAATCGCGAGTGGGTGACCGATGGGGACGGTGCTCGGTCGTTCGCGATCGGTGATGTCGCTGGTTGCACCCGTGCGATCGGACATGCGCTCGCCGATCGGGTGTGGGCGGATGCGGCTCGTGCCCGAAACGCAGCCGTGATCGCGGCGCGCGCCGACTGGCCGACGAACCTGGCGCGGATCGAGCGCTGGTTCGGGTTGCTCGCGGCCGGCCGGCCGCTGCCAGCGGAGGGCGCGTGAGGCGCCTGCTCGTGATGGCCTACTTCTATCCTCCTCTGGCGGGCGGTGGCGTGCACCGCGTCCTGTCGTTCACACGTCATCTGCCGCGGCACGGCTGGGCATGCACCGTGGTGTGCGCCGGCGAGCAGGACTACTGGGTGCGGGACGAGTCGCTGCTCGCGCGCGTGAGCGCGGAGACCGAAGTGATCCGCGTTGCGGGTGGCAGCGCGTTATCGGCACTCCTGCGCATGCGCGCGGCGAGCACGGCGGGGCGGCGCTCGAGCTCGAGGTTCGCGGCGCTGCGCTCGCTTTCCGACTGGTTCCTACTGCCTGACTCCTACGTCGGGTGGGCGGCGCGCGCCGGCCGGGCGGCCGCAGCCCGCATCGCGGCCGGTGGTGTGGACGCCGTGCTCTCGACTTCGCCGCCCGACAGCGTGCACCTGGCCGCGGAGCGGATCACGCGTGCGCCGGGCTCGACGAGCCGCAGGCTGCCATGGATCGCCGACTTCCGGGACCCGTGGATCGGTTCGAATTTTCGCACTCCTCCGACCGCGTGGCACGCCGCTCGCCACGCCGCCATGGAAGCGCGCGTCACCGGGACCGCCGACCTGGTCGTGACCGCGTCACGCACGCACCACGACGAGCTGGCGTCACGAACCTCCGCCCGCCCGGCGCGGTTGATTCATCTTCCCAATGGGTTTGAGCCGCTGAGCCCAGAGCGAGCGCCGTCGGAGCGCGACCCGAACGCCTTCCGCATCGCGTTCACCGGACAGTTGTCGCTCATGGAGGATGCCGGCACACTGCTCGCCGCCGTTCATCAGGTGCTGCAACGTGAACCTGCTTCGCGCGGGCAGCTCCGCGTCGATCTCGCCGGGCCGTACGACGACAAGTGGGCCGCGCGCACGTCGGCGCTGGGCCTGAGCGATGTGGTCCGGTTTCCGGGGCAGATCGCACACGAGGCCACACGCGAGTTGCAGCGAACCGCCGACGTGTTGGTCCTGTGGAAGCCGACGGGAGGACGTTTTCGCACCATGGTGCCCGGAAAACTTTACGAGTACCTCGACTCCGGCCGTCCGCTGCTGGCGCTGCTGCACGCCGAGGACGAAGCCGCGGGGCTGGTGAAACGAGCGGGCGGGACGCTGGTGCCGCCAGGTGACGTGGGCGCGCTCGCGGACGAGTTGTGCGTGCGATGGCGGCGCTGGCGGGACGGGGAGCGAACGGCGGACCAGCGAGTAGCCTGGCTCGGCGACTACGAGCGCGCGTCGCTCGCGGCGACCCTGGCGGGTGCGCTCGACGGGCTCATGGCAGAGCCGTCCCGGTGAGCGCGCTGACACCCGAACAGCGTTTCGAGCGCTTGGGCTTCGCGCTCGCCGTGATGCTGTGTGCCGCTCTGGCATGGCCATTGCGCCACTACGTCACGGACGACACGTTCATCCATCTGCAATACGCACGTCACCTCGCGCACGGGGAGGGCTTCGTCTTCAACGTCGGCGAGCGGGTGTACGGCAGCACGAGTCCGCTCTGGGTGGTGTTGCTGGCCGATGGCATCGCCATGGGCCTCGACGGCCTGCTCGTCAGCAAACTGCTGGGTGCCGCCGCCACGCTCGCGGCGTTGTTCCTGTGGTGGCAGCTCGTCCAGCGCACGCTCGGTAGCCCGTGGCTGCGCGTCATGTCGACGCTGGTGTGGGCGTCGCACGCCTGGATGTCGCGTTGGTCGCTGTCCGGCATGGAGACGCCCGTCGCGGTGGCCTTGGTGATCGGCGGCTTCGTGGCGTTCACGTCGAGCGATCCGTGGGGCTCACGTCCGCGCAAGGCAGCGCTTTTGTGGGCGCTCGCGGCGCTGACCCGTCCCGAGTGCGCGCTGCTGCTCGTGCTGTGGGGCGCACTCATGATCGCCGAGGACGGCGTCACGGATGGACTGATGCGTGCCGTCCGCGGGCTGTGGCCGGCGGCACTCGTCTACGGCAGCTGGCTGGCGTTCGCGCGAGGTTACTTCGGGACATTCTGGCCCAACACGCTCGCGGCCAAGGCCGCTGGCGGGGAGGGAGTGGCCTACGTGCTGGAACAACTCGGACGTCAGGCCGGAATCGTCGGCGCGACCGATGGCGTGCTGATGCTCGTGTTGTTCGCAGCCCTCCTGTACTGCGCCCGCCTCGGTGCACGGCCGCGCTGGCGGCCCGCCGTGCGGCTGCTGCCCTGGGCCTGGCTCGTCACGGTGCCCGTGCTCTACACGGTGCGTGGCGTGCCCGTGCTGTCCCGGTATCTCGTGCCGCTGCTACCCGTGCTGGCGTGGCTGGCGTGGCGCGCGCTCGACCGGGCCGCCGGTCCGCGTGCGAACTGGCAGCCCGGTGCGATGGCGGCAGAGCCCGAGGTCCAGATGCAGCGCCGCGCGCGCCTCGCGATCGTCGCCGGCACCGCACTCGCGCTGATCGTGATCGCGCAGAACATCGTGGTGTGGCAGCGCGTCGTGCGGCCGCAGGTGGAATCGTTCAGTGCCGGCATGCACGATAGCCTGATCCCGTGGGGGCGCTGGTTCGATCTTCATACCCAGCCCGATGCGGTGGTCGCCGCACCGGACATCGGCGCACTGGGCTACTACGGGCAGCGGCGTGTGGTCGATCTCGCCGGGCTCGTCACGCCCGAGATGATCCCCATCCTCCGGGAGTTGCCGCCCGAGGTGGCGGTGGCGCGCTTCGCGTTCGCGAGCTTCTCGCGGCCCGACTTCCTCGTCGATCGCGCTCCCGTGGCGTGGGACCTGCAAACGCGCAGTCCGTGGAGCGCCGCACTCGTGCCACTCGGCTATGCCTCGCTGCCGAACCTGGGCGTGGCGCGGCCCGGCGAGGCCGTTTACTCGTTCTACCGCATCGACTGGGCCACCTACGACTCGCTCGCCGCAACGCGCTGAACGGCCCGCCACACGGATGAAGCGTCTTCGCGGGTAGCGTGAGCGATGTGGGCCGCGGTGGGGGAGTGCCGCCCCCGCGCAGGCGGCCGCGGCCATCGGCCGCACGGGGTGCAGGGCCTCGCCCGGAGCGCCTCTCTGCACCAGGAAAGACGCATTCGGACCGCGATCGATGCGGTCACAGGCCACTGCACGGGCGTGCAAGTAATTTTTCGTCCCATGCCCCACTTTTTCTTTTGACCCTGAACCGGACAGCGCATACAGTGCGCCGCTGTGGGGAGCTGTGGGGAAAAGTGGTGGAAGAGGGGACGCAGTGGTTCCCCGTGGAGAGTCCGGAAGATGGCGACGTTTCTCGGCACCGAGACCTACTCGATCGACGACAAGAATCGACTGGTCATCCCGGCTGCCATGCGGCGCGTCTCCGGCAAGAAGACACCCCTCAAGAATTTCGTGCTGATGCGGGGACTCGACGGTTGCATCTGGTTGTACGCCGAAGAGGACTGGAAGCGACTCGAAGACCTGCTGCAGCGGCTGTCGATGGGAAACAAGGACCAGCGCATGTTCGCGAGAACCGCACTGGTCGGCGCTAGCAAAGTGGCGGTGGATGGGCAAGGACGCATCACGATCTCACCGTCGCTCATGGGCCATGCAGGCCTCGGCAAGGAAGCCGTCCTACATGGCCAAGTCGGACGCATCGATCTGTGGTCGCCCGAGCGATTCCAGTCGGCGCTCGTTGCGGATCCCGCGGACTACGATGCATTGGGTGAGAAGGTGCTGGGAGGCGAGTGATGGTGGCTCCAGTCGGAACGACCGAGGTCCGTACCTCCGTCGCCATGAATCTCCAGTTCACCCGGGGCCGTCACGGCGCCGCGGCGAGGCTGGAGGTGCACGAGCGCCCCGCAGGCCGTGTCGGCCTGTTGGCACTTCGCGGCTGGGTCGATCTGTCGGCGGAGCGGGGCATCGAGCGGGCGCTCGACGACCTCGCCGCGCGTGGTGTCTCGCGCTTGATCGTCGACTGCTCGCAACTCCTGCACGTGGACTACCGGCTGGTTCCGCGGCTCGCCGATGCGCTGGTCCGTTTCGAGGCGCACGCCGGGGCCGTGGTGTTGTGCGGACTGTCCCGATATCTGCGGGACCTGTTCCGGATCGCGGGCTGCGAATCGAAGCTGTGCTGCTGGCCCACGGCTGCCGACCTGCTGGATGCGGCCCCCGTGGCCGCGGGCCTCGAGCGTGAGCGCGCGTCATGAACCGGTGCTCGTCCGCGAGACGCTCGGATTCCTTCGTCCCGGGCCGGGTCTCTTCCTCGATGCCACGCTCGGCGACGGCGGGCACTCCGAAGCGCTGCTACTCGCTTCTCCTGAACTGCGCCTGCTCGCCAACGACCGCGACCCCGATGCGCTCGCATTCGCACGGACGCGTCTGGCTCGCTTCGGGGACCGTGTGATGTTCACGCATGGCACGTTCCGCGACCTGCCTGCCGCGCATGCCGCAGCCGGGGAAGCGTTACTGACCGGAGCGTTGTTCGACTATGGCTTGTCTTCCCGGCAGATCGACGATCCATCCCGCGGCATCAGCTACCGCCAGGACGGTCCGCTCGACCAGCGCATGGATCCGAGCCGGGGCGTGACGCTCGCGGAGCGCTTGCTGACCGCCGAGGCGGACGAAGTCGCGAAGGTGCTGCGCGACTATGGGGACGTCGGAGCGTCGCGCCCGCTGGCACGCGCCATTGTCGCCGCGGCTCAGGCCGGGCAGCTCGAGACGACGGGCCAGCTGGCACAACTGGCCGCACGCGTGCTGCGCGACGACCGTCCCAGTGCGCTGGCGCCGGTGTTCCAGGCGCTGCGGATGTGGATCAATGACGAGATGGCCGACCTCGAGTTCGCGCTGGCCTGGCTGCCCGAGGCCATGGCGGATGGTGGAGTGGTGGTCACGCTCGCGTACCACTCCGGCGAGGACCGACGGGTCAAGCAGGCGCTGCGCGGCAATCCGCGCCCGGTGTCCCGACGGCTGCCGCCCTCCGCCGATGAGCAGTTGAACGGACCGTGGGAAGAGTTGACGCGACGAGTCGTGGTGGCAGCACAGGACGAGCAGGATTCGAATCCTCGCGCACGAAGTGCGCGGCTGAGGGCCTTCCGGAGGAAGCCGAGATGAAAACGTTCCAGCGGCATTCCGTCCCGTCGTGGCGGGTGAGTGACGTGCGTGCGATCCGGCCGGGCTGGCTGCTGGTGGCCCTGCTGCTGCTGAGCATGCTGCTGCTCGAAGTCTGGCAGCAGTCGGCGGTCGCAAGTCTGTCGGTTCGCGCCGGCAAGGCGAACGACCTGCTCAAGCGCGCCAGCAACGAAATGGAATGGACGCGTGCGCAGCTCGATCGTGAGGCGACGCGAGCCGAAGTCGGCACGCTGGCGTTCAGCGCGGGTGTGCGGCCGGGCGATGCCGCCCAGGTCGTCTGGCTGCCGTCGGACTATCTCGAGGAGGACGGAGCGATCGCGAGCGTGGAACGCTCGCCGGAACTGCTCGCTCAGGCGGGTCGCGCGCTCCAGTCACTCGTGCCGGAAGCCATGGCACGGGGACGCCACGTGAACTGATCCGGTCCGCCGTCAGGCGACCGGAGCGTCGTACCGGCCGCGTCACAGCACCGCGCATGTGGGGCCGGCGGTCTGCGTGAACCGCCGTTCCATGGAGGGAACAGTTGGCCCACAAGGAGATGCGCAAGAGTCGGGTGCTGCTGGCTGCGGCCGGCCTTTTTCTGGGACTCACGTGCCTGTGGGTGCGTGTGGGCGTGTTGCAAACGGCGCTGCATGGCCACTTCGCGGATCGTGCGCGGGAGAACCAGCAGCATCATGAGAAGATCCTGCCGCGCCGTGGCGTCATCACGGACCGGCGCGGCAAGGTCATGGCCCATGACCTGGGTGTGAGTCAGGTGGCGATCTACCCGCCACAGCTCACCGATGCGATGGCCGCCGCCCGCGTGCTCGCGCCCGTGCTCAAGGAGCCCGTCGCCAAAGTCGCCAGGAGGTTGCGGGCGCTCAAGAGCTACACCTGGATCGCGCGCGATTTGCCGCCCGAAGTGGGGCAGACCATTCGTGAAGCCAAGGTCGGGGGCGTGGTCGTCGAGGACGAGACCCGGCGCTTCTACCGCCTGGGCGATGCCGCCTCCGAGATCCTCGGACGCACGAATCTCGACAATGTCGGCGTCGACGGTCTCGAGTACCAGTTCGAGAACCTGCTCGGCGGCCGCACCGGCTGGGTGACGCTGGTTCCCACCGGATCCTCGAGCATGAGCCTCCGTCTGCCCGGCGCCGAGGGCCGTCCGGCCCGGGATGGGTCGTCACTCGAGCTCACCATCGATGCCGACCTGCAGGCCATCGTCGAGCACCATCTGGCGCGCGCCGTCGACTCGCTGAACGCCAAGCGCGGCTTCGCGGTGTTCCTCGATCCATGGTCGGGCGAGGTGCTCGCGGCTGCATGCGCACCGCATCTCCAGGCGGGGCAGTCGAAGAACTGGACGTTCACCGACCAGTATGAGCCTGGATCGACGTTCAAGGTCGTGGTCGCTGGGGCGATGCTCGAGGAACACATGGCACGCCCCGAGCAGATGTACGAGGCGGCCTCGAGCGGTCAGGCGGAGCTCGTCCCAGGCTGCATCATCCACGACACACACGCGCACGAGGCACTGTCGTTCCGCCAGGCCATGCAGTACTCGAGCAACATCGTCATGGGCCGGCTGGCGCTGCAACTGGGCTCCGAGCGCCTGTATCGCTATTCCACCGCGCTGGGCTTCGGCAGTATGACGGGTGTCGAGTTCCCGGGCGAGACCGCGGGCCGGCTCCGTCCGGTGCGCGCGTGGCAGCCGCGCTCGACGCCGACCATCGCCATCGGCCACGAGGTGACGGTGACGCCGCTCCAGCTGGCGCTTGCTTACGCCGCGATCGCCAACGGCGGCGTGCTCATGCAGCCCATGCTCGTGCGCGCCATCCGCGATGCCGACGGGCGGGAGATCCGCCGCGGAAGCGCTCAGCCATCGCACCGTGTGTTCAGTGCGGGCACGACCGCAACGCTCATGGACATGCTGTGCGCCGTCGTCGACAGCGGCACCGCCACGAGCGCACGGCTGGGCAGCATCCGCATCGCCGGCAAGACCGGCACCGCGCAGAAGTACGATGCGGCGGTCGGAACCTACGGACGCGGCATGTATGTGGCCTCGTTCGCTGGGATCGCGCCCGCCGATCATCCCCGCCTGGTCGGCGTCGTCGTCATCGACGAGCCGCGCGGTTCTCAGTACTACGGCGGCCAGGTCGCAGCACCCGTGTTCCGTGAGGTCATGCTCGACTTGCAGCGCATGTCGTGGCCGGGCTTCGACAACAGCAACACCTCGGTCGCGATGCGGCCGCCGAATGTCCCGGCCGTGACCGCGCCGGACCTGAGACTGCTGCCGCCGCGGGCAGCCGAGCGCCGGCTGGCGGAGTATGGTCTGCATGTGCGTTTCGAAGGTCAGGGCGCGCGCGTGCTGTCGCAGGTGCCACCCGCCGGACAGCCGGTCGAGCGCGGTTCCGCGGTGCTCGCGTACCTGTCGGCGCCGCAGGACTCGCTCGGGCGCACGCTGCCCGACCTCGTCGGCCTGACGATGCGCGAGGCGGTGCGGCGATTGTCACAGCGGGAAGTGCCCATGCGCATTCGTGGCAACGGCTTCGTGACGCGTCAGGAGCCGCCCGCAGGGACGCGATTGCCGCTGACGGGGCCGTGCCGTCTGTGGTGCTCGACTGGAAACGACGCCGCCTCGTCCCTGAGCTCGCCCTTGCCGGCGAGCGCTCAGCCGATGGCCGTGCGGATGCGACGGCCGTGATGCTGCGCGAGCTGCTGACCGGTGTGG
Source organism: bacterium (assembly GCA_031408715.1). Lineage (GTDB taxonomy): Bacteria > Eisenbacteria > RBG-16-71-46 > RBG-16-71-46 > RBG-16-71-46 > JAIOPA01. The sequence goes on from JANNWR010000153.1 coordinate 41,982, forward strand.
ACGTCCTGACGCTTCAGGGTGCCACCGAGTGCGAGGTCCGCTCGCTGACGCTCGACAGCCGTCGTGTCACCCCCGGCAGTGCGTTCTTCGCGTTGCCCGGCGTGCGGGCCGACGGGGCGCGCTTCGCGACCGATGCCGTGCGGGCAGGAGCGGTGGCGGTGTTCGGGCCGGCCGGGCTCCAAGTCACGGGTGCGACGCGCATCGAGGTCGCCGAACCCCGTCTGGCGATGGCTCAGGCCGCGTGCCGCTTTCACGCGCATCCGTCGCGCGCACTCCACATCGTCGCCGTGACCGGTACGAACGGCAAGACCACCACGACCTATCTGCTCGAGGCGATCCTCGAGGCTGCGGGCCGGCGCGCGGGGGTGATCGGCACCACCGGCATCCGCGTGGCGGGCGAGATGCGGCCGTCGGCGTTCACCACACCCGAGGCCCCGGAGCTCCAGGCGCTCCTCGCCGACATGCGCACCGCGAAGGTCGACTGCGTGACGCTCGAAGCGAGCAGCCATGCGCTGGTGCAGCGCCGCACCTGGGGGCTGGCGTGCGATGCGTGCGTGTTCACCAATCTCACGCAGGACCATCTCGACTATCACGGCACGATGGCAGCCTACCTCGATGCCAAACTCATGCTGTTCGATGGCCGGAACGCCGACAGGCGCAGCGGGGCGGGCAAGCCGTGCACCGCGATCGTCAACGCCGACGACGCTCACGCCGCAGCGGTGACCATCGCTGCCGAGCGCGGTGGCATGCGGCTGCGCCTCTTCGGTTCGCCGGAGAAGGTCGGGGACCGCGATGGTGTGGCGTTACTGGCGCTGAGCGCGCACGCGACCGGATTGTCGCTGCGGCTGCGTGAGCGGGAGCTCGGTGTGACGACGGAATACGCTTGTGAGCTGCCCATGCTCGGTCGCTACAACGCGTGGAACGCCGCCGCGGCGTGGCTTGCGGCGCGCGCGCTCGGCCTGGATGGTGCGGCTGCGACCCGCGGGCTCGAGCATTCCCGTGGAGTGCCCGGGCGGCTCGAGCGCGTCGACGCGGGGCAGGGCTTCGTGTTGGTCGTGGACTACGCGCACACGCCCGATGCGCTGGAACGCGCGCTCGCGGCGTGTCGCGAACACGCCAGCGGCCGGGTGCTCGCGGTGTTCGGCTGCGGGGGCGATCGTGATCGCGGCAAGCGCCCGCTCATGGGTGCGGTCGCGGCGAGGCTTGCAGACCGGGCATGGGTCACGAACGACAATCCGCGCACCGAGGATCCGGTGGCGATCGCCGCGGCCATCGTCGCCGGTGCTCCGGGTGCTGCGCTCGAGGTCGAACTCGAGCGCCGGACGGCCATCGCTGCTGCGATCCGCGAGGCCCGTGCCGGGGACATCGTGCTGGTCGCGGGCAAGGGGCACGAGACCACCCAGACGGTCGGCAGCCAGGTGCTGCCGTTCGACGACCGCGTGGTCGCACGCGAGTTGCTTGCGGCCCGCGCCGGTGCGGGGGCCGCATGAGCACGACTCCGCTCGTCACGCTGGTGCAGCTCGCCCAGTGGGCAGGGGGCGATCTGGTGGTACGCGAAGTGCCGTCCGATCCGCTCGCGCGCGAACAGTTGCTCAAGTCCGGGATCACCGGTGCGACGCTCGACACTCGCGCGGTGCAAGCGGGCATGTTGTTCGTGCCACTCCCCGGGAGCCACACGGACGGCCACGCCTTCCTCGATGAGGCGTTCGATCGCGGAGCAGGTGCGGCGCTGTGTTCGCGCACCGTCTATCCGCAGATCCAGCACCTGCCGCTCGGGCCGCTGGTGCTGGTCGAGGACGTCACGGCGGGATTGCAGCGGCTCGCCAGCAAGTTGCGCGAGTTGTGGGGTGGCTGGCTTCTCGGGGTCACCGGCAGCGCTGGGAAGACCACGACCAAGGAACTGGTGAGCGCCGTGCTCGCCACCGCGGGGCCGGTGCTGCGCACCCAGGGCAATCTCAACAACCATTGGGGTGTGCCGCTGACGCTGATGGGCCTGCTGCCCGAACACCAGCGCGCCGTGATCGAGATGGGGATGAATCACGCCGGTGAGATCGCGGCCCTGGCAGCGATCGCGGCGCCCGATGCCTGCATCATCACCAACGCCGGTTCGGCGCATCTCGAGAACCTGGGTTCGCTCGAGGCGATCGCCCGCGAGAAGGCCTCGCTGGCGTGGGCGCTCAAGAAAGGTTCGCCGGCCTTCGTTTGTGCGGATTCGCCGCGTCTGGTGACGGCGGTGCGTGGCTGTGCCGCCGAGGTCGTCACCTACGGACTCGACGCCGCAGCCAGCGTGCGTGCGGTCGCGGTCGAGGACCTGGGTGATGAGGGCGCGCGCTTCACGGTGGCGGGGTTCCGTCCGGTCCACTTGCAGCTCATCGGCCTGCATCAGGTGGTGAACGCGGTCGGCGCACTCGCAGTGGCCCGGCAGCTCCGGCTCGACCCCGAGGCGGCGGTGACGGCACTCGAGGCCCATCGGCCACTCAAGGGCCGCATGGAGATCCAGCACGTGGGGGGGGCGACGTTGCTCGTGGACTACTACAACGCCAATCCCGATTCGATGCGCGCCGCGCTTGCCACACTGGCGGGCTGGCCGCGCGCGACTCGCCGCATCGCCGTGCTCGGCGACATGCGCGAGCTCGGGGACACCGCTGCAGCCCTGCACCGTGCGGTGGGAGAGGCCGTGCGCAACGCCGAGCTGTGGGTGGTGGGTCAGCACGCGGACGACTATGCGGCTGGAGCGACGGCTGGTATCGAGGTGCAGAAGTTCCCCGACAAGCCCGCGCTCGCGGCCGCACTCAGCGGCCAGTTGCAGCCGGGCACCATCGTGTTGCTGAAGGCGTCGCGTGGTGCGGCGCTCGAGGACGTCCTGGCGGCTCTGACCGTCCAGCATTGAGATTCCGGCGAGGAGGCAATCCGTGTTCTACGAGTGGCTCTACCCGCTGCATACGGTGCACGGGCTGTCGTTCCTGAACCTGTTCAAGTACATCACCGTGCGTTCGGCACTCGCGGCACTCCTGGCGCTGCTCATGAGCCTGGTGCTCGGCCCGCCGATGATCGAGTGGTTGCGCCGCGTCAAGCTGGGCCAGAAAGTCCGGGAGGAAGGCCCGCAGACGCACTACGTGAAGGCGGGGACCCCCACGATGGGGGGGCTGCTCATCCTGGCCGCCATCGCCGTGCCGGTGCTGCTGTGCGGGAACTTCCACAACAAGCAGGTCTGGCTCGCGCTGTTCACCACGCTCTGGCTCGGGGGCTTAGGTTTCCTCGATGACTGGTTGCGCGTCGTGAAGAAGCTGCCCAAGGGGCTGCTCGGCCGTTACAAGCTGGTCGGTCAGTTCATGATCGGCGCCATCGTCGGGATCTGCGTATTGGTGTGGCCCGAGCCGGGTGCGGCTCCCACGCTCACGCACGTGCCATTCATGAAGAGCTACTACTTCGATCTCGGCTGGCTGTTCGTGCCGTTCGTCATCTTCGTCATCACGGGCGCATCCAATGCCGTGAACCTGACCGATGGACTCGATGGCCTGGCTTCCGGCCTGGTCGCCATCGCGGCCATCGCGTTCGCCGGGATGTGCTACCTGACCGGCCATCTCAAGTTCAGCCAGTACCTGAACACCGGCTATCTGCCGTTCGCGGGTGAGTTGACGGTGTTCTGTGCCGCGGTGCTGGGGGCTGCGCTCGGCTTCCTCTGGTACAACTGTCATCCCGCCGACGTGTTCATGGGTGACACCGGCTCGCTCGCACTCGGCGGGGCACTGGGCGTGGTCGCGGTGCTCATCAAGCGCGAGTTCTGGCTCGTGCTGGTCGGGGGCGTGTTCGTCGCCGAGGCCTTGTCGGTCATGCTGCAGGTCACGTCGTTCAAGCTCACCGGGAAACGCATCTTGCGCATGTCACCGCTGCATCACCACTTCGAGCTCATCGGCTGGCCCGAGTCCCGGGTCGTGCTGCGCTTCTACCTGGCGGGCGCGCTCATGGCGCTGCTGTCACTCTCGACCTTCAAGCTCCAGTGAGTCTCGACCACCGCCATCCGCTGCCCGGGGAGCGCGCGCTCGTTGCGGGTGCCGCGCGCAGCGGGATCGCCGCAGCAAGGCTGCTGCGCCGGCACGGCCTGGCGGTGACGTTGTGCGACCGCCGTCGCGCGGATGCCGCGCCCCCGGCCGCGCTCGCACTCGAGTCCGAGGGCGTCGTGTGCGTGTGGGGCCGCGACGACGCCGGATTGCTGGCCGGACACGACTTCCTGGTGTGGAGCCCGGGTATCGCCATCGATCATCCGCTGGCGACGGCCGCGCGCGCGGCCGGTCTCCCCATCCTGGGGGAACTCGAACTCGGCTACCGCGCCTCGCGCGCCCCGCTCGTCTGCATCACCGGCACGAACGGCAAGAGCACGACCACCGACCTGGTCGGTACGCTGCTTCGCCGCGCCGGTCGCGAGGTCGCGGTGTGCGGCAACATCGGACGGGCCATCTGCGAAGTCGCCGAGGAGGTCAGCCCGACGGGACTGCTCGTCGTCGAAGTCTCGAGCTTCCAGCTGGAGACCGTCGACAAGTTGCGGCCGTCGATCGCGACCTGGCTGAACCTGACCAGCGATCATCTGGACCGTCATGGCGACATGACGACCTACGCGGCCATGAAGCAGCGGCTGTTCGCGCGCCAGACCGAAGAGGACTGGTCGGTGCTGAACGCAGATGATCCCGCGCTTCGGGGCCTGCGGACCGGTGCGGGGCAGCCGGCGGAGTTCTCGGTCGCGCACCGGGTCGACGAGGGCGCGTTCTTCGAGGACGGCCACCTCGTCGTGGCGCGTCGCGGCGGGCTCGAGCGCCTCATGTCGCGTTCGGAGGTCCGGCTTCCGGGGCCGCACAACCTTGCCAATGTCCTCGCCGCACTCGCCACCGTGCTGCCGCTCGAGCCATCCCCGGAGGTCCTGCGTGTCGTCCTGCGGGACTACGCCGGACTCGAGCACCGCCTCGAGCCCGCGGGCGAACGCGCAGGCGTGCAGTTCGTCAACGACTCCAAGGCCACGAACATGGATTCCATGCGGGTCGCGCTGCAGAGCTTCCCCGCACCGGTCGTGCTGATCGCCGGTGGGCGTGACAAGGGACAGGATTTCCGGCCCTTGGCGCCGCTGGTCAAGTCCGCGGTGCGGCATCTGGTGCTGATCGGTGAGGGGGCTGCGACCATGGCGGAATCGTGGTCCGAGGTGCCCAGCGAGCGGGCGGGGACCCTGTCCGAGGCGGTCCAGCGGGCGTTCGCAGCGGCACTTCCGCACCGCGCGGTCGTATTGCTCTCGCCCGGATGCGCATCTTTCGATATGTTCCGTGACTACGAGGACCGTGGGCGCCGCTTCAAGGATGAAGTGAGCCGACTCACGGCAGGAGGAACGACCGGGTGAGACGTGGCGATCGCCTGCTGGTGGGACTGGCCCTGCTGCTCACCGCCGTGGGTCTGGTGATGGTGTATTCCGCAGGGTCGTTCCATGCGTTCGTGCGCTATGGCGACTCGAACTACTTCCTGCGCCAGCAGCTCATGCGCACCGTCATCGGGGTGCTGGCGCTGTTCGTGTGCTCGCGCATCAGTCTGCGCTGGCTGGAGCGCGCCGCGCCGTGGCTGCTCGGGCTCGCGTGCGGCATGCTGGGCCTGGTCGTGCTCATCGGCCACATGTCGAATGGCGCGACGCGCTGGTTGCGCGTCGGTTTCATGTCGCTGCAGCCCACCGATCTCGGCCGGCTCGCGGCGGTCATCTTCCTGGCCTGGTGGCTCAAGCGCCGGCCCGTCGCCGACCTCGGCTTCTGGCGGGGCATGGTGCCGCCGATGCTGATGCTCGTGCTGGTCGCCGGACTCATCCTCAAGCAGCCGAATCTCAGTTCGGCCGGTCTGCTGTTGGCGACCGGCTTCGTGATGTTGTTCCTGTCCGGCGCGCCGCTCAAGTATCTGGGCGCGCCGATCGTGGCGGGAGTGGCCATCGTGACGTTGGCGCTCGCGACGCATCCGTACATGATGACGCGTGTGAACACGTTCGTCGGATTTGTGTTCGGCGGACAGTTGGATCATCGCGGTGCCGGGTGGCAGCTCGACCAGTCGCTCATCGCGATCGGTTCGGGCGGTGTCCTGGGCCGCGGTCTCGGCGGGGGCATGCAGAAGCTGCTCTACCTGCCCGAGGCCCACACCGACTTCATCTTCTCGATCCTCGCCGAGGAACTGGGGCTCATCGGAGTCACGCTCCTGTTCGCGGCGATCGGTTTATTCCTGTGGCGGGGCCTGCGGGCCGCCGCGCGTTGTTCGGAACCGTTCGCCAGCCTGTTGGCCGGCGGGCTCACCGTGCAGATCGGCCTGTATGCGCTCGCGAATCTCGCGGTCGCGACCGGCCTTGCCCCGACGACCGGCCTGCCGTTGCCGTTCGTTTCGTACGGCGGCTCCGCGCTCATGGTGAACCTCGCCGCTGCCGGGCTGCTCTATCGCGTCAGCGCGATGAACGGGGACGAGGACGCGCTCGTGCGGCAGCGCTGGTCCCGGGAGGTGGCATGAAGATCCTCATTGCGGGCGGCGGCACGGGCGGTCATGTGTTCCCCGGAATCGCCGTGGCCGAGGAGCTGAAGGCGAGCTTTCCCGAAGTCGAAGTGGTGTTCATCGGCGGCAAGCAGGGGATCGAGGCCACGGCCGTTCCCGAGGCGGGCTTTCGCCTGCGCACGCTCGCGACCGCCGGGTTCCCGCGCCGTCGCTGGTGGCGCTGGCCGTGGGCGGCGCTCGTCAACGTGTTCGGCTTCCTGCAGGCCGTCTTCGTCATCCTCAGCGAACGGCCGAAGGCGGTGCTCGGCACCGGTGGCTACGTGAGCGGCCCCGTGTCGGTGGCGGCCAAGCTGTTCGGAGTGCCCTTGCTGCTGCAGGAACAGAACAGCATCCCGGGGCTCACGAACCGCTGGCTGTCGCGCCTCGCCGACGAAGTGCACCTGTCGTTCCTCGAGGCGCGCAGCCACTTCCCGCGCCGCGATCATCTCAAGGTCACCGGGAACCCGGTGCGCAGTTTCATCCTGTCGGGAGAACGGGATCCGGCGATGCGGGAGTTCAAACTCGACCCCAACCGCCCGACGCTGTTCGTCTTCGGCGGCAGCCTTGGCGCCAAGCGCATCAACGCCGCGGCGGTCGATGCGTTGCGCCGGTTGAAGGACCGGGTCGACGTGCAGTGCATCCTGCAGACCGGCAAGGACGACTTCGAGTCGGTCCGTGCCACGGTCGCTCAGGAGAAGCTCCCGGCCACGGTGCTGCCGTTCGTGAAGAAGATGCATCTGGCCTATGCCGCTGCCGACCTCGTCGTCTGCCGTGCCGGTGCGATGACGCTGGCCGAGATCGCGGTCTGTGGCCGGCCGAGCATCCTGGTGCCCTATCCGTTCGCCGCGCACGACCATCAGCGCGTCAATGCCCAGAACCTCGCCGACCGCGGAGCCGCGGTGGTCATCGAAGACGGCGAGCTGACGGGCGAGCGCCTGGCCAAGGAACTGGCGCACCTGCTCGCCGACAAGACGGCGCTGTCGCGCATGTCCGCGAACGCGCGATTGTTCGCCCGCCCGGACGCCGCCTCGCGCCTGGCGCGCTCGCTGGTCATGTGGGCCGAGGGCAAGGCCGGCGGCGTGGAGCCCGAGCATGAGTACGAGGACGGCGACTTCAACGATGTGAAAGAGGGACGGTAGCCACATGTACGGGAGAACCCACCGCATCCACTTCATCGGTATCGGCGGCAGTGGCATGAGCGGGCTGGCCGAGGTTCTGCTCAACATGGGCTATGAGGTCAGCGGCAGCGACTTGAAGGCCACCGACGTCACCGACCGTATCGTCAGCCTCGGCGGGCGCGTGTTCCCCGGGCATGCCGCGTCGAACGTGGAAGGCGCGCAGGTCGTGGTGTACTCGTCGGCGGTCAAGCCCGACAATCCCGAACTCTCGGCGGCCCGCGCGGCCGCGATCCCGGTCATCCCCCGCGCCGACATGCTGGCCGAGCTCATGCGCATGAAGTACGGCGTCGCCATCGGCGGCTCGCACGGCAAGACGACGACGACGAGCATGGTCGCGGTGGTGCTGCAGCGCGGCGGGCTGGACCCGACGATCGTCGTCGGCGGACGGCTCAAGGCACTCGGGGCGAACGCCCAGTTGGGGCATGGCCGCTTCCTCGTGGCCGAGGCCGACGAGAGCGACGGCTCGTTCCTGCGCCTGGCGCCAGCCGTCACGGTGATCACGAACATCGATCGCGAGCACCTCGACCACTACAAGGACCTGGACGACATCCGCCAGGCGTTCATCTACTTCGCGAACCGGGTGCCGTTCTACGGCGTCAGCGTGTTGTGCGTCGACGACGAACACGTGCGCGGCATCCTGCCGAGCGTGACCAAGCGGCACATCCTGTACGGCACGAGGCCCGGCGCCGAGATCCGTGGTGTCGACCTCACGCTGAAGCCACAGGGCTCGGTGTTCCAGGTCGAAGCGGCAGGGCGCATGCTCGGCGAGATCGAACTGCACGTACCCGGCCGGCACAATGCGCTGAACGCGCTGGCGGCCGTGGCCGTGGGCCTCGAGCTGGAGATCGGGTTCGCGCACATCGCCGAGGCGCTGGCGGGCTTTCGCGGCGTGGGACGGCGCTTCGAACTGCGCGGGGAAGCGGCGGGTGTGCGCGTATTCGACGATTACGGTCATCATCCGACCGAGATCGCCGCGACTCTGGCCGCCGCCAAGGGGCTCGGGGGCCGGGTGCTGATCGTGTTCCAGCCGCATCGTTACTCGCGCACGGAGGCGCTGCGCGCGGAGTTCGGTCGTTGTTTCGGCGATGCCGACATGGCCTGGGTGCTCGACGTGTACGCCGCGGGCGAACCGCCGATTCCCGGCGTGAGCGGGCGGACCGTGGTGGATTCCGCGCGTGAGCAAGGGGCCTCGCACGTGCACTTCACGCCCACGCATGCGGAGGCGGTCGAGGCCGCACTGCGCGAGGCGCGCGCCGGCGACGTGCTGCTGACGCTGGGTGCGGGCGACGTCTCGAAACTCGGGGACCTCCTGCTGGCCGGGCTGCGGCGCACCGGCGCGGTCGCTGGCGGCGAGCGATGAGCGCGCGCCCCACTGCTGGCACGAAGGGGAGACGCAGCATGATGACGCGTTACCAGGGCAAGGCACTCGAACGCGGGCCGGTCGCTCGTGGCAAGAACCCGCGCCAGACCGGGCTGCCGGTCCAGAAGTCACTGCGCATCCTCGCGGTCATGGGGGGATTGATCGCGCTCGCCATGGTTCCGTGGGCGGACCTGCGGAAGAAACTGCTCGTCATCGACCGCATCCAGGTCACCGGCCTGCGCTATCTGGATGCCAGCAAGGTCCGCAAGCGCTCAGGGCTCGCCACCGGGCAGGACCTGTGGGACCTCGACGTCACGCGAGCCCGGCAGATGGTGCTGCTCGAGCCGCGCATCGCCAGCGCGCGCGTGCGCCGCTCGGGTTTGCGCGGCGTCGAGATCCAGATCGTGGAACGGGTGCCCATGCTGGCGGTCGACCACGGCGAGCCGTGGGAGATCGATGCCGAGGGCGTGCTGCTGGAGCCGCTCCAGGCCGGCGTCGTCGCCGACGTGCCGCTGCTGGCGGGCCCGGATTTCTCGAACCGTCGTCCCGGCAGCCTGATCCAGACCCCCGAGGTGCGAAGAGGACTCGCGTGGACGGCGATTTTGAGCGACAATGCGCTCCGGCTCGCCGGGCAGGTCTCGGAGGTGGACGTCTCCGATGCCCGCATCACCCGACTCGTGTTGTTGAACGGTGTTCGGGTGGTCGCTCCGGCGTGGCCGAATGGCGCGCGGCAGTTGTCCGGACTGCGCGCCACGCTCGCCGATCTCAGTGCAAAGGGCATGACGCCCCGAGAGGTCGACGTGCGGTTCAAGGATCAGATCGTCGTGCGCGGTGCCAAGCCGGATCACCCCATCGCCACGACCACGACATCTCGCGAGAGTTGAAGCCACCGAGGGAGGGACCCCCATGGCGCAGGCTGCAAAGATCTACGCTGGACTGGATATCGGCACCACGAAGATCTCGTGCATCATCGCCGACCAGAGCGCCTCGGGTGAACTGCGCATCGTGGGAGTGGGTAACTCTCCCAGCGAAGGACTGCGTCGCGGTGCCGTGGTCGACCTCGAGAAGACCGTCGCCAGCATCATGCGCGCGGTGGAAGAGGCCGAGCGCATGGCCGGTGTCCAGGCCAAAGGCGTGCACGCCGGTATTGCGGGCGACCACATCCGCAGCCTCAACAGCCGCGGGGTCGTGGCCGTGTCGCGCAAGGACAACGAGATCCATGCCGCCGACGTCGCGCGGGTGATCGAGGCCGCCAAGGCCATCGCGATCCCCACGGACCGCGAGATCATCCATGTCATCCCGCAGGAATTCATCGTCGACGATCAGGACGGCATCAAGGATCCGGTCGGCATGAGCGGCGTGCGCCTGGAAGCCGAAGTGCACATCATCACCGGCGCGGTCACGAGCGCGCGCAACATCTGCCGCGCCATCCAGCGCGCCGGGCTCAAGGTCTACGACCTCACACTCGAACCGCTCGCCTCGGCGGCCGCGGTGCTCGACGAGGACGAGAAGGACCTGGGCGTCGTGTTGCTCGATCTGGGCGGCGGCACGACCGACGTCGCGGTGTTCCACGAAGGTGCGGTGCGCCACACCAGCATCATCCCATTCGGTGGCGCGAACGTCACCAGCGACATCGCCATCGGGCTGCGCACACCCATCGACAAGGCGGAGACGATCAAGATCCAGTTCGGCGCCGCGCTCGCTTCCATGGTGCACGGCGATGAGACCGTGAGTGTGTCGGGCGTCGGGGGCCGAGGCGACAAGGAGATCTCGCGCCAGCTGCTCGCCTCGATGATCGAACCGCGCATGGAAGAGATCTTCGCGCTCGCGAACAAGGAAGTCCGCAAGAACCACTTCGCGCCCCTGATCGGTGGCGGCGTCGTGCTCACCGGCGGTACTTCGCTGCTGCCGGGCGCGGTGGAGCTCGCCGAGCAGGTGTTCGAGATGCCGGTTCGCATGGGGCTGCCTCGCGGCCTCGGTGGACTGTCCGCCAATGTGTGCGATCCGCGCTACGCCACGGGTGTGGGGCTGGTGCTGCACGCAGCAAGGTCACACGAAGGGACGTTCGATTTCGTCGAGGTGGGACCGTCCAAGACCCGGGCGAGGTTCGACCTGCGCAACTGGTTCGCCGACCTTTTCTAGATCCATCACGCCGGGTGTTGAAGCGGGCATGACGCCCGTGAGCCCGAACCAGGGAGGGTGCACATGTCCACGTTCGAACTCGAGATCGACCGGAACAACTCCGCCAAGCTCAAGGTCATCGGCTGCGGTGGCGCCGGTGGCAACGCCGTCAACCGGATGATCGGCGCGGGGCTTCGCGGAGTGGAGTTCATCGTCGCCAACACCGACATGCAGGCGTTGTCGCAGTCGCTGGCCCCGACGCGTATCCAGATCGGCGTGGGCACGACACGCGGCCTGGGTTCGGGTGGTGACCCCGCGACGGGCCGTCGTTCGGCCGAAGAAGACGAAGCCGCCATCACCGAGGCGCTCGCCGACGCCGACATGGTGTTCATCACCGCCGGCATGGGCGGTGGCACGGGCACGGGCTCCGCTCCGGTGGTCGCGCGGCTCGCGCGACTGGCCGGTGCGCTCACCGTGGCCGTGGTCACGAAGCCGTTCGGTTTCGAGGGCCGCCGCCGTCAGCGTCAGGCTGAAGAGGGTCTGGCCGAACTGCGCGCCGAGGTCGACACCCTGCTGGTGATCCCCAATGAGCGCCTGCTGTCCGTGGTCGACAAGGCCACATCGCTGTCCGAGGCGTTCGCGGTCGCCGACAACGTCCTGCTCCAGGCCACCAAGGGCATCTCGGAACTGGTCACGGTGCCGGGCCTCGTGAATCTCGACTTCGCCGACGTCAAGAGCATCATGGCGTGCCGCGGCAACGCGCTCATGGGTACCGGGCGGGGCAGCGGCCCGAACCGTGCCATCGACGCAGCCAGTGCGGCCGTCTCGAGCCCGCTGCTCGAGGACGTCTCGATCCATGGCGCCGAGGGCGTGCTCGTCAATATCACCGGTGGCCGCGATCTCACACTGCATGAGGTCAACGAGGCCGCTCAGGTCGTCACGCAGGCGGCGGGCGAAGACGCGAATGTCATCTTCGGAGCGGTCATCGACCCGTCGCTCGACGGCGACCTGCTCATCACGGTCGTCGCGACCGGCTTCGGTGCGCACAGCCAGGGCATGCGTCTCGCCGAACGTGCCCAGCGCAGCGCGCCGGTGATCTCGGCTGCGGCCCTGGCGGCCGCTGCCGCCGTGTTGCCCGAGGGCGCCGACCTGTCCGGGCTGTCCGCGCCGGCGTGGCAGCGTCGTGAAGGCCGGCCGCAGTGGGGACGCACGGGCTCGCGCGGAGACTCGCTCGAGGTGCCGACGTTCCTGCGCCGCCAGATGGACTGAGCCGGGAGTATTCATGAACCGTGAGCCGAGAAGGCCGGATGTCCGTGAAGCGCAAGGAGCTGGCATGGCCTGCGACGCAGTCGTGTTGTCTACACCACGAGGAGCAGGCCATGTCAGCTCCGCAGCGATTCATGGGCAGCCGGCCTTCGCAGGCCACGGGCTCATGAATACTCCCGGCTAGCGATGGCGTTCCTGTCGTCGCTGGTGAAGTGGGGGCACACGCGCCGCTACAACGAGGGCATCCTCCACTTCAACCACGGCGAGTTCGAACGAGCAGCGGAGTGCTTCGAGCGCGTGCTGCAGGAAGTGCCGGATCCCAACGATCCGGATCATTGCCTGGCACTCGTGCATGCCGCCGAGGCCCGCGCCAATCTGGGCCTGGCCTACCAGCATGGCGGCGACTACTCCCGTGCCGAGACCGAGTTCACGCGCGCGCTGGAAGAGAATCCCACCTTTCCGGACTTGCGCTACCAGCGCGCCCGCATCTACGAGCGCTCGGGGCGCATCGATGAAGCCATCGCGGACCTGGAACAAGCGCTCGGCGAGCATCCCCACTATATGGAAGCGCACCTGCTGCTCGCAGTCTGCCTGGGAGCGAAGGGCGACCTCGAGCGCTCGGCCGCCGAACTGGGTGAGGCGCTCGCACTCGGGCTCGAGGCCCCGGACTGGGTGACGCCCGAGGTCTCGCGGGAGTGGACCGGCGAGCAGTGGCGCCGGCTGCTTCCGGGTGCTTCGGACACGCGTTCGGCGCGCGGGCCGCTCGATGAGGCACTGGCGCGACAGCAGGCCGGCGATCTGGCCGGTGCCATCGCCGCGCTCGCGCACGCCGTGACCGACAAGCCCGGCTACGCCGACCTGCGCTGCCGGCTCGCGAGCCTGCTCGTGGAAGCCAAGCGCTTCGATGAGGCGCTCGGGCACCTGCGCGTGGCGCTTGAGCTCAATCCGCGTTATCTGGAAGCGCGGATGGTCGCCGCGCGTGCCGAACTCGAGCGCGGCGATGCGGCCGCGGCTGAGTCGCACGTCAGCGCCGCACTCGAGGCGCACCCGCAGTATCCCGACCTGTGGTTCTGGCTCGGCCTCGTGCGTTTCCGCGGCGGCGACCTGGAGGGCGCGGTCGAGCCGCTCGAGAAGGCGGTTGACCTGAACCGGCAGTTCGCGCGGGCGCAGCGCCTGTTGGGGCTCGTCTACCACGCTCTCGGCCGCACCGACGACGCCCTGCGCGCCGTGCGCCGCGGGCTCGCACGCGGCACTGAGGCGGCCCAGGGTGCCCTCGCCGAGTCTCAGTTGCTCTACGAGATGGGGGACCTGTCGGGGGCGGAAGACTCGCTGCGCCGTGCGGTCGCGGTGAGCCCGGACTGGCCTGATCTCCATCTGGCGCTGGCGCGCGTCCTGCGCACACAGGACCGGCTCGAGGAGTCGGGAACGACCTACGAGCGGGCGCTCGAACTGAAGCCGGACTACGACGCTGCTTCGCTCGAACGCGCCGCCCTGGCGCTCGAGATGGGCCGCCCCGACATGGCTGCAGCGCGGCTCGTCGCGCTGCTGGAACGTCGCGCGAACTGGGCCGATGCGCACGCCCTGCTGGGTCGGGCACGGCTGTCGCTAGGGGATGCCGCGGGTGCCGAGACGGCGTTGCGTGCGGCCATCGCCCTGCATCCCGGATTCGCTGCGGCGCGCGCCGACCTGGGCTGGGCACTGCTGCGGCTCGGCCGTGCCATCGAAGCCGATCGGGAGTTCGCGTTGGCGCTCGAGCTGGACCCGCTGCATGCGCTGCCGCGCGATCAGATGGCGTGGCGGGAACTCCTGACGACGAGCCGCACCGAGAGCGGAGAAGCGCGCTAGAGCGCTGCGCTGATCAGCGCGTGTCCCCGGTCGGTCCAGCGGTCGGGGAAGAGCGCAGGCCCGGTTCCGCGAGGAACCGGGCCTGCGATATCAGTCCAGCGGTCGCGCGTCAGACGGCGGCTGCGGCGGCCTTCACTCCGCGGACGGCCTTCTGGATCTTGCCACCGCGGATGCAGCGCGTGCAGACCGGGACCTGCTTCGCACGGCCGTCCACCAGCGCGCGCACATTCTGGATGTTCGGCTTGAACATGCGCTTGGTGATGTTGTTGGCGTGGCTGACATTCTGGCCCGCCATCCGCATCTTGCCGCAAACGAAGCACTTCGCCATGGGAATCTCCTTGCAGAAACACGGCCCGCGGGGGGGCTTGCGCACCCGTGGGCCTCGAGGTCATCAAGAGCCGGGGGACTATAGCTGGGAGGCCCCCCGGCTGGCAAGCGGCCGCAGGCCCGCGTCCGGGGCGGTTCCCGGGGAGCTCCGGAGGGGTCCTGTCGCCAGCCATGGCCCGCTTCCCGGACCGGGCTCCTGCCCCTTATGGTGCGGCGAGCCCCACCGCTGCGCACTTTCGCTCTGCGACCCCATGACCACGACCCGACACTCCGGCACCGCGCCCCCCATGGACCCGCGCACCCGTGTGCAGTTCCTGCCCGGGATCGGGCCCAACCGTGCGCTGGCGTTCGAGCGCCTCGGCATCGTCACGCTCGAGCATCTGGTGCGGCACTACCCGCGTACCTGGCTCGACGCCAGCAAGACGGTCGCGATCAAGGACCTGTGTGCGGGCGAACTGCTGACGGTGATCGGCGAGGTGAAGCATGCCGCCGCACTGCGCACGCGTGGCGGGCGCGGTGACTTCGCGGCCACCGTTCGTGACGGCACCGGCACGCTGCCGCTGTACTTCTTCGGGCAGTCGTGGCTGGCGCGCTCGCTCACACCCGGGACACGTGTGGTCGTGAGTGGTGAGCTGTCGGGCGGCTTCGAGCGCCAGATGCTGAACCCGATGTTCGAAGTGCTCGAGGGCGACCTGGAAGACACGCTGCACGCCGGACGCCTGGTGCCGGTGCATGCGCTCACGCGCGGCGTGACCGCACGCGGCATGCGCCAGGCGGTGCGCCGGGCGCTCGATCTGGTGGCGGACCAGATCGCCGACCCCGTGCCCGCCGAGGTCGCGTCCACGCAGGGGCTCTTGTCGCTCGGCATCGCGCTCAAGGATCTGCACTTCCCACACGACGCCGCGGCACTCGAAGCCGCGCGCGCTCGTCTGGCGTTCGAGGAACTGTTCCTGCTGCAGATGGTCATGGGCATCCGCCGCCGCGCGCTCTCCGAGGAGGGCCGCGCGCTGGCACTCACGGGCTCGGGTGAGCTGGCTGCCAGGGTGCGCGCTTCCTTACCCTTCAAGCTCACCGAAGGGCAGGCAGAAGCCGTGCGGGACATCACCACGGACTTAGCGCAGCCGCGTCCCATGCACCGGCTCGTCGTGGGCGATGTCGGCAGCGGCAAGACCGTGGTCGCGCTGCTCGCCGCCTGTGCTGCGCTCGAGGCGGGCCAGCAGGCAGCACTGCTGGCGCCGACCGAGATCCTCGCCCGCCAGCACGGGGCCAGCCTGACACGGCTCGCCGCCGCCGCCGGTGTGCCGGTCGCCGTGCTGACGGGAGCCTCGACGGCGAGCGAGCGCCGTGCGCTCCAGGCGCGGCTGACGGCGAACGAGCCGCTGCTCGTGGTCGGCACGCACGCGCTGCTCGAGGAGCGCCTGAAGTTCCCGTCACTGGCGCTCGCCATCGTCGATGAACAGCATCGGTTCGGTGTCCGTCAGCGTGCTGCCCTCGCGGCCAAGGGCGTGCTGCCGCACATGCTCGTGCTCACGGCCACGCCCATCCCGCGCACGCTGCAGTTGGCGTGGTTCGGGGACCTCGACCTGTCGGTGATCCGCGGCCGGCCGGCGGGGCGCGGCCGGCTGGTGACGCGTGTCACCGATGAGGGCCGGTTCCCGCAGGTCGTCGACTTCATGTCGAAGGAACTGGCGCAGGGCAGGCAGGCGTATGTGGTGGTGCCCACGATCGAGGAAGGCGCGCGTGCGGACCTGAAAGCTGCCGAGACCGAAGTGCAGCGGCTGCGTGGCCAGCCGCTGCTCGCCAAGTACCAGCTCGGGCTCCTGCATGGACGCATGAAGCCCGACGAGAAACAGGCGGTGATGGACGCGTTCCGCGCCGGCGAGGTGCAGGTGCTCGTCGCCACCACCGTGATCGAGGTCGGGGTCGATGTGCCGAAAGCCACGCTCATGGTGGTCGAGAACGCCGAGCGCTTCGGGCTCACGCAGCTGCACCAGCTGCGCGGGCGCGTCGGGCGCGGGCAGCATCGCTCGGTCTGCGTGCTGGTGGCGGGGGCGATGGCCGGGGCGCGTTCGCGCGAGCGGCTGGCGATCATGGCGACCACCGACGACGGCTTCGAGCTGGCCGAGGCCGACCTGCGGATGCGCGGGCACGGCGAGCTGTGGGGGACCCGGCAGGCGGGACTGCCCGACTTGAAGCTCGCCGACCTGGCGAAGGACGAGCCATTGCTGACGCGCGCGCAGGCCGCCGCCGTCCAGGTCGTGGCCGCGGATGCGCAGCTCATGGGCGCGCCCCATGCCGTGCTGCGTGCCGTGCTGCGCGAGCGCTTCAAGGAAGCACTGGAGCTGGCGCTCGCCGGCTGAGCGGTCGGTGGGTACCCCGTGTCCGATCGGCTCGCGGCCGCGAGCGGCACGCGTTAGTCTGAGCGCACATGTCCGGACTGCCTGTTCAGTGCCCCGCGTGCTCCGCGCGCTACCTGCTTCCCGCCTCGCTGCTGGGGGAGGGTGGCGCCAGCGTGCGCTGTCCTGCTTGCGCCCACGACTTCGGCGTCGACGCGGGCGGTGGGGTGATTGCCGATGGCGGTGGCGACGCGCTGCGCGCCGTGGCGCGTGCGGTGTTCGACGAGCTGACCCTGCGGCTCGGCGACTCGCTGACGAAGGCCGCCGGCGAGCGCCGGCTGTTCGCGGAGCACGGGCCCGCGATCATGGAAGCCTGGGACGAGTTCCGGCGGCGCGCCGGGACGCAAGCCTCCTCAAGGCCGTTCCGGGACGAGATCCGCGACCGCTTCGGCATCGAGCTGTTCCCGCCCGGGGAATAGATCCGAGCTCGCGGGGTGTGCCGTCCCGCATGCAGCGAGCCGCGCGCCCTGCCGTGACACGCCAGGCCGTCCTCCGTGAGGAAGACGGCCCGGGTGCGAAGGGCGGCAGCGCCCTCTGTGCAACTCGGATCAGCGGGTGATCAAGACCCGTCGCGTGGTTTCGACCGCGCCGCGGCGCAGACGGACGAAGTACACGCCGGGCGCCTGGTGCGCGTCGTCCCACATCAGCTGATGCGTGCCGGCTGCGAAAGGCCCGCTCGCCAGCACGGCCACCGTGCGGCCCTGGAGGTCGAGCACCGTGGCGAACACCGCCTCGGTATGGGTTATTGCGAACGATACGGTCAGGCGGCCCGACGTCGGATTGGGGCCGAGTGCGATGCGCGACTCGCGCACGTCGCGGTCCTCAGGTCCGGAGCCAGTTTCGTCTTCGTGCGTGACCGGGATGGCGGCGACCGGAAGCGAGATGCCGGTGATGTACTCCTGCGCCTTGGCCCATGCCAGCGCGCCGACCTGACGTCCGAGTCGGCGTGACGCGAGATCGGCATCCTCGAAGTGGATGCCACCCAACCGGCGCGAGAAGCCGGCCTCGTCGGCAGCTTCGGAGAACGTGTGCCAGCGCAGCGTGACGTCACGGCTTGGCGCGACACCCGGTTCCACCTTGCTGGCCCCCGCCGCGAATCTCACCGAATGCTCGAAGCGGTCGCTGCCCGTGAAACGCTGCAGGATCTCGGCGGCGGCGGCACTGAAGCCACTGTGACCCGAAGGATACTCGGCGAACGGCGGCGTGATGAACGTGGCGGGCTGGTAGGGCAGCCAGGCTTCGCCCTGCACCATGGTGCGGCCGACGCCGGGCACATAGGCCTCGATGAGTTCGCCCGCCTTCAGGAACCGGATGGCGGTGATCGGGCGCTCGGAATCGAACCAGCGCTTGCCTTCCCACACCGCGATGCCGGCGTCCATGAGTGCGTTGCCGAGCGTGAAGAACATCTTCACGTCGTCCGCGAACGTGTGCGCGTCGCGCGCCGACACGAACTCGGCGAACTGCGTCCAGTGCCCCGGAGGCTGCTCGGAGCGCGGTCCGTCCGCCCAGTACTCCGCGATCACCTTGCCGCGGTCGTCGAGGTGCGCGTTCAGGTGGATCGTCTCGCGGGTCTGGCGCTCATACTCACGGCTCGGGAAGCGGGCCGGGCCGGCGGGGCGAAGTGCATCGGACGAGGGCAGCGCGAACGGCGTGACGTCGCCCCAGTGCGCGCCGACGTAGCCCGGCACCACGAAGCCGCCCGCGCCGTTCGAGAAGCGCAGCGGTTGCCAGCGGTTGGGGTCCAGGATCTGGTCGAGCGTGTTGGCCGGCAGGTAGCCCGACGGGTCGGAGTACGCGCCGGCGTGCAGGTCGCCCAGCTGGTTGGAGCCATCGGCATGACGGAACGCCAGGAAGTTCGCCGCACAGTTGTTGCCGACGCCCGCTGCCGAGGCCAGCTCACGGCTCGTGTCTTCAGGATCGTAGCCAAGCGCGAGCATCCGGGTGCGCGCCAGTCCGGCGCCGGCAGGGAACAGATCCGTGAGCGCACGGTAGAACGCGAAGCTGAACGCCTGCTGGCGGTGAGCGTCGTCACGCTCCGCCAACGGACGGCGGAAGCCGGGCTGCGGCAGCGTCGGCACCGCCGCGTCGTCATAGCACGCCCAGGCATCGAAGCCAGCGGTGTAGCTCATGGCGATGGCGCGTGCGGTCATCGGCGGACCCAGTCGTTGCACGCGGATGCACTCGAGCAGCGTCTCGTTCCACTGGATGACGAGAGTCGGCGGGCCGGCTGGAGGGACCGGGTCGCGGCCACTGCCGGTAGCGGCG
The DNA here is from genome assembly GCA_031408715.1 of bacterium. Taxonomy (GTDB): domain Bacteria; phylum Eisenbacteria; class RBG-16-71-46; order RBG-16-71-46; family RBG-16-71-46; genus JAIOPA01. The sequence goes on from JANNWR010000153.1 coordinate 61,277, forward strand.
GAGGCAGTCGACAGGCTCAGTGTGGTGAGCATCATCGCGGTGAGCATCACCGCGGCGAGGGTACAGAATGTGCGGATCATCATGATGGCCCCATTTCCGGGATCGGGGGAATGCGTGCTGCGCGGCGGTCGAGCTCAGACTCGTGGGGTCGAACGGGCCCGCCGCCCGGAAGGGAACTGCACGTGCCGGGACGTCCTGCCCGGCCTGAACATGATGGTGTGTCCACCCGGCATGGTCCATTGGTATTGACTTCTTGTCGCACAATCCTGCTGAACGGAGTTTTACAGGACTGCGCCCTCCAGTCCCATGCACGCATCCGCGCGGGCTGGCATCGTGGGACCAGGCCGGGACAGCCACGAGGGGCGCGCCCGGGTGCTGATCAGCCTCAGCGCGGGGCGCGGGGCGGTACGCTCATGAGCTCGCGAGCCCGGCGACCCCAGGCCATGGACAGCACGCCCGCGCCGGCGATGCACACGGCGGCCACGATGAGCGTGGGGGTGGTGCCGAGCAGCGGCGTCAGCACCGTCGCCAGCGCGAGCGAGCCCAGCAGCAGCGAGCGCATGGCGAAGTCGCGCAGGCTGAACACGCGCCCGCGCTGGTGCAGGTCGGTGCCCTCCTGCACCAAGGTCTCGGTCAGTACGAACGCGGGCGCGATGCTGGCGCCGATCAGGAAACTCGCGATCACGAACACCGCGTAGCGCGTCGAGACCGCCAGGCACACCAGCCACACGCCGGCGAGCACCATGCCGACTCCGAGCAGCAGCGGCCGCGGGGCCCTGCGCCCGCGCGTGTTCACCCACCACGTTGAGAGTGCGGCGCCGATTCCGAGCGCACCGCCGAGCCCGGCGATGCGCTCGGCGCCGGGGATGCTCGCGGCCCGCTGGATGTGCTGGATGCCCGCGACCTGGATGAAGCCGCCGCCGAGCCACACCGCGCCCAGTGCGGTGAGCGCCAGTCCCACGGCAGGCGAGCCGCGCACCACGCGCAGGCCCTCGACGATCTCCTGCCAATAACCGCCGATCGTGACCTCGGCGGAAGTGCGCGCGCGCGGCCGATAGCGAATGAGCGACAGGGACACCACCGAGACCCCATACGTGATGGCGTCCATGGTCAGCGCGACCTGCCAGCCCCAGTGGTCGACCACCCAGCCGCCCATCGCGAAGCCCACGACCGTGCCGATGATGCCGGCGACCGCGAGCAGCGTGTTGGCGCTGAGCAGCTGTTCCTTGGGGACGATCTCGGGCGTCATCGCACTTTTCGCCGGCAGGAAGAACACATTGCACGTGAACATGAGGAACACCATCGACCACACCGGAGCGGCGTGATGCGTGGCGGCGTACACCACGGGGATGGCGAGCACGAGCAGCGCGCGCACGACGTCCGACACGATGAGCACGCGGCGCAGGTTCCAGCGGTCCACCCACGGGCCCGCGAACGGCGCGAACAACAACACCGGCAGCACGGAAACCGTGCCGTGCAGGCTCAGCATGAGCGACGATTGGCCGGGGTCGTGGTAGTCGCGGGTGTGCTGCTGCACGAGGCCGTTCAAGGCCAGGTAGTTGATGCGATCCCCCCACAGCGAGATGAGCTGGCCCCACCACAGGGCGGCGAAGTCGCGCTGCAGCAACAGCGGGCGGGCCGGGCGAGCCGTTGCACCGTCGGAGCTCGGAGGCACGGCCACGCCCGGGGCGGGCGGTTCGCTGGGCACGAGCGTGTCGGGCATCGCCGGCTTCAGGCTGCGGTCGTTCCGGAGAGCGCCAAAGCGCGGCGACCGGCTGCTTCGCGGTAGACGACCTCGATTCGATCGACCACGCTCGGCCACGAGAACTCGAGTGCGCGACGGCGGCCTTCCTCGGCCAGGCGGCCGCGGCGGGCGGGATCCTCGACGAGTTGCGACAGTGCGCGCGCCAGGGACGGCACGTCGCCCGGCGGGAACACCGAGGCGTCCTTGTTGGGCGTGACCACGGTGCGATAGCCCGGGATGTCCGAGCACACCACCGCGCGGCCCGCGGCCATGGCCTCGATCAGCACGATACCGAAACTCTCGTTGCCGGTGGCGGGCGAACAGAAGATGTCGCCGGTCGCGTACCAGCGTGGGAGGTCCGCGCTCGGAACGTGTCCCAGGAAGTGCACGTGCTCGCGCACACTGGTGGGCACGCCGGCCATGATCTGCGGTCGCAGGTAGGAGTCACCGACGACCAGTAGCCGCGCGCGGCCGTCCGTGCGCATGACCACCTCGGGCATGGCCGCGACCAGGTCCTGGACGCCCTTGCGCGGATCGAGCCGGCCGACGAACAGGATGTTCGTGAAGGCCGGGTCCTTCCATTCCGCGAACGGCGCCACCAACGGATGAAAGCGCTCGACGTCGACACCGTTGGGAATGATCTCGTAGGGGCCCGGATGGTAGATCTCGGCGGTCGACCTGGCCGTCGTGCTCACGGCGATGCGGGCATCGAGCCGGGACATCGCACCGACGACGAGAGGCTTGAAGAAGTCCTGCAATGCGGTCCGGCCGCCGGTCGAATGGAACGTGCCGACCGTGGGGCGGTCCGAGACCTGCACCGCCATGATCGGCAGCGTGGGTGCGGTCGGGCAGTGCACGTGGACGACGTCGAGGTCGAGATCGCGGATGGCCTTCTTCAGTTGGCGCTTGAGCGAGATGCCGATCGCGAAGTCCACGAACGCGCGGTTGAAAGGCACGAGGATGTTCCAGCCGATCCTCAGCACTCCGTCGCGGAAACCCTTCTCGCCGCGCCGGAAGAAGCTCGTGATGATGGTGACTTCGTGGCCGCGCCGCCGGAGTTCCGCCGCGAGTGCGTGCACGTGCTCCGTGACACCGCCGTAGCGCGGGTAATACGACTGCGAAACGATGCCGATCTTCACACGCCCGCCCGGTGCTTCTCGCCCGTGGGCTCGCCCGCCGTATCGGTGGACGGCGTGTCCCAGAGCGGGCGGAAGATGCACCATTGGTCCAAGTGCTCGCGGATGTGACGCTCGGCGGTGGACGCCACGGCCTGATGCAGTTCGGCGGTGGTGGCGTAGGCGGCCGGATCGATGGTCGGCTCGATGACGATCCGGAAGCGGCCGGGCGTGGTGCGCTCGCAGTACCCGCACAGCAGCAGCGCGCCGGTGCGCTGTGCGAGGACGCCGGGGCCCGCCGGAAACGGCGTGGGGCGGCCGAACCACTCGACCTGCTGCCCGTGCGCGTACATGTTGCCGTCGACCATGAGCGCGACCGGGTCGTTGTGGTCCAGGGCACGCATGATCTTCCGGAACCCGTCCTCGGGCGCGATCGTCGTGATCGACAGCTCCGTCTTGGAATCGCGCACCGCGCCGGACAGCCAGCGCGCCAGCTGCACGCCTGCGACCGCGTGCAGGGCGTAGCCCCACTGCGCCACCATGACGCCGGCCAACTCCCAGTTGCCGATGTGCGTCGAGGCCAGGATGACACCGCGGCCGCGTGCGATCCCGCGATCGAGGTGCTCCTTGCCGACCACTTCGACCGAGGCGAGCAACTCCTCGCGTGACAGGTGCGGGAGCCGGAAGAACTCGTACATCATCCGGTTGTAGCTCCGCATCATGCCGCGCGCGATCTTCGCGCGGTCGCGGCGCGAGGTGCGCGGCAGGATGACGGCCAGATTGGCCATGACCGAATGACGACGGCCCGGGAAGGCCAGCCAATGAAGTCCGGTCGCCATGTCGGCCAGCGCGTATCCCAGCCACGGCGGCACCGAGGCGATGAACGCCGTCAGCCAGCCGAAGATCAGTCGGGACATTCCATTGCCTCCAGCTCCCGGGCCCGGTCGGATCCGCCGCGGGGAGCGGGGGCCAGTGGAGATTCGGCGACCGTAGGGGGCGTCCTCGGGGGGTGTCAAGCACTCCGGAGTGCGCCGGTACCGAGTGGGAACGGCCGCGTTTCCATGCGCCTCCCGCGTGCGCTCCGTAGTAGGATGTGGTCAGGGGCCCCGCGCTCCGCGCCGTGTCGATATGCGCTTCCGGCCGGACAGACGGGTGGGACGGGCCCCGTGCCTATGGAGGGCCCATGTCCAGTCACAAGATCGTTCGCTGTCAGCTCCGCCGGAAGGGAACGAAGGAGTCCGGGCAGGTGCGCTACGTCCCACTCGAGATCTTCGGGCTGTGGGAGCACCTCATGTCGAGCAAGCACGGCTTCGAGGTGGTCGACGCGCGTGCATCCTTGTGGCTCGACATGGAGGATTCGCCCGAGGCGGCTTACAGCCAGAACCAGTACGACCGCGTCACCGAAGTCACGGCATTCGTCTATTCGCAACGCGACGACATGTTCACGCGTGCGCGCCGCTATTTCCGTAGCGACGAAGCCGACAGCCTGAAGCGCATCTTCCTGTCGCATTACACGGGGGATGAATCCCGCATCCAGACCCAGGTGCACGAGCGCACCGGCATCTGGATCGTACGCGAGGCGACGCCCGCACACGCGTAGGCCTCGAGCGGTTCACGCTTTGTTCGTGTCTGAAGCGCGCGGCCCCTCCGGAGCCGCGCGCTCTTCTTATGGCAGGCGGGAGATGTCATGCGGGCGGGTGCTGCGAGCAGGACCGGTCGAACGGGCTCGGCGGGACACTTCGCACCCCCCGCAGGGGGTGCTCCGAGGATTCCTGCAGGAGCATGCAGGAAAGCACTGAAGTCGAGCACGGGCCCCGCCGATAAACCTCCGGGAGTCGCAGGGCGGCGCGGTAGCCGTCAGGGATGTCGGGCGCGAACCGCTCGACCGTTGTGGCGACCCCATCCGTGTCCGGTTTCGCCGGGCACCTCGAGGCCTGTGGAGAAAGGGCGGCAAGGGGCTCCATGGGACCACCTCGCGAAGGGGTGGGGTCACTACAGGGAAGGAGAGAACCGTGGTCGTCGTGAGCTATTCGGGAAAAGAGATCAACGCCAAGCTGGTCTATTACGGCGCTGGCCTCAGCGGCAAGACGACGAACCTCGAGGCCATCTACGAGGCGGTGCCCGACACCAGCCGCGGCAAGATGGTGAGCATGAAGACGCAGAGCGATCGTACGCTCTTCTTCGACCTGCTGCCCCTGGATCTCGGTGAGATCATGGGGTTCAAGACCCGGTTCCTTCTTTACACGGTCCCCGGCCAGGTGTTCTACAACGCCACCCGCAAGTTGGTGCTCAAGGGCGCCGACGCGTTGGTGTTCGTTGCCGACTCCGAAGTCGGCAAGATGGAGGAGAACAAGGAGTCGTTGGCCAACCTCCGCACGAACCTCGCTGAGTACAACATCAATCTGGATTCCATTCCCTGGGTCCTGCAGTACAACAAGCGTGACCTCCCGAACGTCTACACGCTCGACGAGCTCAACGCGGAACTCAACCCAGGTAAGGTGCCGTTCTTCGAGTCTGTGGCTCGTGAAGGCAAGGGCGTGTTTGAAACCTTCCGTGGCATCTCGCATCTGCTGATGGAGAAGGTCACCAAGGACCTGCGCCGTGCGCCCACCGCGACCCAGAATCGTCACGCGCAGAGCGAAACGGCACTGCCGGCGGCCGAGGACCTGTTGGCGACGCGCGAGCAGGTGCGCTCTTCCGCGCCTCCACTCGCTCCCGCCCAGGCGATCCAGCGCGAGGCGGCCAGCACGCCGGCTCCGTTGCCCAGTGGGGATGACAAGCTCGACTACGGTCGCGAGATCGAACTGCCGGGAGCTTTGTCGGCAGCCGCAAACCGCGCCCACGAGTCGCAGATTGCCTCCCTGCCATCGGGGCCGAGCATCATCTCCGACCCCGTCGCACCGTCTGCTCCGGCGTCAGCCTTCCCGCAGCCCTCACCGGTCTCTCAGCCGGTGGCAACCGCGGTGCAGGCCGTTGCGGTTCCTCAGAACGTTGCTGTCCATCAGCCTGCCCCGTCCGCACCGGAGCCGCAGGTGCCGCAGTCGGCGCCCGCAGCGCAGCGGGTGAACGCCGCACAGCCTTCGACCTTTGTACAGGTTGCACCCCAGGGCAACGCCGTCGCGGATGCCGCCCCGACCCAGCTGGTCGTGCCGGTGAAACTCGCTCCGGGGGGTACGTACGAGATCGTGCTGCGCATCGAGGTGGACAAGGCCGCGTAAGTCCAGCCACCGCAAAGTCTCCAGAGCCCGCGAGGTGCTGTCATGGTTGCCATTGACAGCGGCCTCGCGGGTTCTTAGCTTTGTGGTTACGGAGGTAGCTACCAAGTCAGCTCGTGCTCGTCTCGTGTTCGTTGCAATGGTCCTGGCCACGGTCATGTCCTCGAATGCACTCGCGGGTCCGTTGAGCGATGCTGGCGCTGCCGGGTTCGCGCCGCGCGTCCCGGTGAGCCTGTTCGCGCGTCCCTCCATGGGACTCGACCTTTCCCGCCTGCACTTCACCAGCACCACCACGGTGGGCAGCGGGTGGGGAGGTGGTGGGACGCAGGCGCTGCAGACCACGAGCCTGTCCTATCAGTTCAAGGCGCCCGCGACGCTGCGGGTCAGTCTCGGGAATGCGTTCGGCGCGTCCTCGGCGAACGGCTCTTCGTTCTTCCTGCAAGGGCTCGACTTCAGCTATCAGCCCACCGCCAACAGCATGTTCCGAGTGCAGTTCAACAATGTGCGCTCCCCGCTCCAGTATGGCGGATTCGGATCCGACGGCTTCGACCGTTACGGTTACCGCGGGTTCGACCGCGCGTATCCCGGTTATTGATTCCTCGCAGGTGAGTCGTCTCGGATCGGCCTTTGCCGCGCGTGCCGGCCGTACGGGCTTGATTCCGTTCGTCACCGCAGGCTATCCCAGTCTGGATGCCACACTCGAGATGCTTCGAGGGTTCGCGCGCGCGGGCGCCATCGCCGTCGAGATCGGGATTCCGTTCAGCGACCCGATCGCGGATGGTCCCGACATCCAGCGGGCGTCGGAATGGGCGCTGCGGGCCGGAGTCGGGGTATCGGATGTGTTCGATCTCGTCCGGCGCTTCCGAGTCGAGAGCGAACTGCCGGTGATTCTCATGACCTACGCGAATCCAGTGGTGCGCACGGGCGCCGAGGCATTCGCCCGCGCTGCGCGTGAGGCCGGCGTGGATGGCATCATCCTCAGCGACCTTCCTCCAGAGGAGAGTCCCGAACTCTGGGCCGCGCTCGACGCCGAGGGCATCGACACGATCCTGCTGGTGGCGCCCACGACGGAGCCTGCGCGCTTGCCCTTGTTACTGGCTCGTTGCCGCGGCTTCGTGTACTGCCTCTCGCGCACCGGGGTCACAGGTCAGGCGGGAGGGTATGCTGGGCACCTCACGGACAGGATCGCCGAGTTGCGTCGACTGACCCCATTGCCGATCGCCGTGGGATTCGGTATCTCGAGCGGGCATGACGCGCGCAAGCTCCAGGGTGTCGCCGATGCGGTCATCGTGGGCGCCGCCTTCATGCGCCGCGTCACCGAGGATCCCGCGACCGGAGCGACGCAGCGGGTTGTGGAGTTCGCAGGGGAACTCGCGGGCGCGCTGGACAGCTGAAGCAATCGCGCCACTCACGACGAAGACCGTCGGGCAGCTCGCCCTGACGGCCTTCGTCGTACCCGGTCTACGACCTACCCTACTCTTCGCGGCGGATCCACCACAGCAGATCCAAGAGCACCATAACCAATCCCACGTCCACGGTGCCTCCGACTCCGAGAACCCGCATACGGCCTGTCGCGGGGTCAACCGAACCGATCGGCCGCCCGTGGGTTGGCTGCGCGGGCGGGGAAGACGGCGTCATGCCGTCTCACTCGATGTTATCGGGCGGTCAAACGCCGGGCTTGAGTGCAGAAAGCGCGGCCCGTACCCGGCCAGTCGGGCGGGTCA
>JANNWR010000154.1:0-6583 GCA_031408715.1 bacterium
CAGCAGGCCGGCGTCGACCAACAGCCGCAGATCACGGCTGGCGACCTGATCCGTGATGTCAGCGAGCTTGCGATACATGGGGTTGCGCACTCGGTGCCCGGTGGCGGCATCGGCCAGTGCCAGCTTGGTGCGCTCGGGCAAGCTGCGCTCTGCCACCTCGAGTTCGATGGCATCCCACACGCGCCGCATGCGTTCTGTTCGATTCAGGACCGTGGTGGCTTGGCGGAAGTGTGCGGTCAGGCAGAACTTGAGCCAGAGCGTAGCGTCGCGCTCGGGATGCCAGCTGCCAAGTCCCACCTGAGCCAGCACGTCATAGTAGGCTTGTGAGTTGCGCCCCAGGTACTCCTCGATGCTCGAGAACACCGGCGAGAAGTGCCCGCCGCGGGCGAGCACGAGCGTCTGGAGTGCGCGCGCCATGCGGCCGTTGCCATCCCGGAACGGATGGATCATCACCAGGTTCAGATGTGCCATCGCTCCGCGCACCACGAGGCCGTGCGTGGTTTCGGCGTTCAACGCTTCGATCAGCTCGGACATCAGCCCCGGTACCATGCCGGCATCGGGGCCTTCGTACACGATCTCGTCGCGCTCGTCGTTGCGAATGTAGATGTAGCCCGGACGCCACTGACCCGGCCCCTTGGTCAGATCGTGGCTCAGCATCATGTAGTGCAGGCTGCGCACGAGGTCGTTGGAGTACGCGAAGTGCGGGTCACGAGCGAGTTGCAGCACGTAGGTCATCGCTTGGCGATAGCCGACGATCTCGGCCCATGTGCGGTCGTCGGCATCGAGCGGCGCTTCGCCTTCGACTGCCGCGATGGCATCGTCGACCGTGACGTTGTAGCCCTCGATGGTGTTGGATCCGCGGATCGCCCGGGCGAATGCCGTGCGACGGAGCAACCCATCCCAGCGGCGAGGTTCGCTGAGCATCGAACCCAGCCGCCGCTTGAGGGCGTCGATCTGTTCGAGCACCGCAAGCGATCTGGCGTCCAGTTCTGGCGCCGAGAAGATCATGAGCCACCCCTTTCTTTCAGCCCGAGGTACAGATAATAACTGTACGTGGGACAGAAAGACAAGCCGTTTCCGCCTTGGAACCGAAGCCTGAGTTGATCGGCCGTCAGGCGTTCCGTGGGCTCGGGGGAGCATCCGGACTCGGCGCTGTCGGCCGAATCGTTCGGCGCGTCGGAGTGGGCCGAGTTGGTGAAGCGATCTCGCCGGGCCTGAAGGCGTGAGAGCCGCGAACGCCCTATTCGAGCAGCCATTCGTAGGCGGGCTGCACGTCCACGCCCGCCTCGCTGGCCTCGGCACCGCTTGGCATGGCATCGCGGTCGATTACGAGCAGCCGGCGTGTGGCACGCGGGTGCGCGCTGCTCGCTGACCGGAGCGCACGCAGTTCTCGGCCGAGCGTGTCCGGGTTCGTTGTGTCCGCGCAGACCTGGAGGAGTTCCTGTCCGGCTCCCGGGTACCTGGCGAGGAAGTCCACTTCGGAACCGTCCGGGCACTTCACATAACCGAGGTCCGCCTTGCGGCGCTCGAGTTCGTTGAAGACGGCGGTCTCGAGCGCGTGCCCGACATTCGCGCGGCCGCTCGTATCGAAGGCTTGGATGAGCCCGGGATCGACCGGATAAAGCTTGCGCGGGTTCGAGTTGCGCTGCCGTTCGGAGTCAGAGGCCAGATGAACCGCGCTGAACAGGAAGGCGTCGAGCAAGTGACCGAGCATGGCGTGCACGGCATCTTTGGCGACGCCATGCCCCTGGGCCTTGAGGTCACGATGGAGCCGGAGTGCGCTGAAGCTGCCTGCGGGGTTGCGGAGCCCGTGTCGCACGAGCCAGCGCAGGGCCGCCACCTGAGTCACGTCGTGACGCTCGACGACATCCCGGAACAACACGGTGTCGACGTAACCCTGGAGCAATTCCACTCGCAACGCAGGCGCGAGGCCCTGCACTTCGGGGAATCCGCCCTCGATGAGGTATTCCCGGAATCGACGCTCGATGAGCGAGCGCTCCGCAGGCTTCCAGCGCGCGGGCTCGTGCGCGGGCTCCTCGCCTCGATGGCGAAGATACTCGCGGAAGCTGAACGGCCGGATCACCGTGGCGAGCCCTCGGCCACGCAGCGAGGTATGGACTTCACCCGACAGCATGCGCGCCGAACTGCCAGAGACCACGATCTCGACGCGCTCGGTGTCGATGGCGCGCCGGACGAATCGCTCCCACTCCGGCACCAGCTGGATCTCGTCCAGGAACCAGCTCACCATGTGCCGTCCGCGGCTGGCGGGATACCGCCGGTAGTACTCCTCGAGCAGGAAACCCAACTGCTGGAGTTCGAGTCCGGCCAGGCGGTCGTCGTCGAAGCTCAGGTACACCGATCGCTCGACCGCGGTTGCGGCGCGGCGCCGCTCGAGCAGTTGGCGCAGATAGGTGGTCTTGCCGGCACGCCGCATGCCGATCACGGCGTGCACCTTGCCGGCCACCTTGGGCAGCTCGACGTCGCGCATCGTGAGCGCGACCGCAGGGGCGGGTGCCAGGGCGAGACTCAGCTTCTCGGCGAGGACCGGGTGCAGGCTCATGGGCTGGAACCTATCGCTGAAGGTGTCCTTTTGTCAAGGACACATTGTATACTATCTGTCCTTTTGAGAAGGACAGATGACAGGCGCTGCGCCAGCGTACACCCCCCCCGCCCGCCCTACCGCTTCTTCGCCGACTTCTTGCGCGCCTTCTTGTCTTCCAAGCGTTGCGAACGGAGCCACGCGAGGGCGCCCGGTGTGTCGTGGAACGACGACTTGAGCGCAATGATCACCATCGCGGCTTCGCTCTCTTCACCGGGCCGGAAGAGGTGGTCCGATGGCGTCGGCCGGTCCGCCGGTGGAGTCAGGAGCTGCTTGAGCACGTGCCGGTTCGCGCGAACCGCCCCCGCCAGCGCGGCCTGTGCGCTGGCACCCGCACCATCGCGGCGGAACACCAACAGCAGGCGTGCGAACTCGAGCAGCGCGGTGTGGTCGTCCATGCATGCGGCCAGCACTTCAGAGGCCGTGTCGTCGCGCCCCAACTCGAGCAGGCTCGGCACCAGCACAAGGCGCGCGCCGAGATGGTCGCGCGGGTCGAGCGCCAGCATGCCGCGCCAGTGCTCGATCGCGTCTGCCTTGTTGCCAGTCGCCCATTCCAGGCTGGCGAGCCCACCGCGCGCACGCATGTACGGCCGCGTCTCGAGCACACCCCAGAAGTGCCCCGCATGTTCGCTGAACGCCTCGGCACCGAGTGTGCGTGTGGCCACATCGAATGCATGGCGCCAAAGGTCGCGCGCACGCTTGGGGTCGGGCATGTCCTCCGCCAGCAGCACCAGCGCATCGGCATAGTCGCCGTCCAGCGCGAGCGCCTCGCGTGCGAGCTTCGTGCGCAGGCGGCCGTGTGCTTCGAGTGCCGCGAAGTACTTGTCGGCGGCGAGCTCGCGCGGCGTGACGGCCTTGCGCGCCGGAATCATGCCGCCCAGCTGCTTGAGCCTGGCGTTGATCTGGTCGGCGCCCTCGAGTCCCTCGGCGGCGACGAAGGCGTGCAAGTCAGCGAGCGTGCGGTCCATGAGACGCCGGTCCGGCATGCCTTCGGCGCGGGGTGGCGGATCGAGCACGCCCGGCAACGCCAGCACGTACTCGTGCTCACCCGCGGACGTCTGCACGCGCTTCCGCCAGCGGCCGCTGTCGTAGTCGTCCTCGCTCGTCGAGGCGAGTGCACGCAGCAAGCCTTCGACGAAGGCGAGCGCAGTGGCATCCGGGGAACGTGGGACGTGACCTCGCGCCATCTGGTGGAGCGATGGATCCGACGCGGCGTCGTGTACAGGCAGGTCGTGCTCGGCCCACAGGTCGGCGTCCGGAAACGACAATCGGTGGATCGGCTCGAGCGTCATGGACCAGCGCGGCTTGTTGTACACCGCGGATCTGGGGCCGCTCGCATCGCTGAACGCGGCATGATCCGCGGGCGAATCGAAGAAGGCCAGGCCGTACTCCTGACCGCCGCCTCCCATGACCACGAAGTGTGCCCAATCACGCCCGGGGTGATCGGACTCGACCCGCACGAGGTCGTAGTCGGCGAGCGAGCACCACGGCGTGGCCCGGCTGAACTCGACCACGGCATCGGCGTACGAGCGCACCTCGGCGAGCGTGACTCCCGCGCCGTCCAGCAGTCCAGGATCAGTCATGCCTTTCGATTGCCAGCGCCGCATCTCCGACACGAAGTGGTCGAGTGCCGCGAGTGCAGGCTCGAACTGGACGTCGATGTCCAGGGTTGCCAGTTCGTCTCGCAGACCTGCGAGCAGGGCGGCATCACGCACCACGACCGCCGTGGGGCGATAGCCGATGCGCTCGTGCACCGCCAGCTTGGAAATGGCTTCGATCGGCCGGTGGTCAGCGACCTCTTCCGGCAGCAGCATCTGCCCATCGACGGCAATATCCGCGCGCCGGCTCATGGCCACGCTGAGCATGGGTCGATAGGGTGCCGCAGATTCACCCGTGATCCACATCGGCATGCGCACCAGCGCGACTTCAAAGACATCGTCACGCTGCGGCAACCGGCGCAGGCGTTCGAGGGCGAGGCTGGCGGTGGGTGCGTTGGTCGACATTGCGCGACGGGCTCCTGAATCTGCGTTCCGGACGGGTGCGGGCAGGGTAGCACGCGAAGCCGCGGGGCTGATCCGACCGACGGCATTGCGCTACCTGGCCGACGCCGGCGTGGTTACGAGGGCAGTCGCACCGGCCGCTGCCGACCGGCGATCACCCAGATTCATCGCTCAGCGTCGGCAGCCCAAGATGCTGCCGGACGTTTCGCTGCTTCCACTGCAGCATCGGTTGAGCGGCGATCCGGCGCTGCACCGCAGAGTCTAGCGTGAGCAGTTCCGGAAGCAACTCGCCACGATCCATCAGCGCATCCATGAACGCTCGCTCGCGGTCCGACCACGCGACGAGCCGACCGGCGAGTCCGGCCAAGCCGGCGTCCATGTGGGCCGTAAGTTGTCCGGCGTCGCCCGCAAGCGGCTCGTGAGCAACTCGGAGCAAGGGGATGAGCTTGTCGCGAACATCCTGCAGACGGAGCGGCTCGAGCTGACCATTCCAGGCACGCGCGTCCTCGCGCGACGCCGCTACGAAGCAGGTGAAGGCCAGCCTGAATTCCGGGCGTTGCAGAATCTCGGGATCCGTCGCGAGAATCCGAACCGCGTCATAGCGATCGCGGGCGACGACCCGCGACAGCAGTGCGGTGAACTTGCCTGCGGCTAGCTCGGCCAACGAATATGTGAGCACCTTCTCGCCCTCGAACCCCGGGAGCGTCGCACCACGCTCAATGAGGTCGCCCAACGGCACGCGCGCGACGAAGCTGACGTCCAGCTCGAGGTTCTGCTCACCTGACAGCAAGCTCGAGAATCGCATCCTGAACTTGCCTCCGGCGTGCTGGCCCGGGCTGTGAACCACACGGCACCCGGCAAGCAGGCACGCCCGGGTCAGCCGCCGTTCGAACTGTGGACGCTGCGCTGCCAATGCGCTGGCCGACATCTCGCCCAAGAAGTTGATGTCGATATCCACCGAGAGTCGTGGCAAGGGAAGCCAGAACACGTTGAGCGCCGTGCCGCCCTTGAGCGCGCAAACAGACTTGAGATCGTCGTCCGCTCGGACTCGCTGGAGCACCGCAAGCAGGCGCACGACCTTCTCGAGCACATCTGCCCGAACCCCCAGCTGCACCGCGAGGCCACGCAGTTCTTCCCGGGACAGATCCATCGAGCTACTCCTCCGACGGGGTCGTCTCCGGGGGCACCATCAGATTCCAGCGCTTGACCAAGCGACCAGGCTGTCGCCGGTCCAGATACACCGGGCCCGCGGGCCGCCTGGCCTCAAGCGTAGCGAGCAACCGGGGCGGTGTGAGCCAGCGGTGCGCGTGCGAATCCAGCACGTAGCCCAGCCGGGCCGTCAGCAACGGTCGCGCGATGAGCTCCGCGTAGCGGGCGAGCACCGCGAAGTCCAGCGCCTCGATGGACGCGAGCGAGCGCCAGACCTCTTCGATGCCTCCGGCGAGATCGGGCCGGTCGAGGACATCGACCAAGGTGCGCTCGAGTGAAGTCGCGCGCAACTCAAGCCCGGCGCGCTCAAGTCGTACAACGAACAGGTCCTTTGCTCGACGGAGCCGAGCCCGTGGCTGGACAGGAACGTATTCGCGGTCCTGGAATCGAAACGACTTCGCCTTGGTCCACGTCACGAAGGAGACCCGCTCGAACACGCTCTGTGCGTGCCCGAGCGCTTCGAGCGCGGAGTGATACGCAAGGGTGGCGTCCGGCGCGAGTCGCGAAGCCAACGCGAGCGGGTCCACACTCAGATCCGCCGCTGCCTGCCCTTCGGCGAGCCGCAGGTAGACGCCGCGTCGCACGACGAGCAAACGCCCTTCCCGCCGCCATTTCTGGAGGTGTTTGGTCAGCGTGGCGGGCGCGTTCGGGCCGCGTAGCCGCATGGCGGCCACGAACTCGTTGCGGCTGAACAGAGCGTGAGTGTGAAGGAATTCGGCCGGGGTCATTGCATCCCTCCTCCTGAACTGGCAATAAACTACCAGTTGGGGGGATG
>JANNWR010000155.1:0-1746 GCA_031408715.1 bacterium
AGTCGTCGACGGTGAGCTCGAGTACGACGGTACTGCCGGTGGTCGGGAACTCCCCGACGCGTTCCGGCACGGTGAATCCAAGACGATACCAGTTGAAGCACAGCTTCCCGGTGGAACGCCGTGCCGAGAGCGACGCGGGATCCAGTACCGGCCATGCCGAGTCGTCGAACGTCGCTGCGCCTGCGTGCGGCGTGAAGTCGTACGTGCGATTCGGCGGGCCCGAAGGCTTGAGATCGGCGCCGACGCTCTTGAACTCGACTTCGTCGATACGTGTGTCGCTGTAGCGCCAGGCGCCGTTCACCGCGGCGACCCCCGCGACCGTGCTCAGGTCGAGTGTGGCGTCGGGCGTGCCGTTCGGAACCTGTGCCCGCGCCAGTGCCGCGAGCGATGTGAGCAGTGCCAGAGCGAGCAGCATTCGCGGTGCGTTCCGGGGGACGGGTGACTGCTGGGCGCGTGCCCGCAGGCCGCCGTTCATGACTTCACCCCCGGACGCACCTTGACCGTGTAGTAGAGCACCGGGCCGCGCACGTCCTTGAACCAGTGCGGCGTGCCGGCGGGCACGATGATCACATCGCCGGGCGCCAGCACGCGGGTCTCGCCGCCCTCGATACGGCTGCCGCGGACTTCGTCGATCGCCGTGGTGTGCGGCTCGATCACCGTGCCGCCGGTGACGAACGTCGCCGAGCCCTCGAGGACATGGATGAGGTCGGTGTCCTGAGCGTGCACCTCGGCCATGCCGGCCGACGTGCGCCGGCTCGTGTGGATCATGTAGTTGGTGCCGGGCTCGGCGTAAAGCACCGCGCCCTCGGCGAACGACTTGGCCACGTTCTCGGCGCGGTAGTAGTGCACCGGGCGGGCGATCGTGTTGGCGGCGGCGTAGTCGTTGGCGTCGGCACGCGAGCGCGCGGTCAGGAACGCCAGCGACAGGAGTACGACGAACAGCGACGCGGCGACAAGCGGCAGGCGGATGGGGTTGCGAGCGAGCAGCATGAATGTCCTCCGAGTATGGCAATAGGTCTGGGGTGAAAGGCGCGTCAGCGCGTCGCTGAAAGCGCCTTGTCCCACGCGGCTACGGCACCGCGCGCGATGTCGTCGTCCTGCTGGGCGCTGGCCGCCCCGCTCACGCCGATCGCGCCGATCACGCGGCCGTTCAGCAGCACGGGCACGCCGCCTTGCAGCGGCGTCATCACGGACACGCCCAGTAGCGCCAGTCGTCCGCCCTTGATGGCGTCCTCGAACGCGCTGGTGGGCCTGCGGAACTGAGCGGCCGTGCGCGCCTTCTCGATGGCCACACTGGCGGCGGCCGGGAACGTGTCGTCCAAGCGCTCCAGGTAGAGCAATGCGCCGCCTTCGTCGACCACGGCGAGCGCTCCGCTGGGGGCGCCCAGCCGGCGTGCTTCTTCGACGGCAGCCGATGCGACGCGCTTGGCGCCTTCGAGTGTGAGTGCCGCGCGCATCTGCGTCGGTTCGGCGATGGCGAGTCTCGACAGGCTCGCGATGGCGAGGACAGCGAGTGCAATGCGGATGACGTGCTTCATGGCGGGCTCCACGGCAAGAGGGGCGGTGGCGCGATCGGTGGCGCGCGTTCACAGCCCTTAAGCGCGAACGGGCCTGGGAAGTTCCCGAGCCCGTTCGGTCTTTCACCGGAGGGCTGCCCGGCTCCTGCTGGCCACGACTCCGCCCGGCGGGAGCCGAGAAGGACTCGCGCTCCCAGCTAGAGCTCGTTGCGCCGGATCACGTCGGCCA
>JANNWR010000156.1:0-33836 GCA_031408715.1 bacterium
GAGGGTGAGGATCGCTCCAGAAGCGGACTCGGCACTGGGTCCTCTGCACCTTGGACGCCGCACTCCATGAAGCCTGGCGGCGCTGCGATCCCTTTTCAGCGGGTGAATCTGCTGCTAGGCCGCACTCTTCCTCGGCACCACGAGCAAGAGGATTCCGCCGAGCAGCACGATCCCTCCGACGATGGGCGAGAACGGCACATTCTTCTGCTCAGTCGCGGTGGCCCGGAATGGCCCCACATCGAGCACGGTACGTTCGCGGTTGTAGCTGATCCCGCCGTAGACCAAGGCGAGGGCACCCACGACCACGAGCAAAAAACCGACGATTCTCATGAGAATCTCCATTCGGGCGGCAACGCGCTCATACGATGCGGCGGCCCTGGATGAGCCTGATCAGCACGGCGATGATCGCCAGCGCTAGCAGGACGTGGATCAGTCCACCGATCGTGTAGGACGTCACGAGTCCCAGCACCCAGAGCACCACGAGAACGACAGCGATCGTCCAGAGCACGGCTACCTCCATTGATTGCGAGCACCCGCCGCACTGGCGGGTACCGATGACGTTTGCGACCGGGAGCGCGAACGCAGTCCGCTCATCCGACACCGTCCCGCAACACACAAGGCGCCGCGCTTCCGCGGGCGCATCAGCGAGCAGCAGGCGGTCGGCGCAACGGTCGCGGGGGTCACGGACGCACGGCGACGGATTGCGTCGTGGTGAACGTCAGCCCCGTTCCGGGCTTCAGCAGCACCTGCCAGCCCCGGGTCTGCGACACGACCCCGGCTGCGGCACCCGCCCCGACCACGGCACCGATGAGCGTGCCCTTGTCGGACTTGCCGATCGCATGCCCCGCGACCGCGCCCACAGCAGTCGCAGCTGCAATCGCGCCCAGATTGCGCGCACGTGTGGAGCCCGCGATGATCGAGGGCGTGCTGCCGTGCACCGAGTACTGCCGGCCGCCGCTGTTGAACCACGCCAGGCCAAGATCCAGCATCGCCCGCTCTCCGCGTTTGGCCGCCGCCACACTCGTCACCGCGCCACCCACGGCACTGCCCGCGGGCGCGATGTTCCGACCCTCGACATAGAGCGCGTTGCGGATGACCCCTGACCACGGCGTACCGACGACCGCGGTCTCCGAGGACAAGCCGGTGTTGAGCGTGATCTCGATGTCAGTGCCCGAGGGCAGCTGTGCATCCGGCACGCGGACCACGGCGCGGGGGGTGGCCACGCCACCGCCGGCAGCGCGCGCTGCCTGGGCGGCACGCTCGGCCGCTTGCGCCGTGTCGTCCTTGGCACTGCAACTCGTCAGCACAGCTACCGCCAGCACCGCGACGACGGGCATGTACATGATGTGTTTCATCGGGACTCCTGACTTGTCACTCGGAGACACTCGTTCTGGTTGCGGAGGGTCCGCATCCGGCAAACCGGACTCGTCCGGCGCCCGGTCATGGATTCGACCGCACGACGAACTTGAGAAGCGCACCCGCCGTGACATTCCGGGCAAGGTCGATGTCGTTGAGCATCACGTCCTCCTGCAACCGCGACGGTTCGGCGCCAAGGCGGCGCAGCACGCTCTCGAACGAGCCCGCGGTGCCTGCGGCGCGGACCCGCACGAGGTCCGGTGCGACGCGAATGCGGGACGCATCCCGGAGCACGTCCATGCTGCGGATGGCTCCGAAGATCAGACGCTCGTTCGCGTCGCCCGGGGCTTTGCTCTGCCCGAGGATCTGGAACAACCCGGCATTCATGCGAATGAAGCCCGCCGCGAGCAGTTGCGTCGGCTGGCCCGTCGGAGTCACGTCGAGCTGACCAACCCAGGACGGCAGTCCGTGCACGGACTCCTCGGCCCCATTGATACCGGCCACCGCGCCAGTGCTCTTCAGGTTCGCGACGAATGCGGCGGCGGAGGTTGCACCCGCACCCGAAGCGACCGAGAGCTGCATGCCCGCCGTCTGCGCGGCATCCACCGCGACGACCGAGGCGTGCGACTCGCGATGCAGCCAGCCGGCTGGGAAGCGCAGCTGGAACAGCATCGTGGGGTGGTAGTAGACATCGCCGACGAAATAGCCCTGACGCGGGTCCTGTCCGTAGAGCAAGCCGTCCAGCCGAGGGAGATATGAAGCCATGTTCACGATCAGGCCCGACTTCCCCGCCGCTGCCTTCTGTGCGAGTTCGCCGGTGACGCGCTGGCGATCGCCCGGATCCGGATGCGTCGACATGAAGCCCGGCAGGCGCTGGCCCGAGGCCTCCCCCAACCGCGCAAGCGTGTGGTAGGTCGCGGGGATCTCGCGCGGGTCGAAACCCGCGAGTGTCGCGTACTCGACCCCGAGCTCGTCAGCCTGGGATTCGTCCGTGCGGCTGAACTTGAGGAACAGCAGGCCCAGCGCCTGTTGTGCTGCGCCGCTATAGCGCTGGACCGTGCGCGACATGACGGACGCGAGTGCCAGCCCGGCACCGTAGAGCTGCTGCTGGGTCATCTGCGCGGCGGAGTGGCGCCGGGTGACGTGGCCGATCTCGTGACCGAGCACGCCTGCGAGCTGGGCTTCGGAGCCCAGATGAGCGAGCAGGCCACGCGTCACGTAGATGTAGCCACCCGGCATGGCGAACGCGTTGACCGCGGGATCGTCGACGACGGTGAAGTGCCATTCCAACCCCGGCAGGTGCGACACCTTGGCGACGCGCTGACCGATCCCGTTCACATAGGACTGGAGTGCGGGGTCCGCATAGAGGCCGTATTCGGCCAGCACGGGCGCATAGCCCTGGCGGCCGATCTCGAGTTCCTGTTCCGGACTCACCAGCGTGATCTCGCGACGTCCGGTGACCGGGTTCATCGCGCAGCCCGAGATGACGATCGAGCAGACGACCGCCACGACCACGCACCACCAGCCGCTGGATCGTCCGTTCACTTGTTTCCTCGCTTCTTGCGGGAGCACTCGAATCGGGTGCGCCAACCAGTGCACGCGGCGCGCAGCCCTTCATCTCCCTTCAAACGCATCGGGCGTGCCATGCGTGCAAATGGCGTATCTCACTGCAGGCACTCAGCGCACCCCTCGCCGCACACGGTTCGAAGCGGGGCGCGTGTAAGTCCTGCGCAGTCGATGCTTCAATCGCAGGCCGCGCTCGGGGCACCGCTGGACGCCCGGAATCGTTCAGGAAGGCGGTCCGTGCCGACCGGGGATGCGCGGGGACAGCGCGCGGCCGGAGGCCGCGGGCGGCGCCTCCGGCCGCCCCGGACAGCACGGCCGGCGCTGCGCAGGGTGAGGTGGCGGCGACTGTGCACGGATGCCCGACCGGTCGAGGCCGGGCGCCGGGTGTGCCGCCACTCCCTGACTACCTCGCGGAGCGGCTAACGCCCGCCGTCTTTCTGGAACAGCTCGCGGCCGGCGCTGACGGCTGACTTCACACTTCCGCCCAGCTCCGCGGCGGTCTCCACGGCGGTCTCGCGCACTTCATCGAGCGCGTGGCGCGCGTCACGGCCGGCACGCCGAGCCGCGCTTCCCAACCGACCGCGCGTCCTCTCCCCGCTGCCCGGGGCCCACAACAGGGCGATGACCCCACCCAGAACGGCCCCCAGGGCGAATCCCACCAGCGGGCCCACGACTCCAGCATCCTGGCGTTCCATCCAGCGATCATTCATGTTTCGAGACTCCGTTCTTCATGGTCCGACTTCCCATCACACGACCCATCAGCAACTCCACGAACCGCCGCGCACCCGTTTTCAGTCCGCGCAGCACGGCGACCGACGACAGCAGCGGGCTTTCCAACTCGTCGACCACGGCGGTCGACACGCCCTCGATCCTCGCACCCAGGATCCGCATACGCTCCCAGACTTCGAGCGCTGGGCCGGCCAGCGCTCGCACCTCGTCCAGGAGCACCTGGCAGTCCTGCGCGAGCTGTTCCGCCTGCAAGATGCCGATGTGAAGCGTTTTTGTCAGCTGCACCGTCGCCACGCGAAGCTGCAGCAGGACGGCGACCAACAAGACGGTCATCACCACCAAGGCGAGTGTTGCAATTACAATGCAGATCTGGACGAGCGCGGGCATCTCGGGCCTCTTCAGGGGACAATCGACCAGCATTCCGGGGCATACCCATGGGCTTCACGACGCGGCGCACGGCCGAGCACCGATCTCAGCGCAAGTAGCGCAAGTTCGGGGCCAGCACGGGCCGTGAATATGCCCGCGCGCAGGATCGCGACTTCAGCGCTCGACTTCAGTGCACGATATCGTGGCGCAGCGACGGCGCATGCGCGGCGGCGGCCGCGCTCGCCGTGCGGGCGCGTTCGGCCTCCATCGCAGCGGGGGCCAGCTCTCCGATGATCGCCTGCAGCACCGCCGCTCCCGGCAGCGCCAACAGCGCGCCGGCGGGCCCGAGCAGTTCGGCACCGGCGAGGACGCTCACCGTGACAATGAACGGATGCATCTTGAGATATCGTCCCATCAGGCGTGGGGTGATGAACGTCCCGATGCCCCAGTTGAGCGACACATAAAGTGTGACGCCGAGGATCGCCTGCAACGAGCTCAGGTTCAGGCCCGCGAATGCGATCAGAACCACGGTCAGGATGAAGCCGAGGAACGGGATCAATTCCGCCGCGCCCGCGAAGATCCCCAACATCAACGCCGCCGGGTGATGCAGAAGCGCGAGTCCGACCCCGACGCCCGCCGCGGTGACCATGCAGATCACGGCCTGACCACGCACATAGCTGCGCAGCGCGCGATCCACTGCCCAGCCAAGCTTCAAGATCTCATCGCGCGCGCCCTCGGGGATGAATCGCAGCGTGCTGAGACGAACGGCACCGGAGTCGGCGAGCAGGTAGAACGCGAGCAACGGCAGTAACGTCAGACACAGCAGCCGACCGACTCCTCCGGCCCCCGAGGCGAGGCCCGTCATGATCTGGCTGCCATAGCCAGCGACCTCGAGCGGCCCCTGCGAGCGCAGGCGGTCGATCGCCGGGTCGAGCCAGCCTCCGTAATCGTGCCGGACGGCGAACTGGTGCAGTTCCTCGGCCAATCGCGCCATGATTGCTGGCGCGTCCGCGGTGAAGCGCGCGGCCTCGGCGACCACGCGCGGCACGGTCAGAACCGTCAGCCAGCCGGCCAGACCGACCAGCGCCAGCACCACGATGGCGGCCGCCGCGCCCTTGGGCACCCCGCGCCCCCCCGGACCATGCATGCGCGCGAGCGCATGCACGACCGGCAACAACGCATAAGCAAGCAGCACGGCGTAGCCCACGAGCAGCGCCAGGTCGCGCAGCGCCCACGCGATGATGAGCGCGACGATGGCACTGCGCATCAGCGTGGGGTGGGCGGCGCGCAGAACAGCCTTCATGGTCGCACTCCCGCGGAGGTCACACTCTGCACTGAACTCGCGCCGAGGCCTGAGTCACTCCGGTGCGCGACACCAGCGCGCGAGTCGGGGTCCGCTCGCATGGCTCACGCTCTCTGGCGCTGGCGCTGACCGTCGACGCTCCAGCCCCCGGCGCCATGGGTGGCGAGAAACAGGAACACGAACGAGAACAGCACGGCCAGCTCGCCATGGTTCTGGATCGGCCACGGCGCCGTGCGCTGGTGAGCCATGAAGTACGCCACCGCCATCTCACCCGACAACAGGAACGCCATCGGGCGCGTGAAGGCCCCGAGCAGGACGGCGCTGCCACCCAGCAGCTCGAGCGCCCCCGCGAATCCCATGAGCGACCACAGCGGCACGGCCTCGCCCGGCAGCCCTGCGCTCCCCCCGAACCACCCGAACAGCTTCTGCCCACCATGCTGGAGCATGAGCAGTCCGGCGACGACCCGCAGCAGGACATGACTGGGCTGCGCGACATTCGCGAACTTCATATAGAAGTGCTCCTCGAATAAGGGGACGACGCGGGACGGCGGGTGCGGGACATCAGTTCGGGGGTCATTCGGCTCGTCCGACTCCCGCTCGTTCGATCTCGGCGAGGGTGTCGCGATAGATCGAATCGCGCTCCCCACCACTGGCGACCGCGCGAAGAGCACACGCGCGGGCATCGCGAACCCGGCCCTGACGAAGCAGGGCGACCGCGAGGTTGTTCGTGGCATCCGGGTCTGCGGGGGACTCTTGCAGGGCGCGCCGGAACGACCGCTCGGCCGCTCGCCAGTGCGCCCCGGCGGCTTCAAGATTGCCGCGATTGATCCAGGCCGCGCTTTGATGCGGGTCGAGCCGCAGCGACTTGCGATACTCGGCCGCGGCCAGCGCCATCTGGCCGTTCGCTTCGTAGACCACACCGAGGTCGTTGTGCTCGCTCGCACTCAGCGCATCACGAAGCACGATGAAGTGCGAGCAACTGCTCGTCAGCAGCATCGCCATCGCCGCGACGGTGACCCGCACCACCCGAGTGGCGCTCATGGCTGCCGGCGGCGGACGACGAGTGCCTGCGAGCCCGACGGATGCCAGCGCTTCACCAGCTCGGCGACCCGCTGCGTGTGGGCATGTGCACGACCGTCGTTGAGGGTGAATGCACCGCGTGCGCCATCCCAGCCCGTGACGACTCCGTAGTGGCGAACGGTGAAAGGCGGACGGCCGTTCTGGTACAACAGGATCGGGGGCACACCCTGTTCCAGCAGCCCGATCAACGAATCCGGCGTGAGCGACTCCACGGCCGCGTCGAATCCGGCTCGGCGCGCCGCGTTCGCCAACTCGGTGATCAACGCCCCATGCAGCACCGGATCGTACGCGCTGCTCGCCTCGCGCATCGCGCCGGGGCCCGCACCGTAATAGCCCAACACCATCTGCAGCGCCGCGGGTCCGCAGCGCTGGCGGGTCTGCTCGATGATCGGCACCTCGAGGCGTACCGGTGAGTCGGTGCGGTGCGCGACCGCGACCGACCCGGGGACCACCAGGTCCCGGGCCGGCGCGTCCGTCGTGGCGACCGCGAGGGCCGCGACGACGCAACACGCAAGGGCGACCCGCATGGACCGGCCGGCATCGCAACCGCGCATGGCGGCGGGTGCACGGCGGGAACCACGGGTCCTTTCGGTCATCGCAGAATCACGTCCCGGTGCATCAGGCGCAGCACGACGATCACGAGGATCACCACGACGAGCACACCGATGATCGCCCCGGTGCCGTCGCCACCGCTCGGCAGGCCCTTGGTCGCGCTTGCGAGCGAATGCAGGTCCTGGTCCGACATGCTGGCGAGGCGGGTCTGGGCATCCTCGGCCGTGACGCCATAGTCGCGCAGCTTCTGGGCCACCACTTTGTGTTCCAGCGCACGCTGCGCGACGAGCATGTCGGCATCACGCGTCGAAGCGATGCTCGTGACGCCCGAGGGACGCGAGCTCACGAGCCCGGCCGCCGCTGGTGTGATGTCCATCACACCCATGCACAGGATCACCAGTGCCGCCGTCCACAACCGCACCGGACGTGACAAGAACTTCATCACACACCTCCTTGAAGCAGTATCACAATGATGTGGACGAAGTTCGCCCGCACCAGGAACCCACACTGTCCACGCTTTCTCTGGGCTGCCCTCCGGCATCCGCATGCCGCACCCGAGCACGAAGCTCGCGTCCGCTTCATCGCATCGCCACGGTCTGCATCACGCGGAATCGCAGCACGGTGCCGTCCGGAAGCGAGACGCGCTCCCGTGTCGCCCCACGGCGGCGCTCGGCACTCCACTTCCCCGCGTTCGCCGACGCCCCGAAGCGCTCCTGGCGACGGTGCCGGTCCGCTTGGCGCACCCAGCGATCGACGCCGCTCCGCGGGTGCGACGGACCGCCCACGCGTACCGACTCGCTTCTCGCCGCGATGAACTCCTCTTGACCATTCACCGTGATGCTCCGCACGCCGAGTTGCAGCACGGCCTCGGTACCCGTTCCGGCTGGGGTCGCGATCGCGACGACGCCATCGACCGGGCTGCCGGCGGGGATCTGGCCCCCATGCAGGAGCGGCACACACTTCACCAGACGGCCCGCCCAAGAGTCCCCGACCACGGCGGTCTCGGACGACAGCTCGGTCGCGAGCGCGACCTCGATGCAGGTTCCCGACACGACTGCATCGGGGACGTGCGACGGCATGTCCACCCACGGCTCAACAGGTGCGGACTGGGCGACGCGATCCGTCCCACAGCTGGCGACGAGCGCGGAGACGCTGAGTAGCACACCCCCGAGGAGCCCGGTAGCGAGCGGTGCCCATGGCCGCACGCAGCGCTCCCGCCGGAACATCAGAACGAGACCGCGATGCCGAGGCCCATCGACCAGAAGTCCGGGTTGAACTCGGTCGGCAACAGGGGCGACTGGTCGTCCGCCTGCAGGAAGATGTAGCGGCCGCTCAGGTCGAGGCCGACGCGCGGTCCCAGCGGCAGCACCACCCCGCCTCCCAGGTGCACCCCGAGTTCCTGGCTCGTGGAGTCCTTGATCGGGAGGGTGTCCGGAAAGTCGAGCGTCGTGCGGTACCAACCGATGCCCGCCCCGGCGTAAAGGTTCGGCATCGGCGTCAGCCACAGCGACATCGTCAGGGGCCATTGGCGGACCTGGATGTTCGTGGCCTCGATCTCGTCCTGCCGGTAGCTGATCCCGGCTTCGATCTTGACCAGCGGCATGAGGGCGGTGCGGGCGGCGAAGCCCGCGAAGAACTTGCCTGCGGGTGCTTGGGCGTCGGTGGACTTGGTCATCCCGACCGAGGGGATGACCTCGAACGACCAGGCGGTGCCGGCGAAAAGCCCCGCCGTGAGCAACACGCCGGCGAGCAACAACGGCGCGATGACATTCACACGCGCATGGGAACGGGACTGGATCTGCATGGAGACTCCTGGGATCGACTGACGTGGTCCCGGCCGCACCCGTCGCTGGTCTCGGGGAATGGCATTGCCCGCGGACCGACTGCCCGCGGTGCTCACCCCGGCTCTGGATTGCAGGAACGATGCCACCGTCCCGCCCGTGCGCTCCCGCGGGCGGAGCCCGTGCGTGACATGCGGTTGCAGTCCCGGGGCGAGCCTCCGGTGGACCGCGACCGCCCGATCATGCGGGGCAGGAACTGCAATCGGGGGCCGGTTGTTCAATCACGTGGGCGGGACGCGAAGTGGCGCCGACAGCGTCCTCGGACCGTGCTCGCCGCTGGCCGGCTAGCTTGTCGCGCTGAACCCGCGGTTGCGTGACAGGCTCGCGAGCACCGCCACCAGTTCGTTGGGGTCGGCGGGCTTGGCCAGGTACATCTGGAAGCCCGCATTCAGGATCGTGACGCGATCCTCGATCTTGCCGTGCGCGGTGAGTGCGACTGCCGGGGTGGACCCGCCCTGCTGGTCGGGCAGCGCCCGGACGCGGCGGATCAATGCGTAGCCGTCCTCCTCGGGCATCGCGATGTCCGAGACGAGCACGTCGGGTGTCCAGATCGCGAACATCGTCATCGCCTCGGCCACCGAGCTCGCCGAGCGAGCCTCGGCACCGCACGACTCGAACAGCACGACGAGCGCCTCGCTGGCGTTGGGCTCGTCATCCACAACCAGCACCCGCATGCCCACGAGTTGCCCGAAGCTCGGCTCGGCCAGCGTGTCGCGTGCCACCGGGTGCGCCTTGGGTGCGACCTTCGGCACGCGGGCGGCCGCCAGTTGTGGGAAAATGAGTGTGAAGCGCGAGCCTTGATCGGTCCCCGCGCTCTCGGCCGTGATCTCGCCACCATGAAGTTCCACGATGTGCCGCACGATCGACAGTCCCAACCCCAGTCCGCTGTGGCGACGCATGGGCCCGACCGTGCCCTGCCGGAACGGCTCGAACACATGCGGCAGGAAGTCGGGTGAGATGCCGACCCCGGTGTCGCTCACCGTGACTTCGACATGCGATTCGACCCGTTGCAGGACGACTTGCACGCGGCCACCCTTGGGCGTGAACTTGATCGAGTTCGAGATCAGGTTCCACATCACCTGCTGCAGCCGCTCGGAATCTCCCGAGATCATCCCGGCTCGATCGTCGAGCACGAACTGCATGCGGATGTTCTTGGCTTCGCTGGCAGGCCCGTGCGCGTCCGCCGCCGCCCGGATGACGCCCACCAGATCGATCGGACGCACGTCCAGCCGGAACTTGCCCGACACCACCCGCGAAACGTCGACGAGGTCATCGATGAGCTGTGCCTGCGACAGCACGTTTCGTTCGATGACTTCGAGCGCACGGCTGGTCTTCTCGGCGTTGAGTTTGCCGCTGCGCAGCAACTGCGTCCACGTCAGGATGGGCGCCAACGGATTCCGCAGTTCATGCGACACCGTCGCGAGGAACTCATCCTTCAGCTGACTCGCGGCCTCGGCCACGGTCAACGACTCACGGGCCTGGCTCTGGCCGTGCTCCGCAGCCCGGCGTGCGACCGTCTGCTGTTGGTAACTGCGGTTGAGCACCGCGACCAAGACCAGGCACAGCATCACCAGCAAAGCCACCGTGACGATGTTGACCGCGACCATCACGGTCTGCGCACGGTTCACGGCGCGCCGCGCGGGAAGCACGCTGCGCCCCCGGGCCGCCTCGCAATCGGCGACCATCTCGACGAGCGCCTGATCGAAACGCACACCGAGCGCGAGCACGCTGTCGAGGTGGGCGCCCGCCCGGAGAGCCACGCTGGAGACGCGAACGGCGCTCAGGTCGGCCAGCGCCCGTTCGAACGCCTCGTGGTGCTGCTGTTCGGTCTCCAGGACCGCGGCCACGCCCGCCTTGCGCTCGGCGGCGACGTGGCCCAGGAGCGCCAGCGCCTGCTCTCGGACACGCCGGCTACCTTCATGTGTGGCGGGGGCGAACTTCGCGCCCCCCGTGAGCAGGCAGGCGTGGGCGTTGGCGATGGTCCGGTTCCCGGCGATCTGGATCGCCCGCGCTTGCGCGAGGTCGTAGCCCTCTCCGCTCGACACCCGGGTCATGTTCCCGACGAGGATGCGGGCCGAGATCAAGGTGGCCAGGCTGGTCAGGACCGCGAGTATACACACCAGCAGCACACCCGAGATCAGCTTCCGTTGGAACGACCATTCCGCCACGATGGAACCTCGATGTGGAGATACTGCCTCCGGGGTCGTTCAAGGCGGCGCGCCCCGTCGATGCGCGTGGCTCGCATGAGCCCCACTCCTGAATGGCTAGCGAGGGCCGTGCCAAAACCAGCCGCGCGCGACGGCATCGGTTTCGTCCTGTGGTTCAAGGCACTGCCGCTGACTCGCGGTCCCGCGAACTCGCTGGAGGTCGGCTGCGTGGACTCCGAAGTTACAATATGTGGCAGAAGTCACTGCGGCAGGTGGCTTCGCACGCCCGCGCGCATGGGGGCAGGAGGAAACCGAGACCAGGGCTCACTCTCCGGCGTAGACGTGCAGTCGGTTGTAGAGGGTCTTGAGACTGATCCCCAGCAGTCGTGCGGCGCGCTTCTTGTCGCCCGCGCATTCCTCGAGTGTGCGCAGGATCAGCACGCGCTCGGATTGTTCGAGCGAACCACCGGCCCCCTCGAGCGCCGGCCGCGAGTCCGGCATCGGGGCCAAGCCGCCCAACTCGATGACGTCACCCTCGATGATGAAGGCACGGTGCAACTCGTTCTTCAGCTCGCGCACATTGCCGCGCCACGGATGGCGCTGGATGCGTGCGCGCGCGCCGGCACTCAGCCGCTTCGACTGATCGTCCCGGGTATTGAACGTCTGCAGGAACTGCTCGGCGAGCAGGATGGCATCGCCTTCGCGCTCGCGCAGTGGAGGCAGTACGATCGGGAAGACGTTGAGCCGATAGTACAGGTCCTCGCGCAGCTTGCCGTGCTTCACCGCCTCATGCGGGATCCGGTTCGAGGCCGCGATCAGCCGCACGTTGACGGGCACCGCCTCGTCGCCGCCGACACGATTGAGCGTTCCCGACTCGAGCACCCTCAGCAGCTTCACCTGCAGCTCGATCGGCATCTCGGTGATCTCGTCCAGGAACAGCGTCCCACCGGTCGCGCGCTCGAAGCAGCCTCGCCTCAACTGGGTCGCGCCCGTGAAACTGCCGCGCTCGTGGCCGAACAGCTCGCTCTCGATCAGGTTCTGCGGGATCGCGCCGAAATCCAGCGGCAGGAGTGGCCGGCGTTGACGCGTGCTCAGCTCGCAGATCGTCTGGGCGACGAGTTCCTTGCCGGTCCCGCTCTCCCCGGTGATGAACACCGTCGCGTCGGTCGGGGCCACCTTGGTGATGAGGTCATAGACCTTCTGCATCGCTGGCGACACCCCGATGATCGAACCGAAGCGCCCGAACTTGCGCAGTTCCACACGCAACGCACCGACGTCGGATTGCAGCGACCGGTTCCGGAGCACGTGGGCCATGACGGTACGCAAGCGGCCGGTGTCGACGGGCTTCGTCAGGTAGTCGAGTGCTCCCAGTCGCAGCGCCTCGATCGCGGAGTCCACGGTGGCCATGCCCGAAACGAGGATCACGTCACTCGTGGTCGACGCCTTGATCTCACGCAACAACCCCACGCCGTCGCCGTCGGGCAGCAGCAGATCGAGCAGGACCACGTCCGCGGGCCGTGTGGCCAGGCTCTGTCGGGCCTGCTCGAGGGAATGGGCGGTCGCGACGTCGAAGCCCTGCTCCGACATGACCTCGCTCAGACCGGCGAGGAAGTCCACATCGTCATCGACGAACAGTGCGTTCAGCATCCGTGGACCCTCTGTGCGTTTGGGTCACACCGGCGCACGAAGCACGGCCCACGGGCCACTCGCGCTCCGCACCGGGGAGGGGACACGAGCGGATCGCAAGTACCCGTGAAGGCGAGTCCTACGACCCATCTAATCCATCCTATCACTTTGCGCTCGACTTGCGGCGCACGCAGGACGTTGTGCCGGGCCCCGCGCACGCTTCGGGCAGGCCGGCAGCCGTGAATGTGTGAACCGGCGTGGCTTTGTGTGCTCCTACACAACATATGTCAATTCTCCAGAGTCATGCCGCATCTGCCTTCCTGACCCCTGCCGAGCCCCTCAGGATCGCAGCTTTCGAATCCGCTCGACGGCTGCGCGGATGGGTTCGCGCACGCGCGTGTCGGGGTCGTCCGCCTGGAGTGCGGCCAGTACCGGGGCGAGGGCCCGCCGGGAGTCGTCACTCGAGAGCTGCTGCAGTACATGGTGTGCGCCTTCACGCAACGGCACCGAGTCCGCCCGCTCGCGCAGCACATGCAGCAAGGGAACGAGTGCCGCTGGGCCGATCGCGACCAGTCCCACGGCAGCCAGCAAACGCACTTCTCCGCTGGTGTCCTCGAGCGCAGCGACGAGGTGCGGCGTCGAGCTGGGATCCGCGATGTCGGCCAGCGCCCTCGCAGCCTCGCAGCGGACGTCCTCATTGCTCTCCGCCAGGAGCGGGACCAGTTGGCGAAGGGCGCGTTGGCCCTGTTGCGTCAATTGCTTGCGTGCCTGCCGGCGGACCACGGCGTCCCGGCTGCGCAGACTCAGGATCAGCGCATGACGGGCTCCGGATGCTTCCCCCGCATCAAGTTCTCCACTTGAGTCCTGCTCGACCATGATCGGAACTCCCTTGTGCGAGTGGCTCGGGCACCCCGTCTTCCGGGTCGGAGATGGCTGCCCTTGCACGAATGGTTCCAGACGCTCGTGGCCGACAGGATGGCCGCCAAGTTGCTTGCAGTGGGGCGGATAGCGCCGCGACACAGGCAGGCGGGGTGGCTTCCCGATCGGCTTGCGAATGTAAGTTCGACCGCGATGCGCAGATCTACAACCCTGTCCATGCGTGCGGAGCCGATGCGGAACGGCCGGTCCGCGCCCCGCTGCCGTTCGCTCACAGGGGACGGCCGCTCGCACCGGCCATGCGGTTCGGGTGGAACAAGAACGCCCCGCCAGAGCGGGGCGCGCTTGTCACAGCTCGGTGCCTCAGCAGACTTCAGAACTGCTTGGGGTACTGCTTGACGATGCCGTCGGTCAGCATGTCGGACATCGTCAGGATCGCTGCGTGGACCTTGTCGTAACCGGCCACGCTGTCAGGGTACCGCCCTTCCAACTGTGCAACCGCCTCGACCAGCGTGAGGTCGAGGTGTTCCTTCATCATCGCCTGCATGTCCGCGAGCGGCCACGAACCGGGGTTCGCACCGCTCAGGAATGCCGCGATTGATTGGCCGTTCGCGTACCAGGCTGCCTTGGCGGTCTCGAGCTTGGTGGCGTCACCGCTCTTCGCTGCCGCGAGCACACCCGCGGCCCCGACGATGTGTTCGCGCAGGAGCGCGCTCAGCTTGTCGCCAGCCTCGTCGCCGAAGTAGGGCTTGATGGCGTCACCGATGTCGGTCTGGTTCCTGAGTAGGCGCTCGGTGGTGGGAGTCAGGTCCGGCAGCCCGGCCGCCGTGCTCACGATCACCAGACGCGTCCATACGATGTGGTCTTCCCAGAGCTGACGCATCGCATCGTGCAGTTCGATGCGCGCGATCGATGCCCTGCCACCGGCCGGCGCCTGACTCGAGCAACTCGGTGCCAGCAGCGCGGCCGTACTGAGACCCACCACCAGCAGGGCCATCTGGAACGTCGGTTTCAAGTCAGGCACAAGAGTCTCCGTGGCAAGAGTCGCGGCAAGTGGCAAGCATGGCGGCCGAACCCGTGATGAAGGGGCGGTGTGACGTTCGGTCCAGCCTGCTCGCGGCCGCAAGGGGCTACCGGGACTCCGAACCGAATGCGCGCCTACTCAGGCCTGGGGCGGCTTTTCGCCACTCTGATGCCGTGGTGCAGGTTCGGTCCGGGATCCTGGTAGCCTTGATGGGGAACCGTGGCGGCGGCCGCTGCGCCGCTCGCCACACCGACGCTATACGCGACTTCCGTGCCACGGAACGAGTGGTGCGTGCGACCCGAGCGTAATGTGAGGCGGTCGCGGATGATACCCGGGTGTGCGCGGGGTGCGAGCCGGGTCCATGCGGATCGAGCGGCGCGACGCCGGCACGCGCGTCTTTCAAGTCGGGCGGCAGGATGTACAAATCGACGCCGTGCTCGTGCGTGCGCCCTCCACGCCGCACGACGCGCCAGGCGCGGGTGAGCGGAGCACTCGCACCCGGAAGTCGTCGGGACCGGAGTCGCCACTGCCGAGACGGTCCCTCGCGGGCATCGACGCTGCTGCATGCGAAGTGCGCGAGGATGCGTGTGACGACGGCATCCTGTGATCACGAACGCGATCACACGCGGCGCCGGGGCATACGGTCCGGCATTGAAGAACCGGGTGCATCCTTGCACGGTCTGCTCCGCCCCACGCGCCCGGGCACGTCGCGCGCTGCCACGACCGACGCGGCGGTGAAGGCTAGTTGCTGTTCCTGCAGCGAGCTGGAAGCGGACGGTCGCCACGACCCGCCGGTGGCATCGTTCCTGCGTTCGAGTTCACCGTTGCGGCGTTCCATGTTCGAGCCGCCGTTCACGACGAATGCAGCACCAACGCGACTGGAGGCTGACCCGATGCGACACCACACGCGCCACTGGACCACCGTGACACCGCTGGTGCTGCTGCTGACGTTGTTCGGCTGCAACTCCGCACCCAAACAGGATGCACCTGCGGCGACCGAGACCGGCTCCGGCGAGAAGGGTCCCGGCTCGGCTACGGCCGGAGCGCAAAGCGCCCCGGAGCTCGGAGTCGCCCGTTCGTATGCCATCCTGAGTGGCTCGACGATCACCAACACCGGCACGTCCTCCATCTCGGGCGACGTGGGTGTGAGCCCGGGAACGGCGGTGACCGGCTTCCCGCCAGGCGTCCGGACCGGATCGACCCATGCCGGCGACGCGCAGTCCGCGGCCGCGATGAACGACCTGACGCGTGCTTATCGGGACGCGGCGGCGCGTATCACGAACCCGGTGGCGCTCGACGGCAACCTCGGTGGCCGCACGCTGACCTCGGGGCTCTATCACTCGACGTCGTCGCTCGAGATCTCGTCAGGCGACCTGACTCTCGATGCCGGTGGTGACGCCAACGCCGTGTTCGTGATCCAGATCCACTCGTCGCTGACCGTGACCTCGGGTCGCGCGGTGATCCTGGCCGGTCGCGCGCAGGCCTCCAACATCTTCTGGCAGGTCGGAAGTTCCGCGACGCTCGGCACCAAGTCGGTGTTCAAGGGCACGATCCTCGCCGACCAGTCGATCACGCTCGCGAACGGCGCGGCGCTCACCGGCCGTGCGCTGGCGCGCATCGGTGCGGTCACTCTCGACGACAACGCCGTGGTGATTCCAGGCTGACCTCGATGCTGGTCGGTCAGGGACGTGATCCGGCATGAGCCTGCGTGATGCTTTTGGAAGTAGGGGATCGAGACGCATCCGTCACGCGTTCATGTCGGTCGCTCAGCCTGAAGACGAACCCTGCTCGCGGTCGGCGCACGTGGATGGCCTGCCCACTCCAGGCAGTTCGCGGCGGCGCTCGACGTGGAAATGTGAGTCCTGATGGATATCGCACGTCATCCACATGTCCTGCTGTTCGGAGCGTTGAGCCTGACCACTGCGATCGCACTGGGTGCATACGGCGTGCACCGCATGCGAAGTCCGCTCGTGCTCGATGCGCCACCGCCACAGGTGTTCGCCGATTCGCCGGATGTGAACCCCCAGATCCCGCCGTCGATCATCGAGGCGGTGGTGCAGTACCGGCTGCAGACTGCGATCGATTCACTCGAAGCGGCGATCCCTCGCGAGTACGGCGACCTCGAGCAACGCCTGCCTGTCACGGGCAGCAAGCGGATGAGCTATGGCTTCGCGGTGCGCCGCTCGCCCTTCGTCGCGACCCTCGCGGGCCAGTCGCTCACGCTCTCCTCGGTCGTCGAGTATTCGGCGCACATCTGGTACCGGCCGCCGTTCGGTCCTGAGCTGAGTGCCGGCTGTGGCACGGGTGACGATCCGCGCCCCCGAGTGCGCGTCACGCTCATCTCGACGCCGCAACTCACCCGGGACTGGCAGCTGCGCACCAAGACGCGCGTGCTTCGCTTGGAACCATTCAGCGACCAGGCGCGTGATCGCTGCCGTGTGACCGTGCTGAGGCTCGATGCCACCGACCGCGTGATCGAGGCGACGCGGGGGATGCTCATCCGCCGCATGCAGCTCTTCGACCACAACACGGCCCGCTGGCCGACGCGCGAGCGGTTCGAACGGCTGTGGATGCAGTTGCAGCGCCGCGTCCGGCTGACCCAGGGCGTCTACCTCGAAGTGAATCCGTACGGCGCGCAGTGGAGCGAGTTGTCCATTCGCGGGGACACGGTGGTCACGCGGCTGCGTCTGGTCGCCTCGCCACGGATCGTCACGAATGCCGTTCGTGAGTTGCAAAGGCCGCTGCCGGCGCTGCGCCCGGGCGGTGCCGCGAGCGCGGGACCGGCGGGGGCCTCGGCGCACATCGCGGTCGAGGGCACGTTCAGCTATCCCGTCGCTAGTGCGCTCCTACGGCGGGCGCTGGTGGGTCGCACCGTCGTCCAGAGCGGGCGGAAGGTCCGCATCCAGGACGTCAAGTTGTCCGGCCTCGGCGGCGGCCGACTCGCGCTCGCCTTGACGCTGTCGGGCGGCATCCGCGGCAGGTTGTTCTTCACGGGCACGCCCCGGCTCGATGTGACCAGCGGCCAGATGAGCATCCCGGACCTGGACTTCGACATCGGCACCGAGCAACTGCTGGTGCAGGGATTCGCGTGGCTCAATGGCGTCGACATCCGCGACTTCCTGCGCGCGCGCGCGCGGCTGCCCGACTCCGAGGCTCTGGGCAAGCTGCGCGGGCTGGCTCAGCACGGCATCAATCGTCTCCTGGCCCCGGGTGTGGTCCTCAGTGGCAATATCCACAGCGCACACGGCACCAGCGTGCGCGCCACCGTCGAGGACATCCGGCTGCGCGCCATGGCGGATGCCGAGTTCCGCCTGGACATCGACCGCGGCCCGCGCATCCCCAAGCAGGGCGGTGGGGGGCGCCCCGCGCGTCAGCAGCGGCGGAACTCGCGCCCCGTGCCGGGGCGCTGAGCCACAGCGGGTCGCGTGCGCCGTCGCGACCGTGGCTGTTCCGGCGGTGGCGTGACTGCCGCAACAGGATCGCCCGCGGCCCCGCCATCCACGCGGGAGTGCAACGGCTGCTGTAAGACCGCTATCGCCGCGACTCGAACAGGACTTCGGGGTATTGGCTTGCCGGCCGCATCAGCAGGGGATCCGGCCGGCCCAGCAGATGCCGGCCGAAGAACGCCAGTGTATAGGCGGTGACGATGGCGTGGGCACGCGAGGCTTCCATGGGGCCGGTGACTCCCAGCGCCGGCAGCAGCGGCGACACGAGTGGGATGTCGGTGAAGTTGGCGTGGTACATCCCGGCGACGCGGACGAAGTAACCTGCTCCGCGCTGGTGGTCGAATGCGCTTCGCATGGTGGTCTGGTGCTGGACGATGTCGGACTCCCGCCAGCCTTCGTTTCGCATGGTCGTCGCGTCGCGGGTGATCCACATGGTCGGTTGCCGCAGACCCGCGCTGATCACCTGCGCGGGCATCGGCGCATCGAGCACCACGCAGGCCCGGAACCGCGGTTCGATACGGGCCGCTTCGCTCGCCACGATGCCGCCAAGCGACACACCGAACACGCCGGCGCGCTTCAGGTCGAGCCGGCCCGTCAGGATGCCATCGGGGTCGGCTCGGTCCAGATCGCCGAGACGCTCGAGCGCGAAACGGGCGTCCTCGGCGAGATACGGAACAATACCGGCCCGGAGCACCCGCCCGTACAGCCTCGGCGGGTTCGCGGCAGGTGTCAGCGATTGCTGGATCAGTGGCTGCATCGTGCGCTTGGACCAGCCCGTGATCCGCCGGCCGTCGGGGAACACCACCACCGCCGCCACGAGCGGCTGGTCGATGGCCGCGACGACGTAGCCCCGTGACACCAGCTGATCGACCAGGAACGTGTCCATCTGACGGAAGCCGCCCAGGCCCTCGAGGAACACGAGCACCGGGTAGCGGTGCGCGCCATCCGCCACGGGAATCGCGCGCACCGCATTCGATGCGATGCCACTCCAGCGCGCGAGCGAGAACCACGGCCAGCGCATCCGTCTCGCGATCGCCTGGGTCAGGGCATCGGCATCGGGCAGGTAGCGGGCGCGCGTCGCGGCTCGCGGCGGCATGGCGGGGTACCAGACCTGCACGATGAGTTCGCGGCGCACACGCTGGTCGGGACTGAACTCCTCATGCCGCGTGGCATCCACGAAGTGGTAAGTCATCGTGCCGATTCCATACGGCCCTTCGGGCGGCGGCAGGCGGAACTCCGGTAGCGCCAAGCGCCAGGCCGCGAGCAATACGAGCGCTGCCAAGGCCGCGAATGCCAGCAGCTTCAGCACGACCCTCCGGCTCACTGCACCATCACCGACGCCAGCCCCATCAGCAGGACCAGTGCGGCCACGTCGGTGATCGTCGTCAGCACGATGCTCGAAGCGGTGGCGGGATCCGCACCGCATCTGCGCAGCACGAGCGGCACGATCGCCCCGCCCACACCACTGATGACGCAGCTGCCGATCATGGCGAGGAACACCACCGCACTGAGCCCCGGCGCGTTCGCAAGGTGCATCGTCTGCGCGACCACCCACATGGTGAACCCCGCCACCAGGCCCACGAGGAAGCCGTTCAGTAAACCGAGCAGCGCTTCCTTCCTGATCAGTGCACGCGTCATCCCAGGGTGGAGATCCCCGAGCGCGATGCCGCGCAGCGTGATCGCCAGCGTCTGGCCGCCGGTGTTGCTGGTCTGGCTGATCAGCACCGGCACGAACACCGCCAGGATCAGCAGCCGGTCGAGCGTGCCATGGAAGATCAGCATGATGCCGCCCGCCAGCATGGCGGTGAGCAGGTTGAACTGCAGCCACGGATGGCGCAGCTTCATGCTGGCGTACCAGGGTGTGGTCACGCGCTCCTCGCGGCCGACACCCACCATGATGCCGGCCTGTGCGCTCAGCTCGATGGACCTCGCATGCTCGAGCACCAGCTCGTCGTACAAGCGCTTGGTCTGCTGGTGCAGCAATCGCACCTCGAGCATGTTGTGCACCCGCGCCAGCACCTCGGGTAACTCGAACGGCTTGCTGATGAAATCCTTGGCGCCGGCCTCGAGCGCGTGCAGTTTGTGCCCGGGCTGTGCCGTGATCACCAGGACGGGCAGATAGCCGTCCGCCTCGATCTCCCGCAAGCTGCTCATGACCTGGAAGCCGTTCATGCCCGGCATCATCAGGTCGAGCAGGATCAGGTCGTAGCGGTTCTGGCGATGCAATTCGGCGACACCGCTCGGGTCCATCGACGAAGTGATCGACGTGTAGCCGGCCCCGCGCAGGATCTTCTCGAGCAACAGGACATTGGCCGGCAGGTCATCGACGATCAGGATGCGGGCCGCCAGGATGTCGGAAGCGGTGATCATGACGCGGGAGGTGCGGGTTCAGCCCTCGTCTTGCGAACGCGCTCCATGGTGACATCGAGTGCGTTGAGGAGTTCGTCGACCCGGATCGGCTTGGTGAGATAGCGGCAGAACCCCGCCCGCAGGCCCTTCTCGACATCGAGCGGCATGGCGTTCGCGCTGACCGCGATCACCGGGATGTCCACGGTCGCGGGATCCATACGCAACAGGCGGAGGGCTTCGAAGCCGTCGATTCCAGGCAGGTTGATGTCCATGAGGATGACGTCCGGCAGGACGCGACGCGCGACCTGGATGCCATCCGCGCCGTTCACGGCCGTCAGCAGACGCATCTCCGGGTGACGCCCGATGATCTGTTCCACGAGCTTCAGGTTCGCGGGGTTGTCCTCGACATACAGCACGGTGCACGGCCCGGTGTCCCGCCGCACCGTGGGACCCGCGGCCGGTTGGGCCAGAGCCGCCCCGAGCTGGCGCTGTTCCTCGGATTCGGCCTGGAGTTCGAACCAGAACTCGCTGCCGACACCCGGCGTGCTCTCGACACCGATCGTGCCGCCCATGAGTTCGATGAGCCGCTTGGCCACCACCAGCCCGATCCCCGTGCCCTCTTCCGCCCCGGCTTCCTGCCCGAGGCGATTGAACGGCTGGAACAACTGGGCGATCTCATCCGGAGTCAGGCCTGCACCGCTGTCACGGATGCTCACGCGGACACGGTCTGGTCCGGCCGCCGTGCAGCTGACCCCGACCGTGCCGTGCTCGTGGTTGTATTTGATGGCGTTCGTCAGCAGGTTCAGCAGCACTTGCTTGACGCGCGTGCGGTCCGCATGGACGACGTGCGGGGCGTCGAACCGCGGGAAACTGAGCTTGATGTCGCGCTGCTGCGCCTGTGGCGCGACCATGGCCTCGCTCTCGAGCATGACCTCGGCCATCGACACGGCCTCCTCGCTCATCGGCACCTGCCCGGACTCGACCTTGGCGAGGTCGAGGATCTCGTTGATCAGCCTCAGCAGGTGCCAGCCCGCCTGCAGGATCTGCTGGATGCTGTCCTGTTGTGATTTCGACGGCGGTGGCGTCTCGGATTCCATCAGTTGCGCGAACCCGAGGATGGCGTTGAGCGGGCTGCGCAGCTCATGGCTCATGCTGGACAGGAAGTCCGACTTGGCCAGATTGGCGGTCTCGGCCACGGACCGGGCGCTCTCCAGTTCGACGTTCTTCTCCTGCAGGACCTGATCGAGCCGTTTGCGTTCGGTGACGTCGCGCGCCGCGGCGAACACGCCCTGCAGCTTGCGGTCGCGATCGTAGAACGTGGTCGCGTTCAGCGATACGACCGTCTCCTTGCCGTCGGTGGCGCGTGCGGTCAGTTCGTGATTGGTGATCTTGCGTTCACCCAGCACGCGCTTGATCGCGGCCTCGGCACGCCACGGATCGGTGAAGAACTTCTTGAACGGCGCTCCGATCAACTCGTCACGCGTGCAACCGGTCAGGGCTTCCATCTGCCGGTTGATGTCGGTGATGATCCCGGAGGGGTCGGTGGTCATGATCGCATCGATGTTCGACTCGATGAGCGAGCGCGTGTAGAATTGCTGGTCGCGCAGCCGCTGGTCGAGCTTCTGCTGTTCGGCTTCGACCTGTTTGCGCGCCGTGTTGTCGGTGCCGATCAGCAGGTAACCGATGATGCCATCCTGCGCATCACGCAGCGCCGTGACCGAGACGACGGCTGGGAAACGGCTGCCGTCCTTGCGGATATAGGTCAGCTCGTAGATGTCCTCGATTCCGCGTGACGCCTTGAACACCAGCGCTTCGAAGCCCGGGGTGATGGGTGTGCCCAACTCGGCACTGAGCGCCTTGGCGCGGGCGATCACCTCCTGCGGGTCCGAGATGTCGGCCGGGGTGATCTTGTCCGTCACCTCCGAGGCCGCATAACCCAACATGCGTTCCGCCCCGACGTTGAAGATCTGGATGACGCCCTTGGCGTCGGTGGCGATGCTCGAGAAGTTGGCGCTGTTGAAAATCGCGCTCTGCAGGTCCCCGGTTTTGATCCGGTTGGTGCGACGACGACGGTCATTGACGCCCTCGCGCGCACTGCCGGGTACGGACTCGGCCGTGGACTCGGTAGCCGCCTCGGCCTGGGGTTCAGGTTCGATCGGTACGGGGTCGATCGACGGCGGGATCGCGACCGGCTCAGGCATGGCCCATCCAGGGTGCGGGACGCGGGAAACAGCGGCGAGCAGCAGCAACGTGCGGAGCGGGTGCAATCCAGCACGGGGGTTCACGCGATATCCATGCCACTCCGGGAGCACTCTCAGGACGAGCGTCGCGCGCCGCCGGGCGCGGCGGGTCTCGCGCGCCAAGCGCATGCGGGCGCGTTCGTTGGCGGTCACCACCTGAAGAGCGGGCTCCCCGGACGGACGCGCCATACGGTGGGCGCGGGGCCAGCGCATGGCGATGCGGACGGAAGGAACTTCAAACCCGGGTAGATGCCACCGCGTGCCGCAGGGCCGGCGGGAGCTTGAAACCGGGATTCCGGCGGGTTCGCAGCACGAACGTGTGGCATGGGAAGTGCGTGTTCGGAATGGATGACACACCGGCACGTGCACCAGCCCGCATTCCTCGCCCGCGCCACGCGTGGCGGGGGGCGCTTCGTGCCTCCGCAGGTGAAGTTCGCCGGACTCGAACGCGTCTTGCGCTTCGGGCTGGTGATCCGCGGCATCATCTACTTCCTCCCCGGGGCGTTCGCGCTCGAGTGGGCACTCGGCCGTGCGCGTGAACCCATGACGTCGATCGGCGTGATCGGCCGGATCGGGCAGCAGCGGCTCGGGGTCACGTTCCTGATCCTGATCGCGACCGGGCTCGCGGCCTACGCGGCGTGGGGGCTCGTGCGCGCCATCAGCGATCCGGTCGGACATGGGCGCTCGTTCCGCGGCATGGTGTTGCGATGGGGGTATGCCGCGGACACGATCGGCTATGTCGCACTGTTGGTGGCGACCCTCCGCCTGCTCTCGAGTTCGCCGGAGTCGAACGCGCACGGCCATGAGTGGAGCCTCGATATTCTCGCACGGCCGTTCGGTGGCCTGCTTGTTGCCGCGGTGGGGCTTGGAGCACTGCTCGGTTCCGGCGTCGGCCAGATCGTCACGGGATTGCGACGTGGCTTCCTGCAGGAGCTCGAACTCGAGCACATGGACCGCCACGAGCGGCACTGGGCCATCGCACTCGGGAGTGTGGCGCACGTCGCGCACGGTATCGTGTCCTCCGTCGTCGGCTTCATGTTCATCGCCGCCGCACGGCACGGGCCGTCGCCGTTCGGCACGGGCCTCGATGGCGCGCTCAGTGAACTCGCGAACCAGCCGTTCGGGCGGGTGCTGGTGGCACTCGCCGGCCTCGGGCTCATGACGTTCGGGGTCTACTCGGCCCTGACCTCGCGCTGGATGCGCATGCGCCGCCTCACGGACGCGGTCGGCCTGACACCGGCTGTGGTCGGGATCCCGCCCGTGCCGGGGCGCGGCCCACACGCGGCCCCAGAGACTTGAGCGCCCGATGCTCGATGTTCGATGCCAGCCCCCCAGCGTGGTACTCTGCCCCCTCAGGTGCAAGACCGGCTGGGACCTCGCTTCGAGCATCCACGACCGCACTGATCCGATGTGGCGGTTCGGGGCAGTCAGATCACCATGTGCCCGTTCAAGGTGAGATCTCATTGTCTCCGCGAGTCCGTCGTCCGGGCCCGCTCCCTAGCCGATGACGCCGAAGGTTCAGGCTCCATGATCAGGAAGCAGCAGGCGAAGCCGCGCACCCGCCGGACGGTCGGACCGACCACGCCGTTGGCCGGTGCGGCCACGGTCCCGCCACCTGCCCCGTACCTCCTGCCCTTTGCGGTCGTCGGCATCGGCGCGTCTGCGGGCGGACTCGACGCCTTCACCCGGCTGCTGCGCGTGCTCCCGGCTGACTCCGGCATCGCATTCGTCCTGGTGCAGCACCTGGCCCCGTCGCACGACAGTGCGCTGGCCGAGATCCTGTCGCGCGCCACCGTCATGCCGGTGACCGAGGTCGTGGATGAGCGTCCCATCGAGCCGAACCACGTCTATGTGATCCCGCCGGATCGCAACATGGTGCTCGTCGGCGGCCGGCTGCAGCTGTTGCGCCGCGCCGGACAAGGCACGCAACACCCCATCGACCTGTTCTTCCGGTCGCTGGCACAGGAACAGCACGAACGTGCGATCGGCGTCGTGCTCTCCGGCACCGCCACGGACGGCACGATCGGCCTCGAGGAGATCAAGGCCGAGGGCGGCATCACTTTCGCGCAGGATGACAGTGCCCAGTATGACGGCATGCCGAAGAGTGCCACGGCATCGGGCTGCGTCGACTTCACGCTGGCGCCCGAGCAGATCGCCCAGGAGATCGTCCGCATCGTCGCGCATCCGTACCTGACCCGTGCCGCGACGCAGGTGGACGGCACCGAGCCCGACACAGAGGGTGATTCGGACAAGGCAGTGCTCCTGCCCATCCTGCAAATGCTGCGCGGTGCCACCGGCGTCGACTTCACTTCGTACAAGACCAACACGCTGAAACGCCGGATCACCCGCCGGATGGTGCTTCAGAAGTTCGAGAGCCTCGAGCCCTATGCCCGAATGCTGCGCGACCATCCCGCTGAACTCGAAGCGCTCTATCGCGACATCCTCATCAATGTCACCAGCTTCTTCCGGGATCCCGAGATGTACGACGTGCTCAAGCAGCGCGTCCTGCCCGCCCTGACCAGCAACCGCCCCGCACACGATCCCCTGCGGATCTGGGTGCTCGGTTGCTCGACCGGCGAGGAGGCCTACTCGCTCGCGATGCTGTGTACCGAGACGATGGTGGCCCCGCACGGTAGTGCCAGGGCACAGATCTTCGCCACGGACCTGAATGCGGCCGACGTGGAGTTCGCCCGGACCGGGCTCTATCCCCAGCAACGCGTCCAGGGGCTCTCGGGCGAACGCCTGCAGCGGTTCTTCACCGAAGGCCCGGGCGGATACCGCGTCGCGAAGGCGATCCGGGACATGTGCGTGTTCGCTCGGCAGAACGTTCTCAACGACCCGCCGTTCTCGAAGATGGACCTGATCACGTGCCGGAACCTGCTCATCTATATGGAGCCATCGCTCCAGCAGAAGGTCATCCCCCTCCTGCACTTCGCCCTCAAGCCGGAGGGCCACCTCGTCCTCGGTGCATCGGAGAGCGTGGGGCCGTTCCGCGGGCTGTTCCAACTCGAGGACACCAAACACCGGATCTTCGCCAAGCGACAGCCCCCGTTGGCCCAGCCGCACGCGCCACCGCCGCTCTGGCGTTCGGGAGAGCAAGACGGCGCACGCGCGGCGCATGCGCCCGGGAAGGGCGTCAGCGTGGAGAGCGCGAGCTTCGGCGCCATGGAACTGCACCGGGAGGCTGACCGCGTGCTGCTGTCGCGCTTCGCGCCCCCGGGGGTGCTCGTGAACGCGGAGCTCGAGATCCTGCAGTTCCGCGGCGATACCGGGCCTTTTCTGGCACCTTCGCCGGGCAAGGCCAGCCTCAACCTGCTCCGGATGGTACGCGAGGGGCTGCTCGTCCCGCTGCAGGCCCTGGTGCAGGCCGCGCAGGTGGCACACGCTCCGGTGCGCGAATCGGGCCTGCGATTCCAGTCGCACGGCGGGCTCCGCACGGTGGACCTCGAGGTCGTCCCGGTCCGCAGTAGCAGCCCGTCCGAGCGGGCGTTCCTGATCATCTTCGGCTCCCCCCACTCGACGGCCACTCCGACGCCCGCACGCGCTCCGCGCAAGGGCCGGTCGAAGCGGGCCGGTGTGATGGCCGGTGACGAGACGGCCGAGGCCACGATCTCGCGACTCGAGCACGAGTTGGCCAGTACCCGCGTCTACCTGCAGTCGTTGGTCGAGCAGCAGGACGCCGCCAACGAGGAGCTGCAGTCCGCCAGCGAAGAGGCACAATCCGCGAACGAGGAACTCCAGAGCATCAACGAGGAGCTGGAGACTTCGAAAGAGGAGATCCAGTCCAGCAACGAAGAGCTGACCACGGTCAACGACGAGCTCAACAACCGCATCGTCGAGACCAACCATCTCAACAGCGACCTGACCAACCTGATCAGCAGCCTGAAGACCGCGATCGTCATCGTCGGGCGCGACCTGCGCATCCGTCGCTACAGCCCGAAGGCCGAGCAGCTCCTCAACGTCATTCCCACGGATGTGGGCCGCCCGCTCACCGACATCCGCATGACCATGGAGGTCCCCGGACTCGCCGACATGTTGACCGCGACGATCAACACCGTGAGTGTTCACGAAATCGAGATCCAGGACCACAGCGGCTGCTGGTACTTGTTGCGTGCGCAGCCCTACGTGACCATGGCGCACGAGATCGATGGCGCCGTGCTCATGCTGCTGGACATCGACGCCCTGAAGCAGGCGGAACAGGCCATCACAGCGGCTCGCGACTATGCGGAGTCGATCTTCCACACGGTGGGCGACCCGCTGCTCATCCTCGACCCCGACCTGCGGGTCCGGACCGCGAATGAGGCTTTCTACACGACGTTCAATGCCACGCCGACGGACACCGAGAACCGTTCGTTGTTCGAGCTCGGGAACGGGCAGTGGAACCTTCCCGAACTGCGCACCCTGCTGGAGTCGGTGCTCCCCGAGGGCCAGTTCTTCAACCATTTCGAACTCACACGTGAGTTCGACACGATCGGCCGGCGCACGCTGCTCGTGAGCGCGCACTCACTGGGAGATACCGGGGGGCAACCCCGAGGCATCCTGGTCGGGATCCAGGACATCAGCGAACGGCTGCAGATCCAGTCCGCGCTCCGACGCTCGGAGCTTCGTTACCGC
Organism: bacterium; assembly: GCA_031408715.1. Classification (GTDB taxonomy): domain Bacteria; phylum Eisenbacteria; class RBG-16-71-46; order RBG-16-71-46; family RBG-16-71-46; genus JAIOPA01. The sequence continues at coordinate 27,116 of JANNWR010000156.1, forward strand.
CGGTTGTTCGAGGCCGCCCGGGATGGCGTGTTGATCATGGACCCGGCGACGCGCAAGATCATCGACGCCAACCCGTACGTGTCCGAGCTGCTCGGCTACTCGCACGACGAACTGCTGGGCAAGGAACTGTTCGAGATCGGACTGCTCGAGAACGAGGACGCCAGCCGTGCGGCATTCCGTGAGTTGCAGGACAACGGTTTCATCCGCTACGACGACCTGCCGCTCGAGAGCAAGTCGGGAGTTCGCCGCGAAATCGAGCTGGTCAGCAACCTGTATCGGGAAGCCGAGGGCACGATCATCCAGTGCAACATCCGCGACATCACCGCCCGCAAGCTCAGCGAGGAAGCGGTGCGCCGGAGTGAGCATGAATTGGCCCAACGGGTCGAGGAACTGGCCGCACTCGACACCGCGAAGGGGCGGTTCCTGGCGGTGCTCGCGCACGAGCTGCGCTCCCCCCTGAATGCGATACGCGGCTGGCTGCAGATCCTGCAGCGCCCAGGACTGACGGGGGAAGACCTGCACAAGGGCCTCGAGGTCATCTCGCGCAACAGCAAGATGCAGATCGAGCTGATCAACGACCTGCTCGACGCGCATCGCATCGGCGCCGGCAAGACCTCGCTCGAGTTGAGCGACATCGACCTGCGCGAGGCGCTCGAGGCCGCGCTCGCGACGATCGCACCGGCGATCGCCGAGAAGAGCATTCACCTGGAGTGCAATTTCGACACGACCGAGACTCCTGTCTCCGCCGACCCCGAACGCATGCAACAGGTGCTCGGCAACCTGCTGACCAACGCCCTCAACTTCACCGCGGCGGGCGGTAGCATCCGTGTCGCGATCAAGCGGTCCGGATCACGGGTCGAGTTGATCGTCAGCGACAATGGTGAGGGCATCAGCGCCGAGGCACTCCCGAACATCTTCGAACCGTTCCGCCAAGCAGAATCCGAGACCAGCCGCGGTCACGGTGGCCTCGGTTTGGGTCTGTCGATCGCTCGACAGCTCATGCAGCTTCATGACGGCACCATCCAGGCCGCCAGCGCGGGCAAGGGCAAGGGCGCGTCCTTCATGCTGTCGATGCCCGTGCGAACCCATGGCGACGAGGCCCGTCACTCGGTCTCGCCCCGCGCCTCGGCAGCTGCGGCCCCCGCAACGCTCGGCGGGCTCAAGGTGCTGGTCGTGGACGACGAGCCGGATGCGCTCGAGCCGGTGCGCCGCGTGCTCCAGGAGGCCGGCGCCGAAGTCGTCGCGGTGGCCTCCACCGAGGAGGCGCTCGAAGCCGTGCGACAGCAGCGGCCCGATGTCGTGCTGAGCGACATCGCCATGCCGGGGCGAGACGGGTATGAACTCATCCGCGCGATCCGTGCAATGCCGCCGGGCCGGGGTGGACGAGTTCCGGCCATCGCACTCACCGCCTATGCCGCGCGGGCCGATCGAGAGCGCGCGCTCGAAGCCGGCTTCGACGCCCATCTCGCCAAGCCGGTGGAGCCGGCCGCACTCATCGCGGCGATCGCGGCCGCGGGCCAGCCTCTTGGCGATGCCAAGCCGGGATCCTGACATGCCGACGATCCGAGTCCTGGTCGCGGACGACCAGCCCGACATCACCGAAGTGCTCCAATACGTCATCGGCATCGATCCGGGCCTCGAATGTGTCGGCTGTCTGGGCCGCGCCGATGAGCTGGGCGACGCCGTCCGGACACTGCGCCCCGACGTGCTGGTGATCGATGCCAGGATGCCGGGCACGGATCCACTCATTGCCGTGCGCGAGCTGGCCGACGAGTTCCCTGCCATCAAGTGCATCTTCTACACCGGCTACGACGACCCGGGCTTCATCGAGCGGATGATCGATTCCCGGGCCTGGGGATTCGTCTCGAAGAGTCTCGGCTCCGACGCCGTCCTGCGCGCCATCCACTCGGTGGCCGTCGGCACCCCGGTTTTCCCGAAGCGCCGCGGCAGGAACACGCCCCCCGAGACGACACCAGCGACGGCCAGACCCGCCGGCTCCGACACCGACGGACGGTGAGGCCTGGCGGTCGCCACTCGGGTCCGAGCGCTCTCACCCGGCATGCCGATCGTCATCCTCGCGGCTGAGGTCGGGACCCTTCTGTCGGCCGCGCCGTCGAACGTGCCGGGCGGCTCGTATCGCGAGCGCATCCCCGTGCCGGTCTCGCAGGTGGATCGGCCTGCGGTGGCAGCGGTGGATCCGCTGGACCGGGCGCGGGCCGCACCCATCAGGCATTCGCAAGCGCACGTTGTAATCTCGTGCGCGATTCTACGAGCGGGGCCTGGAAGCGCTCGGGGTCGTGGTACTCCCCCATGAGCGCGGCCGGGCCGAGGATCGAGAGCACGGCCTCACCGGCAGCGTCGGCCGTGATGGAGATGCTGTCCGGCACCATGAACGTGCCGGTGGGATGGTTCAGGATGAACTCATGCACGAGTTCGGGCTTCACCGCGCCCAGGATCACGTACGGCTGGTACTCGAGATGCAGGCGGCTCTGGATGAGCGCCCGGACATCGACCTCTTCGAGTACGAAGAAACCCTCGAGCCTGAGCGAGGCTTCGATGCGTTGCCGCGCCGTGAACTGCGAGGTCGAACTGAGTGTGCGGGTGAAGGACTGGGGCACGTAGGGCATGGAGTTCATCTAGAACGCCCACAGCAGTTGGACGACGGCATTCAGGTCGCGCTCGCTACCCGTGGACTTGAGGAACTGCGTCTCGAGCGTCAGGCGAACCTGCGTCTGCATCCAGCGCGACACGCCCAGCGTGGGGCCGCTCGTGACTGTGTTCGCGCCCACGGGCTCCTCGCGATCGGCGTGGTCGTAGCGCACATAGCCCGCCCAGCGTTCGTCGAACTGGTACTCGCCGAGCCCGAACCCGCCCGCAGAGGCGAGTGCGTCCCCTCCCTCGGGTGTGTCGCTGCCCCACAGCACGCCGAGCACGCCCTTGGCGCGCGGGCCGTAGACGTTCGCGAGCAGGAGCACGCGCTGGTATTCCAGCGACGGCGCCGACGGCGTGGCGGCGAGCGAGCCGAAGTAGCCGAGCCCGCCGATGGCGTTCCCGCCCTCGCCGAGCAGGTACTCGGCACTGGCGTAGACATCGGTGCGCGCATCACCCGCGGCGGCACCGACCTCGGGCTGGCCGGCTCCGACATAGGCGTTCCAGACCGGCAGGTTCACGTAACCCACCTCGGCACCACGCAGGAACGTCATCGGCGTGCGCGGATTGCTGCTGCGTGTCGGCTGCTTGAGGACGACCGGGCGCGTCAGTGTCATCGAGGGGCCACCGCCGTTGAACAGCACCGCGAACGGCATGAGCTGCCCGACGCGGACGGAGGTGAAGCGGTCGCTCCATGCGGAGTTGAACTGCGCGTAGGCCTGCTCGACCGAGACGCTTCCGGACTCGATGCCGTATTCGATGGTCGCGGCCGCCGACCAATGAGGGTCCAACGGCCCGCCGATCCACAACTCGACCTCGCCGGCGTCGAACTGCGCTCGTTCATTCCGGCGCGCCTCGAACGCATGGTGCCCGATGACCGACAGGTAGTCCTGCCAGGCAAGTGGCAGCGGCTCGCCGAGCGGCCGGAGGGTGGCGGCCACGGTGGGCGCTCCCATCGGCGGCTGAGCGGCTTCCGGCGCGGCCGGGGATGCGCGCTTCATGCCCATGTCCGAACTGGCGGACGGCATCATGCCGTGATCCATCGGCTTGGCGGATGGCATCATGCCGTGATCCATCGCTGCCATCGGCTTCGTCATCGCCGGCTCGGGCGACCTGCGGTGGTCCATCGAGCCGGTCGAGGACATCGGCATGGGCGCTTCGCGCAGGCCCCGGCGCACGAAGGCGTGGCCGTCCTCGTTCAGCTCCGGCAGCCGGAAGTGGCACATCTGGCACTGGGCCCCCTCGCGGCGCGCAAACGCGGGGACGGCTTGGGCGGAGCGCACTTGCCACAGCATCGTCGTGACACATGTGATGAGCAGGCAGGTCGCAATGATTCGTGGCGTCATGGGCGTCCTTCGGCCGGGGGTTCGACTGGCGCGCGCTCGGGAGCTGTGGCGCACGCACCGGGCCGCGCCTCGTGGGGTGAGCGCTGTGACCACGTCGCAGGGCCTTGCCCTGCGGTCAAACGCCAGTTGCGTGCCACACCCGCGTCCACGATCGGTGAATCATCCAAGACGCTGCGATGACGGTTGATGTGCGCGATGCCTGCGCCTTGGCCGATGCGGTGCCCGGATCCGGCCGCGGATCCGGCCGCGGATCGGAGGATCAGAAGTTCAATCGACGCGGCAGGAACTTCAATCGTCCGGATCCTGAGGCCCCATGACCTGCCGGCACCGACGGCACGACTTTGGCAGGACTTCCACGACCTTGATGAACCTTCCGTGTGCCGCGCGCCGATCCGCCCCTGGCGCGCGGGCGACGACAGCGCCATGGCGCGGCTGCGCGCAGTTCCGGTGCGACTCGCGGGCGCATGTCGGGACGGCCCCGAACTTGCTGGATTCCTGCGGCCGGCTCGCGACCCCGCGCCCGCCGGAGCCCCCCACGGCTCGCTTGCCGCCGCCGCATCGCCGTCCCGTCACCGCCCCGGAGGTTCCCCAATGCATTCCCGTCGGCTCGCCTGGTTCATCGCTGCCCTCGTCACATCCGCCTGCGTCATGCTCGCGTTCACACAGGCCATCGCCCGTGACAAGCGTGACCGCGGGCAGCCCGCCCGCGACAACGACGAAGTCGTGCGGGACTTCGCGCGTTCGCAGTTGGAACAGGGCCGCCGGGTGTTCCGCTACGAGACGTTCGGAGACGAAGCCTGGTGGGGCGATGCCCTACAGTTGCACCGCGCCATCGAAGGCGCGGCGCACGGCGGCGTCGGTGCCGGCGTGAGCCCGACGACCGCGCTCGCGGTCGGACTCAAGGTGGATGTCGATGCGTTGCCGCAGGGCCTGCAGCTCAAACTCAGGAGCGGCCTCGTGGACCTGACCGACCCCGCGACCACGCTGGCGTTGTTGCGACTCGGCGCCGTCGTCGGCGTGACCGGACGCTTCAACCCCGACGGTTCGCTCAAGAGCATGGGCATCCAGTGCGCGCTGTGTCATTCGACCGTGGACAACTCGCTCGCGCCCGGGATCGGGCACCGTCTCGATGGATGGGCGAACCGCGACCTGAACGTGGGGGCGATCGTCGGCCTGGCTCCTCGCCTCGAGCCGATGGCCGAGCAACTGGGAGTGGATGTCGCCACCGTGCGGACCGTGCTGGCCTCATGGGGACCCGGGAAGTTCGACGCCTCGCTCGCGCTGGACGGCAAGGCGTTCCGCCCCGACGGCCGGTCGGGCGCCGTGTTGATCCCACCCGCGTTCGGGCTGGGAGGCGTCAACCTGCACACGTGGACGGGCTGGGGCTCGGTCCCGTACTGGAACGCCTTCGTCGCCGTGCTCGAGATGCACGGCCAGGGCTCGTTCTTCGACCCGCGACTCGATGATGCCAGCCAGTTCCCGCTCGCCGCGCGTCGCCGGCTCGGCCACGTCACGCACACGCCGGATCGCGTGAGCGCCCTGCTGCCGGCGTTGCACTACTACCAGCTCTCGCTGCCGGCCCCGGCGGCGCCCGCGGGCAGCTACGACGCATCGGCCGCAACGCGCGGCGAGGCGGTGTTCAGCGGCAAGGCCAAGTGCGCCAGCTGTCACACCCACGAGCTGGGCACGGAGCCGGGCTGGAACATGCACAGGGCGGAGGACCTCGGCATCGACGCGTTCCAAGCGGACCGCTCGCCGGAGCACGCCTACCGGACCGCACCGCTTGCAGGACTGTGGACGCACGCGCAGGGCGGCTACTACCACGATGGCCGCTTCGCGACACTGGCAGCGGTGATCGATCATTACGATGGCTTCTTCCGACTCGGGCTGTCGAGCGGTGAGAAGTCCGACATCGCCGAGTACCTGAAGTCGCTCTCGGACGACGTCGCCACCACCGTGCGCGACCATCAGCTGTTGAACCAACCCACGGCCGTCAAGCAAGACACCTTCGAAGGACCGGTCCGGACCGGCGGCTTGAGCATCTGGCCCCTACCGTCCACGACCGGCGGAGGCGTGAAGATCGCCTTCCGGTCCCCCGCGCGGGCGGCCGGGAGCTTACCCGCCGATCTGGCGGTGAGCGTCTACGACTTGGTGGGACGGCGCGTCGCTGCGATCGCGGCGAGCCCGCAGGCACTGGACCACGCCCTCGTCACCGTCGCGTGGGACGGACGGGACATCGACGGCGCTGTGACGGGGCCCGGCGTGTACTTCGTGCGCGCGACGGCACCCTCGATCGGTTTCCAGACCGAACGGCGGATCATCATCCGCTGACGGTTGGCGCGCCGGCGGTCCCTGCCCGCCTGGCGACCCTCCCCGGTGGCGAAGCGCCTGCACGTGGCTTCGCTGCCGGACCCCATGTCGGTGCCACGGATGCGGCAGCAAGAACGGCAGAGGCGGCGCACTCCTCACGGGCAGCGCGCTCGGCGCAGCGGGGCCGCGTTGACGCTATCCCACTCGCGGGCTAGCGTTCCTACGCGACTCAGTTCCCTTGGCACTGCTCCCTGTGCCCCTGCACCGCTGGTCCGGAGATCCGTCATGCGCTGTCGTCAGTCGCGGTCGATCGTCATCCTCGCTGCTGCGCTCGTGACCTTGACATCGGCCGCGCCATCGAGCACGCCGGGCGATGCGCGGCGCGAACGCGTCCCGATCCAGCTCGGCGAATCCCG
>JANNWR010000157.1:0-2353 GCA_031408715.1 bacterium
GGTCGTCGACGGCGACGGTCGAGTTTACGTCATGTACCAGCTGATCGGCGCCGGCTTGGCGGACTTCTACCGCATTGCACGCTCTGCTGATGGAGGCAATACCTTCACGACCCCGGCGACCGCCGAATCGCTCTACACGAACTTCGGCACCGGCGGCCCTGGCTTCAATCGGGACCGGGGTGTCCAGTTCGCCGGGCTGAGCGTCGACCGTAGCCACGGCCCCAACCGCGGCCGGCTCTATCTGTCCTGGGCGGAGTCGATCAACTGGCTCGACGAGGTGTTCGACATCGGTGCGGCCGGAAACCGTTCAGAGATCGAAGTCAATAACACGCCCCTCAGCGCGACTCCGTGCGTCATCGGCCAGACCCTGCGCGGCAGCCTGAGCTCGACGGGCGACATCGACATGTACTCGTTCTCCCTGACACAAGGGCAGCACATCGTGATCGCCGTGGACTCTGTGCAGTCCAGCACCTCGAACGCGATGTCCCTGAGGCTCCTCGCAACCGATGGCCTGACCCGGCTGACCTTCACGTTTGCCGATTTCAACGTGAATGCGCTCACCCCGAGGGACACGCCATTCCCGTCCGGCTGGATGTTCACGGCCCCGGCATCCGGCACGTACTACCTGCGTGTCGGCGGTGTCAACGGCTCGGGCAACTACCGGGTACGAACCGGCGATGTTCACCGCAACACCGAACGCGGTCGCGACCAGCGCGATGTCTTCGTGGCCTGGTCCGATGACGGCTTGAACTGGAACGAGCCAAACCGCGTCAACGAGGATCCGCCGGGCTTCGACAACTGGCTGCCCGAGGTCGCGGTGGCTCCCGATGGTGGCGTCTACTGCTCCTGGTTCGACTATCGCGACTCCGCTCCGTCACGAAATGGCGGTGAAGCGGGTGTCTATCTGGCGCGCTCAGGTGACGGGGGCAGCACCTGGACGACGTTGGGTGCGATGGCGGACACCCTCTCCAACTGGAGCGCGGCGCTCACCGACATCGAGCCGAACCAGGGCGACTACATGTCGCTGTTCGCGACAGCATCCCAGGTGCACGTCTGCTGGGGCGATGCCCGCCGTGGCAACCCCGATGTATTCGCGGCCACCGTGCCCCTCATCCCCAACGGCGCCCAAGTCGCTTTCCAAAACCTCCGGCTCGGCTTCAAGCGTATCAGCATGGACTGGCGCACGACCCCTCCCGACACGCTCACCATGCGGCTCTATCGCTCCACCGACGGCAGCGCCTACAGCCAGATCGACGTGGTGACATTCGATGCGCTGGGCGCACTGAGCTACACCGACACCACGGTGACGGGCGATCACATCTATGCGTACCGCCTGGGCAAGTTCACGAACGGCATCGAGCTGTTCTATGGCCAGGTCCGGCTGCTCCTGCCGAGTTCGTTCCCGCTCGCCATGTCGGCGCCGCGGCCGAATCCGGTCGCGGGTAACGCCTTCACCGCGGCGTTCTCAGTCGCCGAGGACGGCCCCGCCGATCTGATTCTGCACGACATCACCGGCCGTGAGGTCTACCGGCAGACGGTCACGCTGGGCAAAGGCCCGCACACGCTCACGCTTCCGGTGGGCGGCGAGCTCAAACAAGGGCTGTACGTCCTCACGTTGCGGCAGGGCGGCCACAACGCATCCACCAGGGTCCACCTCGTGAGGTAACCCGCTTCTTGCAGCGCCCCCTACTACGCACCCTGCTCCCGCTCCTGCTGCTCTGCACCCCCTTCGCCCCGCCCGCACAGGCAGCCGTGTTCCATCGCTTGGACGCCAGCACCGCCCGCCTCGCGGCGAGTGTGCTCGGTGCCACGGCACGCGCACGCGCGTCCGCCCCGGCGATGCACACCTCGTTGAGCGCTGCCGGCTCCGCGACGGGTTCGAGCGCGACCGCGACGGTGCTCCCCGAAGGCGTCAGCCTGATGTCGGTCGACACCGACGGCATCGCGGCATTCCGCGCGGCCGGCGGCGGATCGCTCGAGATCCCAAGTGCGGACGGTGGCACGCTGACGCTGGAGCTGGAGCCCTATTCGTTGCTCATGCCGGGGGCCTCGATCACCACGACGGACGCGAACGGCCCGCACGACGTGCGGCCGGATGTCTCCTTGTATCGCGGGCACATCGCGGGCGAGCCGGACAGCTGGGCGGTCATCGCCATGGGCGCGGCGGGCGTGTTCGGCGCGCTCGAGCATGCCGGTGAACGCTGGAACCTGGCGCCCTCGCAGACCGTGACTGCGGCGGCCGCATCCCTGCCACTCCACGTGCTGGCACCCGAGAGCGCACGCACCGAGGCGAACGCACCGTTCGAATGCGGTATCAACGCCAGCAACGAAGACGCCCTGAGCGTGCGGCTCG
>JANNWR010000158.1:0-2082 GCA_031408715.1 bacterium
TCGTGCCCATGGACGACGCGCAGGCGAATCACCTGAAGGCCTACGGCCTCACGTTCTGGGTGCTCGAGCAGGGTGGCAAGTGCGAATGGCTGCTGAACTATCGCGGCGGCTCGTTCGTGCTGCCCGATGACGCCGCGACGATTCGCGAGGCGAACATCCGCGGCGTGACCACTCAGGCCATGGGGGGTGCGGACGAAGCGAAGATCCGCGCCACGATCGCCGACGAGAACATGGAGAGCGTGAAGCTCGAGAAGTCGCCGAAGATCGCCGTGTACATCCCGCCCAACACACCGCCGTGGGATGACGCGGTGACGATGGTGCTCGATTACGCCGACATCCCCTACGAGAAGGTCTGGGACGAGGAAGTGCTCAAGGGCGACTTGAAGAAGTACGACTGGTTGCACCTGCACCACGAGGACTTCACCGGGCAGCACGGCAAGTTCTGGGCGAGTTATCACCAGTTCCCGTGGTACCAGGAAGAAGAGCGCGTGCAGAAGGCCATGGCGGCCAAACTCGGCTTCGGCAAAGTGTCGCAGCTGAAGGGTGCGGTCGCGGTGACCATCAAGGAATACGTCGCGCGCGGCGGCTTCATGTTCGGCATGTGCTCGGCCACCGACACGTATGACATCGCGCTCGCCACACAGGGGCTCGACATCGCCGACGTCATCTACGATGGCGATCCGCCCGACCCCTACGCGCAGCGCAAAATGGACTTCTCGCGCACGCTGGCGTTCAAGGACTTCCGGCTCGAGCTGGACCCGATCCTGTACAAGTTCAGCGACATCGACGTGACGCAGGATGCCGCCCAGCGCGGACCGAACCAGCTATTCACGCTGTTCGACTTCAGCGCCAAGAACGATCCGGTGCCCACGATGCTGGTGCAGGATCACACCAACGGCGTGCCCGAGTTCCTGGGACAGAGCACCGGGTTCCGACGGTCCAAGCTCAAGCCCGGCATCATCGTGTTGGGCGAGGTCGAGGGCACCGACGAAGTGAAGTACCTGCACGGCCAGTTCGGGCAGGGCACGTTCACGTTCCTGGGCGGCCACGACCCCGAGGACTACCAGCACATGGTCGGCGACCCGACCACGAAGCTCGAACAGTATCCGCACTCACCCGGCTACCGGCTGATCCTCAACAACGTGCTGTTCCCGGCCGCCGAGAAGAAGAAGCAGCGCACCTGAGCTACGCAGGCTTACCCGCCGGGGCGATTCACGAACGCTGGGCCACGAAGGCCGCCGGATCGTGAACGCTCGCGACTAGCGCGTCACCACGAGCCGGCGCATCGTGCGGACGCTGCCGATGCGAACGCGCACGAGATAGACGCCCGGCGCGGCCGTCCCGCCCGCGTCCGTCCGGCCATCCCACGCGACGCGCTGCCGGCCTGCCGGCAGTGAGCCGCGCACCAGTCGTGCGATACGCCGGCCCGCGACATCGAGCACATCGATCTCGGCGTCCGTCGGCGCGACGAGTACCAACTCCACGGACGCGCACCCACGCGCTGGGTTGGGCGCGAGCGACCAAGCCAACGAGCCACCGCGCGCGACCGGGGGCGGACTGCCGAGCAATGCCGTCAGCGGCAGCACCGCGAACGCGTCGAAGCGCTGGCCATCGAGCCGGCTGAAACTGCCGCCCAGATACAGTTGGCCTGCGATGACGCGCAACGTCGCCACCGTTGCATTGGGCGCGGGGACGCCGAACAGCGGCGAGCCCGTGCCGGCGTCGAGTTGCGCCACACGCGGCAGCGGCACTCCGCCGATGGCGCCGAACGCGCCATGCACGAACACCGAGCTGCCCGAAGGCGTGATGCCCGTGACCTCACCATCCGCGGCCGGGTCCCACGCCGACAACTGTCCCGTGAGTGCCTCGACTGCGGCCAGGCGTTCACGCGGCTGACCGCGCACGAGCGTGAACCGCCCGCCCATGTAGAGCACGTCGCCCACCACCGCCAGCGCGCTCACTGGCGCGTTGGCCGCCGTGTTCCACGTGTGCAACGCACCGCTGGTGAGCTGCACCGACGCCAGGCGGTTGCGCACCTGGTTGCCCACGATGCTGAACGTGCCTCCCAGGTACACCGACGTG
>JANNWR010000159.1:0-2620 GCA_031408715.1 bacterium
CCCAGCCCGAGCACCGCGATCAAAACGCCAAGGCGCGACACTCCCGGCGCGCCGCTCGCCTGCTGGACGTGCAGGTTGCCGGCCACGTGCAGGAACCCGCCCGCGAACCAGATGCCCGCGAGCGTCGTGAACGCCAGCACGATGTGGCGGTCATCGCGCACCGCGCGCAGGCCGGCGAGCATCTCGCGCAGGTAGGCGCGCGGCCCGGCCGCCGTGCCGGCGGGCTCGCGTACCGTGTGGATCGCGCGCGCGCCCCGAACGTGCCGCAGCGTGAGCAGCGTGCCGACCGACAACAGGTACGTCACGCTGTTCAGCATCAACGCGGGCGCCCAGCCCCAGTGGTCCACGAGCCAGCCGCCACCGAGCGAGCCGAGTGCGGCGGCGATGACCCCCGCGGCGGACAGCCAGACATTCGCCTGCAGGCGTTGCGGGCCCGATACGAGCTCGGGCGTGAGTGCGCTCTTGGCGGGCAGGAAGAACACGCCGCTCGTGAACTGCAGGAACAGCAGGGCGAACACCAGCGTCGTGCTGTGCGTGAGCGCATAGAGCAAGGGAACAGCGAGCACGAGTGCGGCGCGCAGCAGGTCGGCGCCGATCATGACGCCGACGCGCGAGCGCCGGTCGATCCACGTTCCCACGAACGGCGCGAACAGCAACACGGGTGCGAGCATGACGTTGGCGAGTGTGGACAGCAGCCACGATGAGCTGGCGTCGCGGAACGCACTGGTGTGCGCGGCGAGCAGCGCGATCAGCGCCAGATAGGCGACACGTTCGCCGGTGAGCGAGGCGAGCTGTCCCCACCACAATGCCGCGAACTCGCGCTGGCGGAAGAGCGGCGGAGTCTCAGGGGCGGGCGCGGCTGTGGAGTCCATCACGAACCTCGACCGGCGGTGGGGGGCTGCTGACGCGCACCGGGCCGCTCCGCGTGCCGGCCGAGCATACTCCCGCGGGCGGGGTGCGCCACGACGCGGCGTATTTCTGTGCGGCGGCGAGAAATCTTCATTCGCGCTGCATCACGGTGCGCACTCGGCGCACCTGTTCTTGCGTAGGGCAGCAGGACACACGCAGCAAGGAACCACTTCACACGCGAGGGGGCGAACATGAACCCGACCACCACGAAGCTCGCCACGCTGGCCGCGGATCCCAACATGCTGTTCGCCGGTGCCCAGCGTGCGGTCCGGCTCGCCTCCAGTCTCGCCGAAGTGGCTACCCAGTGGGCCGAGTTGGCGCATGTCGGCCTGGAAGCGGCGCGTGACGCCCGCGACGCCGCGGTGCTGGCGGAGTGCATGGTGGCGCACACCGGGCCGGGCTCGACCGAGGACTCGGTCCGCCTGCTCGCGGCGGATGCCTGGGAAGCAGTGCAGCGCGCCCTCGACGCCACGCAGCGCGTGACGCGAGCGGTGGCGGCCAGCTACCACTGACGACGGCGGTGCTAAGGGTCGTAGCCGTGTCCCGGTGAATTCCCTACTATCGCCCGATGGCACACCCGCACCGCACTGTCCGGAACACTGCAGCCAACGCCCCCGCCGGTGCCTCACGTGGCGAGCCCAAGTCCGCCGCGCCGCTGCCGCCAGCCCTGATCCACTCCGCCTGGCTCGTGCTGCTGCTGGTGCTGGTCGCCGACACGTTCCGCATCGTGTTCTTCGCCGATGACTTCCACATGCTCGACGTGGCGCGGCGCGTGCCGCTGCTCGATCTGCTGGGCGGGCAGCATGGCATCTTCCCGTGGTACCGGCCGCTGTCGCGCGAACTTTATTTCTGGCTGGTCGCACATGCCGGGCCGTTGGAGCTTGTGCTGGCGCGCGTGCTCAGCCTGGGCGCGGTGGCGCTCGCCGCGGCACAGGTGCGCGCGTTGGGCTCACGCTGGTTCTCGCCCCGCGCCGGGGCGATCGCGGCCGTGCTGTTCGTCGGATTCGGGCTCACCAAGTTCCTGCTGTCGTGGGGGAGTGGCTTCCAGGACCTGCTCGCGACCGCGCTACTGCTGCTCGCGGTGCGTGAACACACCGAGCAGCGCGGAGCGCGAACGTTGCTGTGGGCCGTGCTCGCGTGTTTCGCCAAGGAGACCGCGGCACTGGTGTTTCCGCTTCTCCTGCTGCACACGCTCATGAACCGGCCGCTGCGTGCGGCGTGGCGCGAGTGGCTGCCGCAGTCGGGTGCACTCGTGTTCGTCGCGGTCGTGCACCTGCTCGTGCGACAGACGTGGCACAGCGGCGGCCGCTCGGTCGAGGTCGTACGCTCGGCGAGCGAGCTGACGGCTGCGCTGCTGCGCTTGCTGGGAGGATTTCAGGGGCCGATCGATGCGCCGGGGCCCGTCACACTGGGGCTGGCGGCGTTGGCCATGGCCGCCGCCGTCCTGATCGTCACGCAGGCCAGTGCCAAGCCAGGGCGTACGGCAGCCGACGCGCCAGATCGATCTCCGGCGTTGTTCGTGGCGCTCGCCGCGGTCGCCGGGCTGACGCCCCTCCTGCTCGGGCAGGCCATGGGCGTGGTCACTGCATCGAGCTACTACGCGTACTCGGCAGTGCCGTGGCTCTGCCTGCTCGTGGCGGCCGGGTTGGCACCGCTGCCGCAGCTCGTCAGCGTCGCGGGCGTCGCACTGCTCGTGGGCGGCAACACGCTC
>JANNWR010000160.1:0-1719 GCA_031408715.1 bacterium
TGCTCACCGTGGCCACGCTGTGGTTGGTGCCGTGGCTACGCGAACTCGGCGGCTGGCAGGCCGCGTTCCTGGCGCTGGCCCCGGGGCCGGCGATCGGAGTGTTCGCCATGCTTCGGCTGCGCGCCTCGCCCGCAGCCACGCGGCTCAGCGGCGGGCGGGGCTGAGCAGGCTGACAGCGCACTCCGCACTGTCCTATGCTGAAGTCCGCGGCGCGCAAGCGCACGCCGCGGCCTGTTCGATACCGGAGGCCGCCCCGCCATGTCCGCTCCGTCGATATTCCGCACCCGCGAGCTCGCGCGGATCATGACAGTGTTGCTCGCAGCGATGTTGTTCGTGTCGCCACGCCCGGCACACGGAGAGCCTGCTTCGCGCCCCGTCCTGCTCGTGCCCGACGCCGTGTGGGACGGTGTCGCCAGCGCCCCGCAGTCCGGCTGGGTCGTGCTCGTGCAGGGCGAGCGCATCGTAGCGGTGGGTCCTGCCGACTCTCTAGATGTTCCCGCGGGCACCGAACGCGTGGTGCTCGCGGGTCGCACGCTCATGCCGGGATTGATCGAAGGCCACGCGCACCTCTTCCTGCATCCTTACAACGAGACGCTGTGGGACGCGCAGGTACTCGCCGAGCCGTTCGGGCTGCGCATCGCGCGTGCGGTCGCCCACGCGCGCACCACGCTCGATGCCGGCGTCACGACCGTGCGGGACCTCGGTACAGAGGGTGCGGGCGACGGTGACGTCCAGCTGAAGCGCGCCATCGAACAGGGCATCGTGCCGGGCCCGCGCATCATCACCACGACGCGCGCGATCGTCGCGACGGGCAGCTATGGCCCCCGACGCCCGTCGTACGCATTCGATCCGCCGCAGGGTGCCGAGGAGGCGAGCGGCGTCGAAGAGATGACCCGCGTCGTGCGCAGTCAGATCGGGCATGGCGCCGACTGGATCAAGGTGTACGCCGACTATCGTTGGGGTCCCGGGCACAGCATCGCGCCGACTTTCTCGCTCGAAGAGTTGACCACCATGGTACGCACCGCGCGCGACAGCGGCCGGCCGTGTGTGGCGCACGCCATGTCGCCCGAGGGCATGCGGCGCGCGGTCATGGCCGGTGTCGAGACCATCGAGCACGGCGACGACGGCACGCCCGAGGTGTTCCGGCTCATGAAGCAGCATGGCGTGGCTCTGTGCCCGACACTCGCCGCGGGCGAGGCGTACGCCACGTACTTCGACGGCTGGGTGAAGGGGGCGAAGCCGCCGACTGCGGACCTGCTCGCCAAGCGCGCCAGCTTCAAGGCCGCGCTCGCGGCCGGCGTGACCATCGTGTTCGGTGGCGACGTGGGTGTGTTCTCGCACGGCGACAACGTGCGCGAGCTGGAGGCCATGGTCGAGTACGGCATGACGCCTCTCGCCGCGGCCAAGTGCGCCACCAGCGGGAATGCCAGAGCGTTCCACTTGGAGAGCCAGCTGGGCCGTGTCGCGCCGGGGCTGTTCGCCGACCTGATCGCGGTCGAGGGCGACCCGACGCGCGACGTTGGCGCGCTGCGCAAGGTGCGATTCGTCATGAAGGACGGCCAGCGCGTGAAGTGAGCCGCGCGAAGTCCGGCGCGACGTCGGCGTCCCGGGCTCGTGCGTAATTGCGGGACACGCGGGTTGCCGCTTCGGTAGTATCGCCCGGTCCGTTCGCGGCGTGCACCCGGTGCGCCGCGTGAGAACCGCAACGGAGGTGCCATG
>JANNWR010000161.1:0-7599 GCA_031408715.1 bacterium
CCCGGGCGGATCGCACCCGGAGTCGCGGGCACCAACTTCGGCGCACGCGCCTTCTCGGCGGCGATCCTGGCGGCGACGCGCGCCTCGGCCATGGCCTTGCAGCTGCTGCGCCCTTGTTGAGCACGACGGGCTTGGGCGGCACGGGAGCAGCCTTGACGGCGGGCTTGGCTGCGGGCTTGCCGGGCGCGAGGCCCGCGGGTTTGGCCATGACAGGCTTGGCCATGACAGGTTTGCCTGGAACAGCCTTGCCTGTAGCAGCCTTGGCGGCCGGCTTGGCGGCAGGCTTCGCGGTCGACGACTTCAACAATGGCTTCACGATGGTCCTGGCTCCCGCCTTCACCGGCTTGGCGGCCGGCTTCTTGGCCGCAGGCTTCCCTTTCCCGGACGACTTCAGCACCAGGGCTTTGGTCTTGGACACGGGCTTCGAAGCGAGCTTCGTGTGGTGACAATGGAGGTATCGCGATGGCCATCAACCACAAGAAGCTCGCTTCGAAGCCCGTGTCCAAGACCAAAGCCCTGGTGCTGAAGTCGTCCGGGAAAGGGAAGCCTGCGGCCAAGAAGCCGGCCGCCCAGCCGGTGAAGGCGGGAGCCAGGACCATCGTGAAGCCATTGTTGAAATCGTCGACCGCGAAGCCTGCCGCCAAGCCGGCCGCCAAGGCTGCTACAGGCAAGGCTGTTCCAGGCAAACCTGTCATGGCCAAGCCTGCTATGACCAAGCCTGATACGGCCAAGCCTGTTATGGCCAAGCCCATCGTCAAGGCTGCTCCCGTGCCGCCCAAGCCCGTCGTGCTCAACAAGGGCGCAGCAGCTGCCAAGGCCATGGCCGAGGCGCGCGTCGCCGCCAGGATCGCCGCCGAGAAGGCGCGTGCGCCGAAGTTGGTGCCCGCGACTCCGGGTGCGATCCGCCCGGGTGCGGCCAAGGCCCCGCCGACCAAGGGCAAGGGCTCGTCACGTCCGCCCGCGGAGGTGCGCCCGCTCGGAGTGCTGCCTCCCGAATCGATGGCCAAGTGGAAGCCGGCGCCGACGCAGCCCCGTGTCATCATTCCCGCGCGGCCGGCCCCGCAGCCGCAGCAGCCGGTCGCCACCGCGAAGCCCGGCGCCAAGCCGGACGATGGCTTGAGCGACGCCGATCTCAAGCACTTCGAGACCCGCCTTCTCAATGAACGTTCCCGGATCATGGGCGAGATGGGCCATCTCGAGAACTCCATCCTCAAGGTGAACCCGCGCGATTCGGGCGGCGAGGTCAGTGGGGGCTACACGTTCAACATGGCCGACGCGGGCATGGACTCCATGGAGCGCGAGATCTCGTTCGACCTCGCATCCAAGGAAGGCCGCCTGCTGCGCGAGATCAACGACGCGCTGCGCCGGATCTACAACGGCGTCTACGGCCTGTGCGAGGCCAGCGGTAAGCAGATCGCGCGTGCGCGACTCGAAGCGTTGCCGTGGGCGCGCTACACCGTGGCGGAGCAGGAGAACATCGAGCGCAAGCAGCGCGCCGGTCGCATGATCAAGGAAGAAGAGTGAGGCGTTCACCCGCACTGCTGCTGGCGGTGGCCGGCGGTAGCGTCGTGCTCGACCAGTGGAGCAAGCGCTGGGCGACCACGAACCTCGCGTTCCACGAGCCGATGCACGTGCTGGGTGACTTGATCACATTCACCTACACGCGCAACAGCGGCATCGCGTTCGGCATGTTCCAGGGCAAGAGCTTCCCGTTCTACATCTTCTCGATCGTCGCGGCTCTGGCGGTGTTCTGGTTATGGGCGCGGCACCCGCAACTGTCCCGAGCGCGCGAATGGTCGCTGGCCTTGATCATGGGTGGCGCGGTCGGCAACCTGATCGACCGCATCCGCTTCGGCGAGGTCACGGACTTCATCCTGCTGGCGTGGCGAGGCCACGAGTTCCCGGTCTTCAATGTCGCCGACGTATGCGTGACCTGCGGCGTGATCCTGTTCGCGCTGGTGTGGACGCATGACCCCGAGCCCGCCCTCGTGGCGGGTGCCCCGAGCGCGGATGCGAATCCGCTGCCGGCGCTCAACCCCGTGGCGGTCACCACCGCGACCGAGGATCCTGCCCATGCCACCGACGGATCGCCTGCTGGAACTCGAAGTGCCGGAGACGGGAGCGGGGACGCGCCTGGACGGGTACTTGGCGAAGGCGCGCCTCGGCCTCAGCCGTAACCGGCTGCAGAAGCTGATCGACGAAAGCCGCGTGCTCGTCAACGGGCGCGTGGCCAAGCCGTCGCTGAAGCTCAAGACGGGCGACAAGCTCTCGCTGTCCGTGCCGCCTCGCCGCCAGAGCCGCGTGCAGGCCGAGGTGGCCCCGCTGACCGTCGTGCACCAGGACGATTCGTTGCTCGTGCTCGACAAGCCCGCCGGCCTGGTGGTCCATCCGGGTGCGGGTGTGCCAGCGGGCACGCTGGTGAACGCGCTGCTGCACCACGTGCCCGAGATCTCCACCGTGGGTGGCGAGGGGCGCCCCGGGATCGTGCACCGGCTGGACCGCGACACCAGCGGGCTGATGGTGGTGGCGCGCACCGAAGAGGCCTATCTGGCGCTCACCGCGGCCCTGAAGGACCGCAAGGTGAAACGCGTGTATCACGCCATCGTCTGGGGCGACCCGGGTCCTTCCGACGGCATCATCGACCTGCCCATCGGGCGGGACCCCAAGGACCGCAAGCGCATGGCCGTCATTCGCGGTCCCGGCGGCAAGCTGGCGCGCACGCGCTGGCGTGTCCTGGAGCGATTCGGCATGGCCACGCTCATCGAGGCCCGGCTCGAAACCGGCCGGACCCACCAGATCCGCGTCCACCTGACCGCGCTGCGGCACCCGGTGGTCGGGGACCCGACTTACGGAGGCAGGGTCAAAAAGATGTTGAGCCTTCGGCAATCCGAGCGTAGCCTCGCGGACGCTCTGCTGCGTTTGCTCAAGCGGCAGGCACTCCATGCCGTGGAACTGGAGTTCGTCCATCCCGTGACGGGGCAGACTCTTCGCTTCGAATCGGTTCCGCCGTCGGACATCCGTGAGGCGCTCGACCGCCTGCGGGCATTCGCGGCCCCGCGTTCCTCTTAGAAAAGCGCGAGTATGTCCGAAGCCCCGACCCCCGAGATCATCACGCTGCGGCTTCCGAGCCGGCTGGAACTGCTTGCTGTCCTGGACCGAGTGACGCTCACGGTGTGTGAGCGCATGGAGTTCGACGAGGACACCAGTTCGCAACTGAGCATGTCGGTGATCGAAGCCGGTACCAATGCCGTCCAGCACGGTCACAAGCGGGATGCGAGCAAGTTCTTCGAGGCCGAGTTCCGGTTGTTCCCGGACCGTCTCGAAGTCGACGTGCGTGATCAGGGCACGGGTTTCGACGTGGGCAAGCTGGTGCCCGATGTCACCACCCCGGAGCACCTGTTGGACATGCGCGGCCGCGGCATCTTCATCATGCGATCGTGCTGCGACGAGGTGTTTTTCGATTTCTCCAAGACCGGCACGGTGTGCCACTTGGTGAAGCAGCGCGCGGCCGTCCGGCGCGCGGCCGACGCCTGACGGAGCCGATTGCCCCGCATTCTGGCGGTTGATTGGGGAGCGCGCCGTATCGGCCTGGCGGTGAGCGACCCGCTGGGTATTCTGGCCTCGGGGCTGCCGACGCTCCATGTGCGTTCCGAGGCGGAGGCGGTGAGCCGAGTGGCCGATACCGCCCGAGAGGTCGAGGTCGGCTCACTCGTGGTGGGGCTGCCGCTGCAGCTGTCCGGCGCGCGGGGCGACTCGGCGGTGGCGGCCGAGCGGTTCTCGCGGCTGCTGCGCGAGGCGACGGGATTGCCGGTATTTCTCTACGACGAGCGCCTCACTTCAGCGCTCGCCCAACGCAGAATGCACGAGACGGGTCAGCGCATCCGCGGGCAGAAGGGTAAGCTCGACCAAGGGGCGGCGATCGCCCTGCTGGAGGGCTGGCTCGCAAAGCTCAAGTACCAGCAGCAGACGGACGACGACCTAGGGGACACTCGAGCGCCGGCCGAGCCCGGGGAACCCGGGGGCTCGTAGGGCCGTAGGCAACGACTCGGCGGGCGCCCAGTGAAAGTCTCACAAACATCCCCAAAGAAGAGCCTACAAGCATCCACCCGCTTGGCCGCATCGGCGACAGGGAGCGTGCGTGACGGAAGACCGGCGAGGGCAAGATCGCAAAGACCTGCGCTCCGGAGGGCGTCGCGCCACCGACGCGCGCGGCCCCCGGCCGACGCAGCGGGCGTTCCGCCCCCTGCGCTTCGCGTGGCTCCTGCTGTTGGTCGCGCTCCTCGCCCCGGCCTACGACCTGTTCCTGCCCGCGGGCTACCGCCCCGCGCGCGAGCGCCGCACGGTCGTCATCGAGCGCGGCCAGTC
Source organism: bacterium (assembly GCA_031408715.1). GTDB lineage: Bacteria > Eisenbacteria > RBG-16-71-46 > RBG-16-71-46 > RBG-16-71-46 > JAIOPA01. The sequence continues at coordinate 4,366 of JANNWR010000161.1, forward strand.
GCTGCACGAGATCGCGCAAGAGCTGCAGCGCGTCGGCGTGATCCGCAGCCAGGTCGGCTTCCTGGTGCTGGCGCGTGCCATGCAGCTGGACCGCAGCGTCAAGGCCGGCCAGTACTCGTTCCGGCTGGGGATGAGCGTGCCGGCACTCCTGCGCGCGCTCGACCGCGGCATGTTCGGGTTGAATCTGGTGACGATCCCCGAAGGACTCATGGTCAGCGAGACCGCGGAGCTGATCGAGCGCAGGGTGGGCATCTCGGCCAGTGCGATCGAGAGCCTGGCGACCGATCTGTATCTGCTCGATTCGCTCGAGATCGGCGCGCCGACGTTGGAAGGCTGGCTGGCTCCGGATTCCTACGAGTGGCTGCCGGGTACCAGCGCCGAGGTCGTGCTGCGCACCATGGTGGCGCGCACGCGTGAGCGCGTGCAACGCGCCACCGCGGGCTACGATTCGCTGCCGCTGGGCATGAACATGCACGAGGTGCTCACGCTGGCGAGCATCGTCGAGTCGGAATCACGCGCCAAGGAGGAGCGCCCGCACATCGCACGCGTGTACCTGAATCGTCTGGAACGCGGCATGCTGCTGCAGGCCGATCCCACGGTGGGATACGCGCTCGGTCGCGGGCCCCGCTCCCGGCTCACGTTCAAGGACCTGCGTGTCGAATCGCCCTACAACACCTATCGCCACGAAGGGCTGCCGCCGGGGCCCATCTGCAGCCCGGGTGAAGAGGCCATCGCCGGCGTCATGAACGCCACCGTGGGCGTGAACGACCTGTACTTCGTGGCGCGCGGTCAGGGCCGGCACTTGTTCGCACCCACCTATCAGGAGCATCTGGCCAACATCGCCTACGTGAAAGGCAAGCAGGCCGCCCTCGAAGCGAGCCGCGATGCCGAGGCCGCAAGAAATGCTGGAAGGGACTCGAGCACGGTCGCTCGCCACACCAACGCTCCGCCGCTGGCGGGGACGCCGGGTGCGGGTACCGGGACGCATGCGGCACCCACGCCATCAGCCCCCGGCACCGACAAGGGCGCGCGTGCGACACCCTCGCCGACGCGAACGGCTTCACCGCTGGCCGCCGGCGCTGACCGGCCTGCGCCCGCCGCTCCGGTGCTGTCGAGCCCGGGCACCAGTGCCAAGCCGCGCGTTGCGGCTCCCGTGGTCGTCGCGGGCGCGCGGGCGACACCGGACGCCAACGCGCCTCTCAAGGGCACGCTCTTGATCCCCCGTGCCAGCATCAAGACTGCATCGACGCCGGCGCCCAAGGAGACGCTCGTGCCGGGCAGTCCGGGTGCCGCACGTCCGGACTCCACGCGCGCGTCACGGCCGGCTGCACCCCGACCGGCGGTCGTGAAGCCCACGGCCGCGGACAGCGCACACGCGCGCCGCAGTACGGCGAGCACGCCGGGCAGCAAGCCCACGGCCGCGGACAGCGCGCGCGTGCGCCGCAGTGCCGCGAACACGCCGGGCAGCAAGCCCACGGCCGCGGACAGTGCACACGCGCGCCGCAGTACGGCGAGTGCCAAACCCACGGCCGCGGACAGCGCACACACGCGCCGGGGCCTTGTGAGCACGCCGGGCACGCCGAGAAGCAAGCCCGCGGCATCCAAGCCCAGTACGCCGAAAGCCGCGCAGCCCGCGCCCAAAGCGCCTGCGAAGCCAGCCACGGCCGACAGCGCCAAGGTGGGGGGCGGGAAGTAAGCACTCCGCGCCGCGCATGCCGTGAACCGTGCCGTGAAGCGCGCGGGGCTGAACCGGGCCGTCGAGCAGGCCTGATGGGCACGCGGCGCCAACCAGGACTCGCGTCGCAGCCGAAGGCAGGGCGAACGCACCAGCCGACGGGGCAGCCGACCTGACCCAGTCGTGGGGCCCGAGCACAGATCAGCCCCCGAGACATGAGCTTAAGGGCTCAGGGGCTCAAGAGCTCAAGGGCATCGGGGCACCCAAAGGTAGAATGGGCGCACAAGTCCAATATGTGCCCGGTCCCCAAGACTGACAAGCCCCCCTGAGCGCTTTTTCCCAGGCAGACGGCGGAGCCACGAACACGCCCACGCTGAGCTGTGTCCCGCGCAGTGATGAACTTCCCAGCTCACGCGCTCGACACATATTTTTCCCGGGCCGACACACAAGTTCCGTGGCTTCGGCGCGTGCGAGTCGCTACCATACCGTCCCTCATGAACACGCACGACGCCACCGAGCACGCTCTCCTCGCCATTCGTGACCCGCATGCGCGCCCGCACGCCGCAGCGGATTGGCGCGTGCGCCTGGATCTGCTCCGCGCCGAGTTGCGCACGCACTCGCGCGTCGTCGTGGCGTACTCGGGCGGCGTCGATTCCAGCGTGTTGCTGCGTGTCGCGCACGAACAACTGGGTGAGCGCGCGCTGGGTGTGATCGGTGTGTCCGACAGTTATGCGTCGCGCGAACTGCAACTGGCGCTGGACCAGGCGGCGCGCTTCGGGGCGCGCGTCGAGGTCGTGACCACGGGCGAACTGAGCGATCCCAACTTCGCAAGCAATCCCGACGACCGCTGCTACCACTGCAAAAAAGAACTGTTCTCGAAGCTCGCACTCATCGCAGCGCGCGAGCGCTGCGATGTTGTAATAGACGGCACCATCGCCGACGATCTCTCCGACTGGCGCCCGGGACGGCGCGCCGCGGCCGAGATCGGCGTGCGTTCGCCACTCGCCGATCTGGGATTTCGCAAGCTCGACGTGCGTGCGGTGGCCGAAGCATTCGAACTCACCAGTGCCGCAAAGCCCGCATCGCCCTGCCTGGCCTCACGCATCCCGTATGGCACGCCGATCACGCGCGAGGCGCTCAGTCAGGTCGAGCGCGCCGAGGGCCTGCTGCGCGAGTTGGGCTTTGCCGAGCTGCGGGTGCGCCTGGCTGTCGACAAGCATGGCGACACGGCTCGCATCGAAGTGCCGCTCACGGACCTGGTGCGCCTGGCAGCGCCCGGGCTGCGTGAGCGGGTGACCGCCGGTCTCAAAGAACTGGGGTTCCGCTGGGTGACCCTGGACCTCGAGGGCCTGCGATCGGGCAGTCTCAACCCCCCACGGCAGCAGGTGGGGCTTCTCGCGCACAATTCCGGAACCGCTACGCCATCCATGGGTAACAATCAGTGCGCCCCGGATGGAGGCGGCGGCACCACCCGCGATCTTCGCTGAGATCGCCAGTGCCCCGAGCCTCAACAAGGCTCGGCCCAGCGCCGGCGATCTCGAACGGGAGAAGTTCCCGGC